>KL571263.1:4450-5928 GCA_000715855.1 Actinoplanes liguriensis
CCCGCCGCTGGTGAAGATGGCGACCGGCGAGGAGTCGGACGACGAGTCGCTCGGCGGGGCGGAGATGCACGCTCGCACGTCGGGGCTCGCCGACTACCTCGCCGTGGACGAGGCCGACGCGATCAGGATCGGACGTCAGATCGTACGGCGGCTGAATTGGCGAAAGCTCGGCCCGGCGCCCCGGCCATCCTATGACGAGCCGTCCCAGGATCCGGAGGAGCTGCTCGGCATCGTGCCGACGGACCTGAAGATCCCGTTCGACCCGCGCGAGGTGATCCGGCGCATCGTCGACGGCAGTGAGTTCGACGAGTTCAAGCCGCTCTACGGCCCGAGCCTGGTGACCGGGTGGGCGCAGCTGCACGGCTACCCGATCGGCGTGCTCGCCAACGCGCAGGGTGTGCTGTTCAGCGCCGAGGCGCAGAAGGCCGCGCAGTTCATCCAGCTCGCGAAT
Organism: Actinoplanes liguriensis; assembly: GCA_000715855.1. Lineage (GTDB taxonomy): Bacteria > Actinomycetota > Actinomycetes > Mycobacteriales > Micromonosporaceae > Actinoplanes > Actinoplanes liguriensis. Next base: position 4,902 of record KL571263.1, read on the forward strand.
CAGGCCGACACGCCGCTGCTGTTCCTGCACAACACGACCGGTTACATGGTCGGCAAGGAGTACGAGCAGGGCGGGATCATCAAGCACGGCGCCCAGATGATCAACGCGGTGTCGAACTCGAAGGTGCCGCACCTGTCGGTGGTGATGGGCGCGTCCTACGGCGCCGGGAACTACGGGATGAGCGGGCGCGCCTACGACCCGCGGTTCATGTTCAGCTGGGTCGGCGCGAAGTCCGCGGTGATGGGCCCGGCGCAGCTCGCGGGCGTCGTCTCGATCGTGTCCCGGCAGGCCGCGGCCGCCGCCGGACGCCCCTACGACGAGGAGGCCGACGCGAAGACCCGGGCGATGATCGAGGCGCAGATCGAGCGGGAGTCGCTCGCCTACTTCACCTCCGGGATGCTCTACGACGACGGGGTCATCGATCCTCGCGACACCCGGACCGTTCTCGGCATCTGCCTGTCCGTGATTCATAACGCGCCTGTTCAGGGCGCCCGAGGCTACGGGGTGTTCCGGCTGTGATGATCCGTAGGCTGCTGGTGGCGAACCGTGGTGAGATCGCGCGCCGGATTTTCCGGACCTGTCGCTCGCTGGGCATCGAAACTGTCGCCGTTCATGCCGAAACCTCGGACATCCACAGCGGTGAAGCTGACGTGGCTGTCGCTGTCGACTCATTCCTCGATGCCGAGCAGATCGTCGAGGCCGCCCGGCGGTCCGGCGCTGACGCGGTCCACCCCGGCTACGGCTTCCTGTCCGAGAACGCCCAGTTCGCCCGGGCCGTGGAAACCGCCGGGCTGATCTGGGTCGGTCCCGCGCCCGACACGATCGAGGCGATGGGCGACAAGATCCGCGCGAAGAAGCTGGTCGCCGCGGCGGGCGTGCCGGTGCTCGACGGCGACGAGACGTACCCGCTGCTCATCAAGGCCGCGGCCGGCGGTGGCGGGCGCGGCATGCGGGTCGTCACCGACCCCGGGGCGCTGCGGTCCGAGCTGGCGGCGGCGTCCGCGGAGGAGCCTGTCTCTTATACACA
>KL571263.1:6146-6957 GCA_000715855.1 Actinoplanes liguriensis
GAGCCGTACCTGCCGAATGCCCGGCACGTCGAGGTGCAGGTGCTCGGCGACGAGCACGGACGGATCTGGGTGGTCGGTGACCGGGACTGCTCGGTCCAGCGCCGGCACCAGAAGATCGTCGAGGAGGCGCCGGCCCCCGGGCTGTCCGGCGCGCTGCGGGCCGAGCTGCACGCGCATGCCCTGGCCGCGGCCGAGGCGGTCGGCTACCGCGGCGCCGGGACCGTCGAGTTCCTCGTCGACGCGGAACGGATCTTCTTCCTGGAGATGAACACGCGGCTGCAGGTCGAGCACCCGGTGACCGAGGCGGTGACCGGTCTCGACCTGGTCGCCTGGCAGGTGGCGATCGCGGAGGGACGGGCACTTCCCGCCGAGCCGCCGCCGACCGAGGGACACGCGATCGAGGTGCGGCTCTACGCCGAGGACCCGGCAGCCGGGTTCGCGCCGCAGACCGGCCGGCTGCGCGCCTTCGACTTCGACGCGCCCGGCATCCGGGTCGATTCCGGGGTCGAGGCGGGCAGCGAGGTCGGGGTCCGCTACGACGCCATGCTTTCCAAGATCATCGCGTACGGGCCGGACCGCGCCTCGGCGATCCGCCTGCTCGCCGACGGCCTGCGGCGGGGTGTGCTGCACGGGATCACCACGAACCTCGCGCTGCTGCGGGCGATCCTGGCGGACGACGACTTCGTGGCCGGACGGGTCGACACCGCGCTGCTCGACCGTAAGCTGTCCGCGTGGACGAGCGCGGGGTCCGCATGGGCGGGCGCGCGGTCTGCATGGACGGGCGCGGGGGAGGACCTGTCTCTTATACACA
>KL571263.1:7219-8951 GCA_000715855.1 Actinoplanes liguriensis
GTCCGGACTGCGACGTCCGCAAGTGTTCAGGCGCGGATCCCGGTGGCGTGGCGCAACGTGCCGAGCCGGGAGCGGGTGCGGACGTACCGGCACGCGGGCGTCGAGTACCCGGTCACCTACGCGGCGCGCGGCGGGCGGCTGGAGTCGGCGTGGCTGCCCGGCGTGCGGGTCGAGTCCGTCTCCGCCGACCGCGTCGTGCTCGACGACCACGGGGTGCGGGAGACCTACCGGGTGACGGTCGTCGACGGCGGGGTGGACGTGCACGGGCCGGGTGGGGCGTTCGACTTCCACGACGTACCGAAATTTGTCGATCCTGCGGAGAACGTGGCGGCCGGATCGTTGCTCGCATCGATGCCGGGCCTGGTCGTCGCCCTGCACGTGGCCGAAGGTGATCAGGTCGCGGCGGGCGCGCCGATCGTCGTGCTCGAGGCGATGAAGATGCAGCAGACGCTGACCGCGCCCGCCGGTGGCGTCGTGTCCGTGCTCGCCGTCGAGGTGGGCCGCCAGGTCGCGGCCGGGGACGTGCTGGCAGTGATCGAGTCCGAGGAGCCGAAATGACCGCGTTTGTCGAGTCCGCGGAACGCCGGGAGCTGCGCGAAGCGGTCGCCCGGCTGGGCCAGAAGTACGGCGAGGACTACTTCTACGCCGCCGCCCGGGACGGTCGCAAGACCACCGAGCTGTGGCAGGAGGCGGCCGCGCTCGGCTACCTCGGCGTGTCCATTCCGGAGCAGTACGGCGGTGGCGGCGGCGAGATCGGCGACCTGGCCGCCGTCCTGGAGGAGCTGGCCACCGCCGGGTGTCCGCTCCTGCTCATGGTCGTGTCGCCCGCGATCGTCGGCACGGTGATCGCGCAGTTCGGCACCGACGCACAGAAGCAGCGCTGGCTTCCCGGGCTGGCGAGCGGCACCGCGACGTACGTCTTCGGGATCACCGAGCCGGACGCGGGCTCGAACACGCACCAGATCGCGACGCAGGCGCGGCGGGACGGTGACGACTGGATCCTGAACGGCTCGAAGACGTACATCAGTGGGGTTGATGAAGCTTCTTATGTCTTGATCGTCGCCCGGGTCGGCAAGCGCCCGTCGCTGTTCATGGTGCCGGCCGGCGCCCCGGGCTTCACCTACCGCAAGATCGACATGGGACTGGTCGCCCCGGAGGACCAGTTCACCCTCTTCCTGGACGACGTGCGGCTGCCGGCCGACGCGCTCATCGGCAGCGAGGAGGCCGGTTTCGATCAGCTGTTCGCCGGGCTCAACCCGGAGCGGATCATGGCCGCGTCCTCGGCGACCGGGATGGCCCGCTGGGCGCTGCGCAAAGCCGTCGCCTACGCCGGCGAGCGCTCGGTGTGGGGCGTGCCGATCGGCGCCCACCAGGCGATCAGCCACCCCCTCGCGAAACTGCACATCGAGATCGAGGCGGCACGGCTGCTCACCCAGAAGGCGGCCGCGCTGCACTCCGCCGGTGAGCTCAAGGCCGCCGGTGAGGCCGCGAACATGGCCAAGTACGCGGCCGGGGAAGCGGTCTGCGCGGCCGTGGACCAGGCCATCCAGACACACGGCGGGAACGGGCTCGCCACCGAGTACGGCCTGGTCCAAGCGCTGGCCACGTCACGGCTGACACGGATGGCGCCGGTCAGCCGCGAGATGGCGCTGAACTTCGTGGCCCAGTTCTCGCTGGGGCTGCCGCGGTCGTACTGAACAGTCGCCGCGGTCAACCACCGGCAGTCGGGAGC
>KL571263.1:9177-10515 GCA_000715855.1 Actinoplanes liguriensis
AGCCGCCAGTCGGTGCGGGCGGCGAACTCCTCGAACGACGTCGGCGGGCGGCCCAGAGCCCGTTCGACGTCGGCGGTCACGGTGGCGCTCCGGCCGTCGCGGACGTCGGTGAGGATGCCGGTCAACAGCTCGGCGGTGGCGGGCTCGACGCCGTACGCGATCTGCTGCTCGATGAATCTCACCGGATCCACGTCGACGTGCCGGATGGTGCGGCCGGTGACGTCACCGATGATCGCGACCGCCTCGCCGAAACTGAGGGCCCGCGGCCCGGTCAACTCGTAGACGCGCCCGCCGTGACCGTTCCCGGTCAGTGCCGCCACCGCGACCGCGGCGATGTCCTCGGCGTCGACGAACGGGGTCCGCCCGTCACCGGTCGGCAGGGCCAGCTCGCCGGCAAGGACTCCGGGGCGCCAGAAGTCCTCGCTGAAGTTCTGCGCGAACCAGTGCGGCCGCAGAATGATCCACTGCCCGGCGTGGGCCCGGACAGCCTGCTCGGCCGGGTGCAGCGGGTGGCCTTCAGCTCCGGCCGCCGGTGCGGAGAGCAGGACCATCCGCCGGCCGGCCGCCATCTCGGCGAACGCCGGGACCCGGGTGTTGCGCAGGTCGGGTTCGAGCAGGTAGATCCCGGTCACGCCGTCGAGCGCGCGGACCCACGTCCGGGGATCGTCCAGGTCGAGCCGGAGGTCGCCGCCGGTGCGCGCGGCGCGGCGCACGGGCAGCCCCGCGGCCTCCAGGCGCCGGGCGACGCGGCTGCCGGTCTTGCCGGTGCCGCCGAGAATCAGGAATGTCATGTGACCAGCAAAGTCGCGCGGGGCGAGCCGATCCATGGGCGTGAGTCGCCGAAGCATTTGTGAACGTCTACGGTCGAGCCGTGGACGTCCTGAGCGACCTGCTCCACCGGGCCGGCGCCCGGAACGCGCTGGTGCGCCAGCTGATCCAGCGGCCGCCGTGGTCGATGCTGTTCACCGAGGCGGCCCCGCTGGCGATCGTCGCCGCGCTCGGCGGTGGCGCCGCGATCGGTGTCGACGATGCCACGGTGCTACTCGGCGACGGCGACATCGCCCTGATCACCGGCCCGCGGCGGTACACGATCGCGGACTCCCCGGAGACGCCCGTCCAGGTGGAGATCCGCGGATCCCGCAAGGTCGGCGTACCGCAGACGTGGCTGGCACCACGGACGTTCGGCGACGGGCTGCCCGGCGCGATGACGCTGCTGCGCGGGGCGTACGAGGTGCACGGCGTGGTCGCCGGACGACTCCTCGGCCTGCTCCCGGCGGTCGCGGTGGTGCCGGCCGGGCCGCGGACCCGGAGCGCGCTCGAACTGCTGACCACCGAGGC
>KL571263.1:10722-10941 GCA_000715855.1 Actinoplanes liguriensis
GATGTGTATAAGAGACAGGGACGCGATCCTGCACCGGCTGCTGGACCTGGTGCTGGTCCTGGCGTTACGGGCGTGGTGCGCACGTCCCGAGGCGGTGCTCCCGGCCTGGTACCACGCGCTCGCCGATCCCGCCGTCGGCGAGGCGTTGCGTGCGCTCCATGAGGACCCGGCACGGCGCTGGACGGTCGCGGCGATGGCCACCGAGGCCGGGCTGTCGCG
>KL571263.1:11153-14179 GCA_000715855.1 Actinoplanes liguriensis
TCACCCGGCTGGCCGGCGAGCCGCCGCTCGGCTACCTCACGAAGTGGCGCATGGCCCTCGCCGCCGACCTGCTCCTCAACACGGACGCTACGGTCGCCGCGGTGTCCCGCGAGGTCGGCTACGACGACGCGTTCGCCTTCAGCGTCGCCTTCAAACGCGTCCGCGGCGTCAGCCCGTCGGCGTGGCGCGCTGGTCAGTCGCCCGTGTAACGACGGTGGATCTTCGTGGCAGATCCAGTCGGTCAGGGCCGAGGCCGGGGCTGTACCGCACCGCGCGTACGCCTCACACCATATCCGCGCTGTTCAGGGCGAAATCAGGTGCGCCCGCCCCGGGGCGTAGGGGTCCGCGGCGCACTGCAGCTGAGGTATTCCCCGGATCCTGCACCGCGCTGACTCGGGAGATGCCGGCTGAAGCCCACTATCGACATCGCCGGAACAAAACCGGCAGACCCGGGAGACAAGGCAAAGGAGAAACGGCCATGAACACCACCAAGAGCGTGAACGGGGAGATCCTCCCGAAGATCATCGAAATCTCGCACGGTGTGCTGCCGGCAAGGCTCGATCCTTGTCACCGCACTGAATCCGCGCCCTCCCGCGGCGGCTCCGGAAAAGCCCGGGGCGCGGCGACCCGGTGCGCGCCAGGATCGATCCGCTCGCTGCGCCATGGGGAGTGGTCGAAGCCGGAAATCGCCTGGCTCGGAGGTCGAGCGACGGTCGATTGAAGATCGAAGTCTGACTTTTTATTGCCGATCGTCCGACCCGGCGCCGGCCGACTGTCGAGGGACGGACGGGCCGTGGTTGTGGAACTCCCACAGGCGGTTGAAGTTGACGTCGTTCAGGTCGCGGCCGTCGTCGACGCGGGCCAGGAACGGGCGGGCGGTCGTCGCGGCCGGGGCCCACGGCGTGGTGACGTTGAAACCGGCGCCGAGATAACTGTCGCGGATCACCATCTGGCCGTTCGGGGTGATGCCGGGCAGATAGCCGGTCGCGCTCGCGCCCTGATCCCAGGCCCGCCCGAAGTATCCGGTGGGCGCTGCTCGATATCCGGCGTCGGCGACTATCCGGGAATGGGTGACCAGGAAGCCGTACGGGAAAATGGGGCTGGTGTTGGGTGCGAAAATGACGCCCCCGGAATCCTTGCGCGACGACACCAGCCGGAATTCGTCGTGCTCGAAGACGGTGGCCGCCCGGCCGAAGACGAAATCGGTGTCGCCTTCGATGTAGGAATCGCGCACCGAGACCCGCGCGATGGTGTTCACGTTGTCGGCGTTGGCCAGGAACGTGTCCTGACGGCTGATCAGGCGCATGTCCTCCAGCTGCGTGCGGTCGGCGTCGGTGCGCAGCGCGAGCGCCTGGTGGGTGCCGCGGTCCACCGTGTCCAGCAGCGTGTTCGTGATCGTCAGGCCCTTGAGCTGCAGATCCGTGCTCTGCGCCCAGACCACCGTGGCGCACAGGGCGGCCGTCGCCGTGGTCTTCGTCGCGCACGACTGGAACATCGCCCAGGCCGGATCCCCCTCGGCGTAGCGGTTGTCCGCGTTGACCTGCGCCGCCCACTGGGCCGGGGTGATCGTCGCGTCGACGGTGAACTCGAGCCTCACCCGGTCGGCCGGTCCGTCGCCGAAAATGGTCAGCGGTGGCGTCCCGGCCGGGATGAAGACCGTTCCCCGGTACGTCCCGGGCCGCACGCCGATGTACAGGCGTCGCGTGCCGCCGGTGCGGTAGGCGGCGTTGACCGCTTCCTGGATGCTGGTGGCGCCGTCGGCCACGAAGTCGGGGCGCCGGGGAGTGCGGATCGGTTTCGGACGCCACGGGTCGGCGACCGGGCTCGCGTAGGTGCCGGAGTAGCCGAGGTAGTTCGCGGCGGTGAACGGCGCGGCCTCGGCGGGGGACAGGATCGGCCGGGCCGGGGTCCCCGGCGCGACCAGCAGCGAAGCCAGCAGGGCCAGCACGGTCTTCATGGCGTCTCCTCGACAGGAATGCGCTTTCCCGCAGCACCATACCGTCGATGTGGGTCGATGTCTGCATCTCGCCGGGATGGGTATGCGTCAAGGTATGACCAAGAAGACCGCTCCCCTGGACGCCGCCGACCGCAACGCGATGCCGGACCGCGAGTTCGCGTTCCCCCGCCTGCGCAAGGAGCCGCTGAACGACGCGAAGCACGTCCGCAACGCGATCGCCCGCTTCGATCAGGTCAAGGACGCCACCGACGACGAGCGCGACGAGGCGTTCCGCCGGATCCAGCGGGCCGCACGGGAGTTCGGCGTCGACATGACCGAGAAGAGCTGGCACGAGCTGGGCAAACCCGCCAAGTAGTCCTGAGCCGGGTTACCGCCGGAGTCGTAGTACCGGTTACTACCGCGGTGGGACGCCCGGCCGCGCCGCCGCCCGTACCGTGGAGATCATGCGGGCGAGGGACGCGAACTGGGTGGCGGCGGTCGCGGCCGGAGTGCTGGCCGCGGGTGGCGCGCTCAGCGGCATGGGCCACGACCGGATCCCGATCGAGGCCGACCTCGCCTCGGCCGCCGGGATGACCCTGGCCGTCGGGCTCAGCCCGTACGCGCCGGTGCCCGTGCTCGTCGTCGTGACCGCGGCCGCCGTCGTCTACGAGGCCGGCGGCTGGAGCACGCCGCTGCTGATCTTCGCGATGGCCGCGTCGCTCTACCATCTGACGCTGCGCTACAGCCGCCGCGTGTCCTGGACCGCCGCACTGATCTGCGGGACCTGCTGGTGGCTGGCGTCGGCGTTCCACGTGCCGGGGGAGCTGTGGACGCTGCCGGCGCTGAGCTCGTTCGCGTGGGCGGGGCTTGCCGTGGCGTACGCGGAATCGGTTCGTCATCGGCGTGCCTACGTTGCCGAGGTGGAGGATCGCGCGCGCCGGGCGGAGCAGAGCCGCGAGGACGAGGTGCACCGGCGGGTCGCCGAGGAACGGCTGCGGATCGCGCGTGAGCTGCACGACGTGGTGGCGCACCACATGGCCGTGATCAACGTGCAGGCCGGCGCCGCGGTGTTCGCTCTGTCTCTTATACA
>KL571263.1:14384-24025 GCA_000715855.1 Actinoplanes liguriensis
CTGCTGGAGACGTTCACCGCGGCCGGCGCCTCGATCGGGTTCGAGCAGGCCGGGGACGTGCGGCCGCTGCCGGCGGCGGGGAGTCTCGCGGCCTACCGGATCACTCAGGAGGCCCTGACGAACGCGCGCAAGCACGGCGACGGCGGGCCGATCGCGGTGCGGTTCACCTATGGGCGCGATCGGCTGCAGATGGAGATCGCCAACGGTGTTCGTCCCGCGACCGGGCCCGAGGGATCGGGCTATGGACTGATCGGGATGCGGGAGCGCGCCACCGCCGCCGGTGGCACCGTCGAGACGACCAAAGGTCAAGACCGGTTTCTCGTACGCGTGAGCCTGCCCGCCCCCAGCCACCACGAGGAGTGAGTGTGACCATCCGGGTCCTGCTGGCCGACGACCAGAAACTGATCAGGGCGGGGTTCCGGCTGATCATCGATCTGGCGGACGGCATGGAGGTGGTCGGCGAGGCCTGCGACGGTGACGAGGCGGTCGGCCTGGCGCGCGCCGAGCGGGCCGACGTGGTGCTGATGGACATTCGCATGCCGGGCGTCGACGGCGTCGAGGCGACCCGCAGGATCACCGCGGATCCGCAGCTCGCCGACGTTCGTGTGGTCGTGCTGACCACGTTCGACGCGGACCAGAACGTGCTCGCCGCACTGCGGGCCGGTGCCAGCGGCTTCCTCAGCAAGGACGTCGAGCCGGACGAGTTGCTGCGCGCGATCCGGGTGGTGACCGCGGGGGAGGCGCTGCTGACGCCGCGGGCGACCAAGGGGCTGATCGACCGGTTCCTGTCGCCGGATGATCAGCCCCTGATGGTCCCGTCCGAGCTGTCGCTGCTCACCGAGCGTGAGCTTGAGGTGGTACGGCTCGTCGCGCTCGGCCGCTCCAACGAGGAGATCGCCGCGCGGCTCGTGCTGTCGCCGTTGACGGCGAAGACGCACGTGCACCGGGCGATGACCAAGCTGGGTGTGCGCGACCGGGCGCAACTGGTCGTGATCGGCTACCAGAGCGGCCTGGTCCGCCCCGGCGAACGGGAGTGATCCGGGTCAGCGCGTCGCCGAGAGCACCTGGCGCAGCCGGCTGACCTGCTGGTCGACCTGCTGCCGGTCGTAGCCGCGCAGGACGACCGTGAACGAGACGTTCGTCAGCGCCTCGCGGGCGGCCGCCCGGACCGACTCGTCGCCCGTGGAGGCGGCGGCCTCCGCGTCGGTGAGCACCCTGTCCACCTGGGGACGGTCATAACCGCGGAGCACCACGGTGAAGTCATACGGCATGTCCCAGAACGTTAAGCCGTACGGGCAAGCCTGTGAAGGTCCTTGATGATCGAACTGAAAAACACATTGTCCCTGGTGAATTGCGTGATCGATTTCTCCGGCCTTGTCCCGATCACCTCGGCTGTCCTACGGTCGGCCGTGGCTTGACAAAGTGGAGGAACGATGACTGATACGGTTCCCGCCTACCCGTTCTCTCGCCCCACCGCCCTCGATCCGCCTGCCGAATGGGAGCAGCTGCGCAGCGAGTGCCCGGTTTCCAAGGTCCGGATGGTCACCGGCGACGAGGCACTGCTGATCACCCGGTACGCCGACGTCCGGGAACTGCTCAGCGACCCGCGCTTCACCCACAGCCTGACCGAGGCCGATGCCGCGCAGATCTCCACCTCGGAGGACGGCATCTTCAACCGCAACGAGGCCACGATGACCGCCGGCCCGAACCACCAGCGCTGGCGGCGCATGATGAACAAATCGTTCACCGTGAAGCGGGTCACCGCGATGCGCCCGCGGATCACCGAGATCGCCAACCAGCTGATCGACGACCTGATCGCCGGTGGGCAGCCCGGCGATCTGCAGTCGGCCCTCGGCTTCCCGCTGCCGGTCTTCGTGATCTGTGAACTGCTCGGCGTCGACCCGAACTACCGCGACAAGTTCTCCCACTGGTCCGACGCGATGCTCAACCTCGACAAGTTCTCCCAGGCCGAGACGTCCAAGGCCGCGATGGAGTTCCAGGAGTTCATGGTCCAGCACGTGCTGGACAAGCGGGCCGAGCCCGGCGACGACCTGCTCAGCGAGCTGGCCGCGATCGTCGACAGCCAGGACGGCCGGATGACCGAGGCCGAGCTGGTCTACACCGCGCAGGGCCTGCTGGTGGCCGGGCACGAGACGACCGCCAACATGATCGGCAAGATGGTGTCGATGCTGCTCGCGGACCGGCCGAACCGCTGGGCCCGGCTCGTCGACGACCGCAGTCTGATCAACCCGGCGGTGGAGGAGGCGCTGCGCCTCGACGCCAGCTCCAGCATCGACCTGCCGCGCTACATCTCCGAGGACATCGAGATCGCCGGCTGCCCGATCAAGGCTGGCACCACGGTGATGGCCAGCCTCTCCTCCGGCAACCGGGACGAGAGGGTCTACGAGGACGCGGCGCAGATGCGCCTGGACCGCGTGCCGAACCCGCACCTCGCGTTCGGCGCCGGCCCGCACTCGTGCCTCGGCCAGGCCCTTGCCCGTACGGAACTGCAGGTCACGCTGGGGGTCCTGCTCGACCGCCTGCCCACGCTCGACCTGGCGATCCCCGCGGACGAGCTGCGCCGTCGTACCGGCCTGATCGTCGGCGGCATCGAGGAGGTCCCGGTCCGGTGGTAGCGAGAATCGAGCTGGACGAGCCCAAGTGCATCGCCGCGGGCCAGTGCGTGATGACCGCGCCGGACGTCTTCGACCAGCGTGACGAGGACGGCGTGGCGATCATCCTGGAGCCGACGCCCGCGCCGGAGCACCTGGACGCGGTGCGGGACGCGGTCGCGATCTGCCCGGCGGCCGCACTCCAGCTCATCGAGAACTGAGGTTTTCCGGCAGCCGCAACCGATGTGCGGCTGCCGGAACTCCTGATGCGACCGTCTACAAAGCTTCTATTGTGAATACACATTCTGTTGTCTATTTTTACGGCCGCCCGTATTGGGCGGCCTATTTCGTATTGCCGGTCTTGTCTTTATAGAAAACGGTTGACGTTACATTTTCATAACATGAATTTCATCTATCGTTTTCGTTCCCTACGCTTCCGGGCAACGCGCCGCCAGGTCGCGAAAAGTCAATGGCGAAGGGATTTTCCGTGGGGAAGAAGAAGGCCGCCGCCCCGGTCGACGAGGTCGAAGCAGTCGAGGAAGTCGCCGTGGAGGTGGAGGCCGCTCCGGTCAAGGTGAAGAAGTCCAAGAAGGACAAGAAGGCGAAGAAGGCCGAGGCGGAGGCGACTCCCGCTGAGGACACACCGGCTGAGGAAGTGGCTCCCGAGGAGGCGGCTCCCGAGGCGCCGGCGGAAGAGGCGCCGGCCGAGGAGGAGGCGCCGGCGGAAGAAGAGACTCCCGCCGAGGAAGAGGCGCCGGCGGAAGAGGAAGCTCCGGTCGAAGAAGCTCCGGTTGAAGAGGAAGCTCCGAAAAAGGCCAAGAAGGAAAAGAAGGCCAAGAAGAAGTGACGACTCAGGTCGCCGCGCCTTCCCTGCGCGGCGACCTGTCCCGCGCAAAAGTTCAGAATGTCACCGGACTTTGTTCGTACCGTCTCTCACAGTGATGGCACTAACTCGTGAGGTTGGCAGATCATTCGGGCGGCTACCAAGGAGCCATGAAACGAACGACGCTGGTCCTGATGGCCACCCCGCTCCTCTTCGCCGCCGGCTGCTCCGCCACTACGCCGTCCGCGGCCCCGGCTCCCACCACGGCCGGGACGTCCGCGCCGACCGGTGGTGCCACGGACGCGCCGACCGGTGGTGCCACGGACGCGCCGACGCCGGCTCCGACGAGCACGCGGACGTCGGGGGCGACCGGCTCGGGCGGGGGCGCGCCGGTCTCCACGCGCTGTCACACCGCCGACCTCAAGCTCACGGTCGGGGAGGGGGACGGCGCGGCCGGCACGATCTACACGCCGTTGATCTTCACGAACCGGAGCGACCGCACGTGCACGCTCTACGGCTACCCGGGCGTCTCCTGGGTGACCGGTGACAACGGCACGCAGGTCAACGATCCGTTCAAGCGGAGCGAGCAGCGCAAGAAGACAACCGTGACGCTGAAGCCGGGCGGGACTGCCAACGCCGTACTGCAGCAGGTGAATGCCGGTGTTGTCGACGACGCCGAATGCAAACCGGAGTCTATCCGGGGACTGCGCATCTACCCGCCGGACGAGACCACCTCGATCTTCGTGAGCCTGCCGGGACAGGCCTGCTCGGCGAAGGGCGTCGGCCTCGGCTCGGTCTGGGCGATCGCCTCCGGCACGAAGATCTGAGCCGGGCGATCGCCGTCGGCTCGAGGATCTAAGCCGGGCGGACGACCCGGGCGACCAGGCCGTTCGAAGCGACGGACTCGACGGCCGGCCGGGGCTGCGGCGCGTCGTCCGCCCACCAGCGGGCGACGGACTGCACACCCGGGCCGACCAGCTCCAGATCCGGACGGTTGAAGAGGGCCCGCAACTCGGCGCCGGTACGGTCGCGCCACTGCCGCTCCATCACCGCGCGCAGCGCCGCGACCTGCTCGGCCGGCATGTACTCCGGCGTGGCGTGCGAGGCGGCGACGAAACTGCCGGAGGGCAGGGCGTCGATCAGCTTGTTCAGCAGCGCGACCGGGTCGTCGTCGTCCCGGATGAAGTGCAGCACGGCGATCAGCAGCAGCCCGACCGGCTCCTCGAGATCCAGCGTGCTCCTGAGCTCCCGATCGCCGAGGATCTGCTGGGGATCGCGCAGATCCGCTTCGATGTACGTCGTTCTGCCCGCGGCCGTGCCGGTCAGCAACGCCCGTGCGTGGACCAGGACGAGCGGGTCGTTGTCCACGTAGACGATCCGCGCCGACGGGTCGGCCTGCTGCGCCAGCTCGTGGGTGTTCGGTGAAGTGGGGATGCCGGTGCCGATGTCCAGGAACTGCCGGATGCCCTGCCCCGCCATGAACCGCACGGCGCGGTGCAGGAAGAACCGGTTCTCCTGCGCGCTGAGCCGGGCGGTCGGATGGCGCTTCTCGATCTCGTGTGCGGACTGACGGTCGGCCTCGAAGTTGTCCTTGCCGCCGAGCAGGTAGTCGTAGCGGCGAGCCGGGTGCGCGACCGAAGTGTCGATCCTGGAGTGTTCAGTCACGAATGGTTCCCCTTCCGCACCGGCCAAGCGATTCACGAAGATCGTACCGATGGTGGGCGGAAAATGTGGGGCGCCCTCGGCGTCGGTGGAGCAGACTCGACGGCATGATCACTGAGGTGCGCAGCGTTACCGACCTGGTCGACCTGACCGCTTCTGGTCAGCCGGTCAAGTACGTCTGGTTCTGGGGACACACCCCGTCGCGCGACGGTGGGGTCAGTGCGTCGTGCATGAGCCAGTGGTCGCCGGAGGGCTTCACGGCCGACGGTGTGGAGTTCGCGACCGCCGAGCACTACATGATGTGGCGCAAGGCCACGTTGTTCGGGGACGCCGCGTCGGCCGAGCGCATTCTCGCAGCTGGGCATCCTCGTGAGGCGAAGACGCTGGGTGGCCGGGTGACGCCGTTCGACCAGGCGGTCTGGGAGCGGAACCGCTTCGAGATCGTCGTCTCGGGCAACCTCGCCAAATTCCGGCAGAACCCCGAACTGGGCGCGTTCCTGGCCGGCACCGGCGACCGGGTCCTGGTCGAGGCCAGCCCGATGGACCGGATCTGGGGCATCGGGCTGACCCGCGACGACCCGCGAGCGTCCGATCCTGCACAGTGGCGCGGACTCAACCTGCTCGGCTTCGCGCTGATGGAGGTCCGCTCCCGCCTGGCCGCCGACGGATAGCCGATTCTTGTCGGTGGGCGGCGCTAGGGTGGCCGGCATGGAGGTCACTTTCCCCCTGTGCACCGACCGGTTGCTGCTGCGCGACTTCGTTCCCGTGGATGTCGAGCGGGTGCAGGCGTTCGCCGGTGATCCGGAGGTCACCCGCTTCACGCACTGGGGTCCGAACTCGATCGCCGACAGCGAGGCGTTCGTCCGGGCGGCCGCCGGCCAGGCGCGTGATCCGGCCCGGCAGGCGTTCGACCTGGCCGCGGTGACCCGGGCGGATGATGTCCTGATCGGCTCGGCCGCCATCCGGGTCGAGGATCCGGCTCACCGGCGGGGTGAGATCGGCATGGTCTTCCACCGCTCGGCGTGGGGCAAGGGCTATGCCACCGAGGCGTTGCGGGCGCTCATCCGCTTCGGGTTCGACGAGCTGGGCCTGCGTCGCATCGCCGCGACCTGCCATCCGGACAACCTTGCCTCGGCCGGCGCCCTGGTCAAGGCCGGGTTGCGCCCGGAGGGCCGGCTCCGCGGCCACCTGCAGACCCGCACCGGTCCCCGGGATTCGCTGCTGTTCGCAATCCTCCCGACCGACCTGCCGCCGCCGTGAGCCCGGCCGCGGGGGAGAGGTGATGGCGTGAGCCCGGCCCGCGGGGAAAAGTGATGGCGTGAGCCCGGGGCAGGGTTGAAGACTGCCGTGATGGGAGCTTTGGACGCGCATGCGCTGCGGGTGGCCGCGGGAGCGGTGATCCAGTTCCGGCCGGCCTGGGGGATATCCCCCACGTGAAGACGGAGGTCCACCGGGTTCTTCGTGGCCGGCGATCTGCCTAGCGTCATTTCCGTGGACAGACGGCTACGGAAGGAGCTCGGGTGATCGAGGCCCGCAATCTCACCAGGCGATATGGACCGACGGTCGCGGTCGACGCGCTCAGCTTCGACGTGCGGCCGGGGAGTGTCACCGGCTTTCTCGGGCCGAACGGGTCGGGCAAGTCGACCACCTGTGTATAAGAGACAGAAGCCAAGGCGTTCCACCCGGGCCGCAGCGCCCGCGCTCATCTGGCCGCGCTCGCCGCCGGCAACGCGATCCCGCGCTCCCGGGTCGACGAGGTGCTCGACGTGGTCGGTCTGACCGGCGTGGCCGGGCGCCGGGCGGGGAAGTTCTCGCTCGGGATGGGACAGCGGCTGGGCGTCGCGGCGGCGCTGCTCGGTGATCCGGCGGTGCTGCTGCTGGACGAGCCGGTCAACGGGCTCGATCCGGAGGGCGTCCGGTGGATCCGTACCCTGCTGCGATCGCTTGCCGCGCAGGGCCGCACGGTGTTCGTGTCGAGCCACCTGATCAGCGAGATGGCGCTGACCGCCGACCGGCTGGTGGTGATCGGCCAGGGCCGCCTGCTCGCGGATACCACCGTCGCCGAGATGTCGGCCGGGTCGGCATCGCTGGAGGACGCATTCTTCCAGCTCACCAGCGGCGAGGTCGAATACCGGGGGAGTGCGGCGGCATGAGCGACAGCGGTTACGGGCTGGCGCAGGCCTCCCGGATGGAGTGGATCAAGCTGCGCAGCCTGCGCTCCACGTGGTGGACGCTTGCGGTCACGCTGGCCGGCACCGTCGGTATCGGGCTGGCCGTGGGCCTGAGCAGCCGGAACGCTTCCGCGGACCTGGTCAACAACGCGCTGGCCGGCGTGGTTCCCGGCCTGCTGGTGGCGGGCGCGCTCGGGGTGCTGACGATGACCGGGGAGTACAGCTCGGGCACGATCCGGTCCACCCTGGCCACGATCCCGCGGCGGCCGCTGGTGCTGGCCGCGAAGGCGGTGGTGTTCGGGGCGGTGACCCTCGCCGTCGGGGAGGCCGCGGCGTTCGTCGCCTTCTTCGCCGCGACGGCCACGCTGGGGCACGGGCTGGTCGCGCCGGCGCTGGGCGATCCGGGCGTGCTGCGCGCGGTGGTGCTGTCCGGGGCGGCGTTCTGCCTGATCGGGCTGCTCGGCCTGGGGCTGGGCGCGATCATCCGGCACAGTGCGGCGGCGGTCGGTGTGCTGGTGGCCGGGGTTTATGTGGCCGCACAGGCGATCGGCATCCTCACGCGCGGCGCCGCGGCGTACATGCCAATTCTGATCTTGGAAAATTCTCTCAGTACGACGAAGCCGGTCACGTGCGGCGGCGATGCCTGCCCGCACTTCCTGTCGGCGTGGGCCGGGCTCGGCGTGCTGTCGCTCTACGCGGTGATCGCGCTGGCGGTCGGCGGCTGGCTGCTGGCCCGCCGCGATGCGTGAGAATGACGGCATGGGGGTGTTGCGATGACCGGGGTGCTCGTGTCGCCGTTCACCCGCCGTCAGGGCCGTGAGCTGCTGTTCTGCCTGGCCGGGCTGCCGTTCGCGGTGATCAGCCCACCGGTGCTCCTCGTCGTCGCGGTGGACCTGGCCTGGTGGCTTGCCGACGGTGGGCGGGGCAATCCGTCGCCGGCCGAGATCGCCGTCGCCGCTGTCGGCACAGGACTGTTGTTCGTGGCGCTGGTGGCCACGGGCGCCGCCCGGCGGCTCGGCGCGACGCAGCGCCGGCTCGTCCAGCGGCTGCTCGGGATCCGGGTCGCCGCCCCGCGCCCCGGTGCGGGAGCCGGCTGGCGGGTCGTCGCCTACCAGGTGGCCAAGCTGCCGATCGCCCTGCTCGAGCTGTACGCGGTGTTCTTCTGGGCCGGCGGGCTGCTCAATCTGTGCTATCCGCTCTGGTGGGGAGCGTTCCGCAATCACCCGCCGGGCGTGCGGCTCGACCCGGTGCCGGTGTTCACGCCGTTCGGCCTGTTCGGCGAGGGCACGTTCCAGGTCGCGACCCTGTCCGGCACGTTCGCCGCCGCCGCGGCCGGGGCGGTGATGCTGCTGGCCGCGCCGTGGGTGACCAGGGCCGTCACGTCCGCCGACGCGTGGCTGATCCGGGGCCTGCTCGGGCCCGGGCGGCTGGCGCAGCGGGTTCACGAGCTGGAGCGCAGCCGGGCGCTGGCGGTCGACGACTCCGCCGCCCTGCTGCGGCGTCTCGAACGGGACCTGCACGACGGCGCGCAGATCCGGCTGGCCACCCTCGCCATGAACCTCGGCATGGCCCGGGAGAAGCTCGGCGACAGCGGCGAGATCCCGGACGCCGCGGCCGCCCGTGAGCTGGTCGACGCGGCGCTGCGGGGCGCGAAGGAGGCGCTTGTCGAGCTGCGTGGCCTGGTCCGCGGGATCCATCCGCCGGTGCTCGACCAGGGGCTGGGGGACGCGCTCGCCTCGCTGGCCGCGGACCGGGCGATCCCGGTCGAGCTGAAGGTCAGCATCCCGGTGCGGCCGACCCCGGCGATCGAGACCATCGCGTACTTCTGCGCGGCGGAACTGCTGGCCAACGCGGCCAAGCACAGCTTCGCGAACAGGCTCGCCGTGCGGGCCGCCGGGCAGCGGGACGTGCTGCTGCTCAGCGTCGCCGACGACGGCACGGGCGGCGCCGACCCGGCCCGCGGCACCGGCCTGTCCGGGCTCGCGCAGCGGGTCGCCGTGGTGGACGGGCGGCTCACGATCACGAGCCCGCCCGGCGGCCCGACCGAGATCACCGTCGAGCTGCCGTTGCACGCATGAGCGTCAGCGTGGTGATCGCCGAGGACGCGGTCCTGTTCCGGGCCGGGCTCACCCGGCTGATCGAGGACCGGGGCCACCGGGTGTGCGCCGCCGTGGGCGACGGCGACGCGCTGCTCGCCGCGGTGGCCGAGCACCGGCCGGACGTGGTGGTGGCCGACATCCGGATGCCGCCGACGCACACCGACGAGGGGTTGCGCGCCGCGCTCGCGATCCGCCGCGACCATCCAGGGACGGGGGTGCTGGTGCTGTCGCAGTACATCGAGACCAGGTACACCTGTCTCTTATACACATCTCT
>KL571263.1:24211-25118 GCA_000715855.1 Actinoplanes liguriensis
GGAGCGGGTGGCCGACGTCGCCGAGTTCACCGGCGCGCTGGAGCGGGTCGCCGCGGGCGGCACGGCGCTCGACCCCGAGGTGGTCGGCCGGCTGTTGCGGGCCAGCCGCCGCGCCGACGGCCTGACCGCGCTCACCACCCGGGAGCGGGACGTGCTCACGCTGATGGCGGAAGGCCGGTCGAACACGGGGATCGCCGACGCGCTCGTGGTGACCGGCGGAACCGTGGAGAAACACGTGGCGAGCATCTTCGACAAACTGGGTCTGCCGCCGGGCGAGGCCGACAACCGCCGGGTCCTCGCCGTGCTGCGGTACCTGAGCTCTTAGCGGAGGTCCAGGTGCTCGCGCAGGGTGGTCCCCTCATATTCAGTGCGGTAGATGCCCCGGGTCTGCAACTCCGGGACCAGCTTGTCGACGATGTCCTCGACCGTGCCGGGCAGCAGCTGCGGCAGGATGTTGAAGCCGTCGACCGCACGGCTCTCGACGTAGCGGGTCCACTCGTCGGCGATCCGCGACGGCGTGCCGACGAAGGTGCCGTGCTGCGGGGTCACCTCGATGACCAGGTCGCGGATGGACAGATGGCGCTCGGCGGCGAGCCTGCGCCACCCGGCGATCCGCTCGGCCTTGCCGGTGCGGTGCTCGATCGAGATGGTGCCGCGCGACGGATCCAGCTCCCCCTCGGCGGGTTCGATGTCCGGCAGAGGGCCCTCCGGGTCGTACCCGGAGAGGTCCTTGCCCCAATACTGTTCGAGGAAGGCCAGTGCGCGAGGCCCGGTGACCTGCTCACGCTGGATGTAGCGGGCCTTCTCCGCGGCTTCGGCCTCGGTGTCGCCGAGGACCACCGCGGCACCGGGCAATGCGCAGGGAATCCGGCGACCGGCCGTGACCGGCGAGCCGTTCGCGCAGGTC
>KL571263.1:25346-25557 GCA_000715855.1 Actinoplanes liguriensis
GAGCCGTTCGCGCAGGTCGGCGGCGTAGGCGAGGGCCTTGTCGTAGTCGGTGTTCGCGGAGAAGACGACGTCCGCGTGCCGCGCGGCCAGATCCCGGCCACCGGCGGAGTCGCCGGCCTGGAAGAGCACCGGGCGGGCCGGCACGGTCGGGCCCGCGGTCACGCTGATCAGGTCGTCGTGCCGGTCGACCGGGGTGCCTGTCTCTTATACA
>KL571263.1:25802-27032 GCA_000715855.1 Actinoplanes liguriensis
TCGTGGGGAAGCCACCCGCCGTACCGGAAATTCTCGCCGGTCCAGGCGTTGTCGGTGGTGACGATGTTCCAACCGGCGCGGCCGCCGGAGACCGCGTCCAGGCCGGCCAGGCGGCGGGCCAGGTCGGCCGGGAAGTTGTAGGTCGTATTTTGGGTGGCGACGAGGCCGATGTGCGTGGTCTCCGCGGCAAGGGCCGCGAGCTGGGTGATGGCATCGGGCCGCCCGGCGACGTCGAGGTCGTGGATGCGCCCGCGATTTTCCCGTACGCGCAGCCCCTCCCCGAGGAAGAACGCGTCGAACAGTCCACGTTCCAGGGTCCGGATCGTGCTGCCGAAAGTGTCGATGTGGGTGTGCGAGGTGAATGCCGGATCGGTCCAGATGGTCTGCGGGCCGACGCCGGTGAAGAACACTCCGAGGTGCAGACGGTGCGACATGATCGGCTCCCTAGACGGCGGTGACGAACTGGTTGGCGGGCCGGGGCAGCCCGAGCGTGTCCCGCAGGGTCGGCCCGGTCACCGGTGCGCGGCCCAGCGCGGCGGCGAGGCGCGGGAAGTCACCGAGGTCGGTGAGGTGCAGGCGGACGCCGTCGACGATGTCGCCCAGCCGGTCGATCAGCGCGAGCAACTCGTCCGGGTCACCGGTGAGGTCGGCGAAGACCAGGGGAGCGCCGTCCGCGCGGGCCTGCCGGGCACGAGCGTCGACCGCTTCCGGGCCGGGTGCGGTGATCAGGGCGATGTCGAGCCGGTCGGTGACGCCGAGGGTGTCCGCGCCCAGGACCACGAGCTGACCCTGCGGCGGTCGTGGCGTGATCAGCGGCCCGGCGATCGAGAAGTGCTCGCCGGTGAAGTTCACGTGGTGGACCTTGTCGGCGTCGAGGAAGCGGCCGGTCGCGGTGTCCCGGATGACCGCGTCGTCCTCCCATGAGTCCCAGAGCCGGCGCGTCACGTCGATCACGTCGGCGATCTCGCGCCGCAGGTCGTCGCCGTCGAGTGGTGGGTTGCCGACGGTCGCGAACGCGGCCGGGCTGCTCTCCGCGCCGACGACCCACGCGCCGCGCCCGAGCGAGGCGTGGTCCAGGGAGGCTAGCTGGGTGGCCAGGTGGAACGGCTCGGTCGTGGTGACGTGCAGGGTCGGCGCGAGGCCGAGCCGCCGGGTGCGCCGGGCCAGGTAGGCGGCGCGGACTCCGGCCTCGACGCGGCCGGTGGCGAGCGGTGAGTCGGCGATGGTGAC
>KL571263.1:27269-27751 GCA_000715855.1 Actinoplanes liguriensis
GAGTCGGCGATGGTGACCAGCGCGAAGCCGGCCGCCTCGGCGGCGGCCACGATCGCGGTGTCCGCGCCGGCGTCGCCGATCTCCAGCGCCAGATGGGGCTGTGGTTGGCTCATCGGACCTCCATTTCCCTGCAAAGCCTATAGCTTGGATAGGGATTGAACGGGAGTTGGCTGCGTCACATCCAGTGCCGCGAACGTGGTCGACAGCAGCATCATCGCCAAGCAGATCGCCAGGCTCCGGGTCGCGGCGCCCGGCCCGGTCGCGGCGACCAGGATGCCGGTCACCGCGGCCGTCGCGAGGGTCGCCGAGATTCGCTGCGACACCTGCAGGAACGCGCCCGCCAGCCCGGCCACCGCGGCCGGCGCGTGGGCCAGGGTCAGCGCCTGGTTCGGCGAGATGACCAGGCCGCCGCAGACGCCCATGGCGAGCTGGGTCAGCGTGAGTCCGATGCCGAGCGCCGTGCCGGTCGCGGTGTGCAGCAC
>KL571263.1:28040-32354 GCA_000715855.1 Actinoplanes liguriensis
ATGTGTATAAGAGACAGTCGCGAAGCCGAGCGCGCTGGGCAGCGTGGTCAGCGCGGTGTGCAGCGGCGACCAGCCGAGCCCGTCCTGCAGGTGGAGCACGAGGACCAGGGTGGTCGACAGCGACGAGCCGAACTGGAACATCGCGGTGAGCGTGCCCAGGCTGAAGCCGCGGTTGCCGAGCAGCGACGGGATCAGCACCGGCGTACGGCCCGACCGGGCGTAGCGGACCTCCCAGGCGGCGAGCGCGACGACGATGCCGGCCGCGGCGAGCACCCAGGCGTACGCCGGCGGCCCCTGTCCGCCGGGCAGCACGAACGGCAGCAGCAGGCAGAGCGTGACCAGCCCGAGCAGTGTCAGGCCGGGCAGGTCCAGGGCGGTGCGACGGGTGCCCGGCCGACGGCCGCTGGGCAGCAGCCGGAGCGCGAGCGGCACGGTGACCAGGCCGAACGGGACGTTGAGCAGCAGGACGAGCCGCCAGCCGAGGTCGTCGCCGGCCGCGTCGAGCACCAGGCCGCTGACCGAGGGGCCGATGATCCCGGCGATGCCACCGACGGTCGCGTACGCCCCGAGGGCCCGGGCGCGGGCGCGTCCCGTGTAGAGGTCCTGGATGATGCCGTACACCTGGGGATTGACCGTGCCCGCGCCGGCGCCCTGCGCCAATCGGGCGACCGCGACCGCCCACGGCTCCGAGGCGGTTCCGGCGACGACGGCGGCGCTGGTGAACAGTGTGACGCCGCCCGCGAAGAGCAGGCGGCGGCCGTGTGCGTCGCCGAGCCGCCCCGCCGGGACGAGGGCGAGCCCGAACGTCAGCGAGTAACCCGCGATGATCCACTGCAGCGTGGCCGGGCCGGCACCGAGCGAGCCGCGCAGCGCGGGGATCGCGGTGTTGAGGCTGGACTGGTCGAGCAGGGTGGTGAAGGCGGCGCAGAGGCAGACGAGCAGGGGCACACTCTCAGCTTATTCCATTAAAACCATCGGCATTGTAGGAAAAGGGATTGATGCGTGCCGAAGAAATCAACGTGACATCGCTGCCCGGCCGTGAAGTGTCGGGTGGAAGAAACCGCAGGTGAGGGGCGCGTGGTGGGCGTGTAACAAATTGACGTGTTGCGGAACCATTAAAGGAACCTTAAAGAACCTTGAGAGCTTGATGACATGGGTCGATGCTGGGCGTCTGTCCCCCGTTTCCCCATGAAGGGCCCAAGATGTCCGATTCGAAGCACCGCCGCCCGTGGCGGCGGCCGCGGTGGCTCGCGGCCGGGACGATCACGCTGGTGGTGGCCGGGCTCGGCGTCGCCGGGGTCACCGAGGCGCTCGCCGCGAGCAGCGGCACGATCGTCAGCTCGGCGAACAGCAAGTGCCTGGACGTCACCGACGGCAGCACCGCCAACGGCAACCAGCCACAGATGTGGACCTGCGCGAGCGGGCCCAACCAGAACTGGACGCTCGCCGACAACGGCCAGGTCCAGGGGCTCGGCAAATGCCTCGACGTGGCGAACAACTCGACCGCGAACGGCGCGGTGATCCACCTGTGGGACTGCTACGACACGGTGGCCACCCAGAAGTGGACCTACAACGCGTCGTCGCACGACCTGGTCAACACCGCGGCGAACAAGTGCCTCGACATCAAGGACAACAACCTCGCCAACGGCGCGAAGCTGCAGCTCTGGGACTGCTCCGGCGCCGCTAACCAGAAGTGGACGTTCTCCGGGACGCCGACCACGCCGACGAGCCCGCCGACCACGGTGCCGACCAACCCGAGCAACCCCGACCTCGGCCCGAACGTCACCGTCTTCGACCCGTCGATGTCGTCCTCGACGATCCAGACGAAGCTGAACTCGGTCTTCAACGCGCAGGTCAGCAACCAGTTCGGGAACGCGCGCTATGCGCTGCTGTTCAAGCCGGGCACGTACTCCAACGACGTCAACGTCGGCTTCTTCACCCAGGTCGCCGGTCTCGGCCTGAACCCGGACCAGGTGAACATCAACGGTCACGTGCACGTCGAGGCCGACTGGTGGCCGGACGGCTCGCAGAACGCGACCCAGAACTTCTGGCGCTCGGCGGAAGGCCTCTCGGTCACGCCCGCGGACGGCCTCGACCGCTGGGCGGTGTCGCAGGCCGCGCCGTACCGGCGGATGCACGTACGGGGAAATCTGGCCCTTTCCGATGGTGGCTGGTCCTCCGGGGGCTTCATCGCGGACTCCAAGATCGACGGACAGATCCAGTCCGGGACGCAGCAGCAGTTCCTGACCCGCAACTCCGCGATGGGCAGCTGGAGCGGCTCGAACTGGAACCAGGTCTTCGTCGGCTCGACCGGCGCCCCGGCGCAGAGCTTCCCGACGCCGCCCTACACCACGGTCGGCTCGTCGCCGACGGTCGCCGAGAAGCCCTACCTGTACGTCGACGGCACCGGCGCCTACCAGGTCTTCGTCCCGTCGCTGCGCAGCAACGCGTCCGGCACCACCTGGGCCGGCGGAACGCCCGCGGGCTCGTCGCTGCCGATCAGCAGCTTCTACGTGGTCAAGTCCGGCGACACCTCGGCGACGATCAACGCGGCCCTGGCAGCGGGTAAGAACCTGCTGGTCACGCCCGGTGTCTACCACCTGAGCCAGACCCTGAACGTGACCCGCGCCGACACCGTGGTCCTCGGCTTGGGCCTCGCCACGTTCATCCCGGACGGCGGCGTGGACGCGATGCACGTCGCGGACGTCGACGGTGTCCGGATCGCCGGGCTGCTCTTCGACGCCGGCACCACCAACTCGAACATCCTGCTGCAGGTCGGCCCGGCCGGCTCGACGGCGACACACGCCAACCCGACGGTGCTCTCCGACGTGTTCGTCCGGATCGGCGGCTCGATCGCCGGCAAGGCGACGGTCAGCGTCGAGATCAACAGCAACAACGTGATCGGCGACCACGCCTGGATCTGGCGCGCCGACCACGGCAACAGCGGCACGGTCGGCTGGACCACGAACACCGCCCGCAACGGCCTGATCGTGAACGGCAACAACGTCACGTTCTACGGCCTGTTCGTCGAGCACTACCAGCAGTATCAGACGATCTGGAACGGCAACGGCGGCCGGACGTACTTCTACCAGAACGAGATGCCGTACGACCCGCCGAACCAGGCCGCCTACATGAACGGCTCGACGCAGGGCTGGGCGGCGTACAAGGTCGCCGACTCGGTCACCAGTCACGAGGCGTGGGGTCTGGGCAGCTACGCGTACTTCAACGTGAACCCCGCGGTGGCCAACGCCCACGCCTTCGAGGTTCCGGTGACCAGTGGCGTCAAGTTCCACGACATGGTCACGGTGTCGCTCGGCGGCACCGGCACGATCACCCACGTGATCAACAACAACGGCGCCGCCGCCAACAGCGGTCACCAGGTCACGTACCTGACCACCGGCCCGTGACGACAGTTGCCCGGGAGCGCCACCGCGCTCCCGGGCAACTCGACAACAAAATGCCCACACCCTTGCTCGTACGCTGTCGCCGCTCAGCCACGATCAAGGGGGACTTCCATGAAGGGCACCACGAGCCGCCGGACCCTGCTCGCCGGGGCGGCCGCCGCGATCACCGTCGCCGGGACACCGGCCGCCGCCTCGGCCACGTCCAGGAAACCGACGATCGTCCTGGTCCACGGCGCTTTCGCGGACGCCTCCGGCTGGGCCGGCGTGATCAGTGAACTGGCGGCGCACGGCTACCCGGTCGTCGCGCCGGCGAACCCGCTGCGGACGCTCAGTGGCGACGCGAACTACCTGAAGGCGTTCCTGGGCAGCGTCACCGGCCCGATCGTGCTGGCCGGTCACTCGTACGGCGGGGCCGTGATCACCAACGCGGCCACCGGGAACCCGAACGTGAAGGCGCTGGTCTACGTGGCCGCGTTCGCCCCGGACGCCGGCGAGACCGTGGGCGCGCTCCAGGGGCAGTACCCCGGCAGCCTGCTCGGCGAGCAGACCCTGGACTTCCGCTACTACCCGCTGGCCGACGGCACGGTCAGCGCCGACGCGTACATCAAGACAGCCGACTTCCACCAGGTGTTCGCCGCCGACCTGCCCCGCTCGCACGCCGCCGTGCTGGCCGCGACCCAGCGCCCCGCGGACGCGCGCACACTCGGCGAACCGTCGGGGGAGCCCGCCTGGAAGACCATCCCGTCGCACTTCGTGATCTCCCGGCGCGACAACGCGATCCCGGCGACCGCCCAGCGGTTCATGGCCGGGCGCGCCCACGGCACGGTCACCGAGGTCAGCACCTCACACGCGGCGATGATCGCCGCCCCGCTGAAGGTCGCCGCGGTGATCCGTAAAGCCGCGGGCTGAA
>KL571263.1:32561-33168 GCA_000715855.1 Actinoplanes liguriensis
ATCCCGGCAACCGGATGGTGACCGTGGTGCCACCGGTTGGTGATCGCCGGGGCGGGGTGGGCGTCGAAGGGAACGGTGACACCGGATAGCACTTGTCGAAAGGGTTTTCCTCTTGCGCTCTTACCTTCGCCGTTTCGCCCTGGCCGCTCTCATCGTCCCGGCCGCGGCCGGCATCGTGATGACCGCGTCTCCGGCTGAGGCTGCGCCGGCACGAGCCAAGGCCGCCGAGCAGAGTTTGCAGGCCGACATCATCCGGCTGACCAACGAGCAGCGTGCCGACCACGGGTGTGCCGCGCTGACCGTCAACGACAAGCTGACCGACGCTGCGCGTGGGCACAGCGCCTGGATGGGCGCCACCGGTCAGTTCTCGCACACCGGCCGGGGCGGGTCGAACTTCGTCGCCCGGTCCAAGGCCGCCGGTTACGCCCGGCCGTCGGCGGAGAACATCGCGTGGGGCTACCGCAGCGCCGGCGAGGTCGTCGACGCGTGGATGCACAGCCCCGGCCACCGCGCCAACATCCTCAACTGCCGCTCCACGACCGTCGGCGTCGGCGCCGTCTACTCGCAGAGCGGCGCCCCGTACTACACCCAGGAATTCGGCTACTGA
>KL571263.1:33453-34295 GCA_000715855.1 Actinoplanes liguriensis
TCGAGAACGGCCCCGCCACCGGCGGGGCCGTTTCGTGTGGAACGCCGGGCGCACACTCGGGACGTGGCGTGGTGGGGGCGGGCGCAGAGCCCGATACGAGACGTCGAGCGGGAGTGGATCGACACCTCGCTCGACTGGCTGACCGGCGAGTTCGGCGACGAGCGCCTGCGCGGGACCGTGGTACTGCCGACCAACGAGTTCTTCCCCGGGATCTACCGCGGGACCAGGGGCGACATCCGGGCGGTGCTCGGGCGGCTCTGCGCGCACATGGGGATCGACCCGGCGCGGATCGAGCTGGAGCACCTCGAGTCGGAGTCCGAGCCCGACATGGGCGACCACGTGCCGCTGACCTGGCACTCGCAGGGCGCGGCCGGGCATCACCGGGTGCGCGACGGGCGGTCGATCATCGGCGTCCAGGACGAGCAGGCCGCCGAGCCGATGGCGCTGGTCGCGACGATCGCGCACGAGCTCGGGCACGTGCTGCTGCTCGCCGACGGGCGGATCAGCTCGAGCCGCAAGGATCATGAGCCGCTGACCGACCTGCTCACCGTGTTCTTCGGGGTCGGCATCTTCGGCGCGAACGCCGCCTTCGAGTACGCGCAGCACGACCGCGGCTACCGCACGACCCGACTCGGCTACCTCACCGAGCCGATGTTCGGCTACGCGCTCGCCCGATATGCCTGGCTGCGCGGCGAGACCGAGCCGGCCTGGGCACGCTACCTCGACACCAACCCGCGGGCGTTCCTCAAGCGCGGCCTGCGCTATCTGGCCGGATAAGTCCAGATCCAGAAGATCAAAGTCTTCATTGCCCATCTCCGCCGGGGTCGATCTCCGCCGCTCCC
>KL571263.1:34593-35189 GCA_000715855.1 Actinoplanes liguriensis
CCCCGAAAGGGCGATCTCCGTGGCGGGGCACGGTCAACCCGGAAGACCCGTCGTCCGCGCGGCGGCAGCGACCTCGATCAGCTCGCTGGTGAGCGCCCGGGGCAGGCAGGCGATCGGATGGTCCGGGCCACTTCCGGTCACGACGCCGACGACCACGTCCTCCGGCCCCACCCCGATCGTCACCTGGTCATGATCGAAGTACCAGAGGCGGCTCTTGTCCCGCACCGGATGATCGACCTCACGGGTCCAGCCGTCCCCGATCGCCTCGGCCAGGTCGCCCGGCTCGACGTCGAGAAAGAACGCCAGCTCACCCTGGCCCTCGTCGAAGTTCTCCGCCAGCCCGATCAGCAACGTCCGCAGATGGTCGTAGGGCTCCTGCTCCGGCAGGTCCTCGGCGTGGTGCAGCGGCAGGAACTCGAGCAGCGCGAGCAGCTCGTCCCGGGAGAGAGCGGACACCCGTCCAGCTCAGCACGCCCGCCGGGCTCTCAGGCCGGAACGCGAAAACCGGCCAGCCTCACGCCCCACTCCCGGGCACGCTCGGCCTCACCGGTTGCCAACGGACCCTGCGCCGACTCCACGCGGAAGCTCTCCGGCTC
>KL571263.1:35410-36254 GCA_000715855.1 Actinoplanes liguriensis
CGCGGAAGCTCTCCGGCTCGGCGACCTGCCGGCCGCCGAGACCCCTCAGCCTGCGCAGCGCCTTGCGGGCCGCCGACCCGGTCGGCAGTAGCGGCGCGCTCATGCGGGTATCAAAAGCGGTCACCGCGATTCCGGCGAGCTGCGGCGCACCGTCCAGGAACTCGCGGATCCCCGCGGACGGCGCGCCCGGCCGGACCGTGCCCTGACGGGCGGCGTCCGCGCGGGTCGCGGGCCGGCTCATCCCGAACGCGTGCGTGGGCCCACCCAGCACCAGCAGGTCGAAACCGGCCGTCGCGGGCATCTCCCGCACGTCGGCCAGCGTGACCTCACCGTGCTCGCCAAGCCCGGCAGCGATCAGCTCGGCCACCTTCGCGCTGTTACCGAACATCGACTCGTAGACGACAAGAGTTCGCATGCCCCGATCGTCGCGCCGCCCCGGACCGCACGGCAGAGCCACCCGGGCCCGCTCGGGCGGGACCTCCGGCCCTGTGGACCGGACGGCCGGAGGGCCAGGCTGAGCCCAGGACCTGAGGAGGGAACGGCGATGAGGACCTGGACCGTGGGTGACGTGATGACGAAGGCGGTCGTCTCGGTGGACGAGACGGCCACGTACCGGGACGTCGTCGACCTGATCATCGAGCGGCGGTGCAGCGCCGTGCCGGTGGTCGATTCCGGTCACCGGGTGATCGGAGTGATCTCCGAGACCGATCTGCTGCGGAAGATCGAGTATGCCGGCGACGAGGAGCCGCGGATCTTCGAGCGCCGGGCGCGGCGGGACGAGCGGGCCAAGGCGTCCGCGCGGTCCGCAGCCGGGCTGATGAGCGGCTGTCTCTTATACACATCT
>KL571263.1:36439-37419 GCA_000715855.1 Actinoplanes liguriensis
GATGTGTATAAGAGACAGGCATCGTGTCGCGCGGGGACCTGCTCAAGACATACCTGCGCCCGGACGCGGACATCCAACTCGACGTGGAGACCGGGGTGTTGCGCGCGTTCCTGGTCGACGACACGGCGAGCGTGACCGTTTCCGTCAGGGACGGGGTGGTCACCCTGTCCGGCCGGGTGGGGCGGTACACGTCCGCGGAGCTGGTCGAGCGGCTGTCCCGCCAGGTCGCCGGGGTCGTAGAGGTCTCGTCCGGTTTGACCTACGACGTCGACGACCGCGAGTCGGTCGCCGCACCGGTGCCGTTCTTCTGACTCTTCTATAGTTGCCGCCGTGCTTGATCAATTACGGCGGTACGTCATCGGCGGCGTCCTGCTGGCCGGCGTTCTCACGTCGGCCGGCTGCTCGCCCGGCGACGAGACCGCGGCGGCGCAACCCTCCGCGTCCGCCTCGTCCGCCTCCACCGACCTGGCGGGCGCGCTCGCCCGGCTCGGCAGCGAAACCGCCCGCTTCACCCTGGTGTTCGGTGAGGGGGAGAAGGCCACCGGTGTCGTCGACCCGGCGACCGGCAACTGGGAGATGACCGGCAACGGCTATGTCGTACGGCGAATCGGCTCTGATGTCTATGTGAAGCTGAGCGCCGAGCCCGCCCACAGCACCTACCCCGGCCAGTACGCGGCGGACCTCGGCAGATGGGTCCACGTGACGGCCCCGGCCGACGGCGCCGCGTTCGCCGGTGACTTCCCGTGGACGGCGGCCCGCACCGCGGCCACCGCCGAGCTGGACGTCGACGGTCGCTTCAGCCGGGTCACCGTGCCGGGCATGACGGCCAGCTACGCGGACTACGGAACTCCGGTGCAGATCATCGCCCCGGCCGCCGACCAGATGATCGAAGATCACCTGTTCACGCTCACCAGCCTGGGCTCCATCTACTGAACAGGGAAAGGCCCCGCCGTGGTGGCGGGGCCTCTGGTCAGGTCAGT
>KL571264.1:0-928 GCA_000715855.1 Actinoplanes liguriensis
CTGGCCGGGGCGCAGCTCGTTGAAGAGGATCTGCTCGGACAGGGTGTCCTCCAGCTCGCGCTGGATCGTGCGGCGCAGCGGCCGCGCGCCCAGGACCGGGTCGAAGCCCTTCTGCGCCAGGTACTTCTTGGCGTTGTCGGTCAGCTCCAGACCCATGTCCTTGTTCTTGAGCTGGCCCTCGATGCGGGCGGTGAAGATGTCGACGATCTGCAGGATCTCTTCCTGGCGGAGCTGGTGGAAGACGATCGTGTCGTCGATACGGTTCAGGAACTCGGGCCGGAAGTGCTGCTTGAGCTCGTCGTTGACCTTGATCTTCATGCGGTCGTAGGTGCTCTCGGTGTCCTCCGAGGCCTGGAAGCCCAGCGACACCGCCTTCGCCACATCACGCGTGCCGAGGTTGGTGGTCAGGATGATGACCGTGTTCTTGAAGTCCACGATCCGGCCCTGACCGTCGGTCAGCCGGCCGTCCTCCAGGATCTGCAGCAGCGTGTTGAAGACGTCCGGGTGGGCCTTCTCGATCTCGTCGAACAGGACCACGCTGAACGGCTTGCGACGCACCTTCTCGGTCAGCTGCCCGCCCTCGTCGTAACCGACGTAGCCGGGAGGCGCACCGACCAGGCGCGACACCGTGTACCGGTCGTGGAACTCGGACATGTCCAGCTGGATCAGCGCGTCCTCGGAGCCGAACAGGAACTCCGCCAGGGCCTTCGACAGCTCGGTCTTACCGACACCGGACGGGCCGGCGAAGATGAACGAGCCCGACGGGCGCTTCGGGTCCTTCAGACCGGCACGAGTACGCCGGATCGCCTTCGAGACCGCCTTGACCGCATCCTCCTGGCCGATGACGCGCTTGTGCAGCTCGTCCTCCATGCGCAGCAGACGGGAGGTCTCCTCCTCGGTCAGCTTGTAGACCGGGATGCCGGTCCAG
>KL571264.1:1171-1426 GCA_000715855.1 Actinoplanes liguriensis
CGGTCAGCTTGTAGACCGGGATGCCGGTCCAGTTGCCCAGGACCTCGGCGATCTGCTCGTCGTCGACCTCGGACACCACGTCCAGGTCGCCGGCCTTCCACTCCTTCTCCCGCTGCGCCTTCTGGCCCAGGAGCTGCTTCTCCTTGTCGCGGAGCTGCGCGGCGCGCTCGAAGTCCTGCGCGTCGATCGCGGACTCCTTGTCGCGACGGACCTGGGCGATGCGCTCGTCGAAGTCACGGAGGTCCGGCGGCGCGG
>KL571264.1:1684-2167 GCA_000715855.1 Actinoplanes liguriensis
TCATCCGGCGGATGCGCATCCGGGCGCC
Source organism: Actinoplanes liguriensis (assembly GCA_000715855.1). Lineage (GTDB taxonomy): Bacteria > Actinomycetota > Actinomycetes > Mycobacteriales > Micromonosporaceae > Actinoplanes > Actinoplanes liguriensis. Next base: position 1,713 of record KL571264.1, read on the forward strand.
GGCCTCGTCGATCAGGTCGATCGCCTTGTCCGGCAGGAACCGGTCGGAGATGTACCGGTCGGCCAGCGTCGCGGCGGCCACGAGGGCGGCGTCGGTGATGCTGATCCGGTGGTGCGCCTCGTAACGGTCCCGCAGGCCCTTGAGGATCTCGATGGTGTGCGCCAGCGACGGCTCGCCGACCTGGATCGGCTGGAAGCGGCGCTCGAGCGCGGCGTCCTTCTCCAGGTGCTTGCGGTACTCGTCGAGGGTGGTCGCGCCGATGGTCTGCAGCTCGCCACGGGCCAGCATCGGCTTGAGGATCGAGGCGGCGTCGATCGCGCCCTCGGCGGCGCCGGCGCCGACCAGGGTGTGGATCTCGTCGATGAACAGGATGATGTCGCCGCGCGTGCGGATCTCCTTGAGCACCTTCTTCAGGCGCTCCTCGAAGTCACCGCGGTAGCGGGAGCCGGCGACCA
>KL571264.1:2436-2839 GCA_000715855.1 Actinoplanes liguriensis
GGAGCCGGCGACCAGCGCGCCCAGGTCAAGCGTGTAGAGCTGCTTGTCCTTCAGCGTCTCGGGCACCTCGCCCTTGATGATGGACTGCGCGAGCCCCTCGACCACGGCGGTCTTGCCGACGCCCGGCTCACCGATGAGCACGGGGTTGTTCTTGGTACGGCGGGACAGCACCTGCATGACCCGCTCGATTTCTTTCTCCCGGCCGATGACCGGGTCGAGCTTGCCCTCGCGGGCGGCCTGCGTGAGGTTGCGCCCGAACTGGTCGAGGACCAGCGAAGTGGACGGAGCGGCCTCGCCGGTGGCGGTGCCCGCGGCGGCCGGCTCCTTGCCCTGGTAGCCGGAGAGCAGCTGGATCACCTGCTGGCGGACCCGGTTGAGGTCGGCGCCGAGCTTGACCAGCACC
>KL571264.1:3104-3366 GCA_000715855.1 Actinoplanes liguriensis
ACCTGGGCGGCGACGCCCTCGCCCTCACGGATCAGGCCGAGCAGGATGTGCTCGGTGCCGATGTAGTTGTGGCCGAGCTGCAGCGCCTCCCGCAGGGAGAGCTCCAGCACCTTCTTCGCCCGCGGCGTGAACGGGATGTGCCCGCTCGGCGCCTGCTGGCCCTGGCCGATGATCTCCTCGACCTGCTGCCGGACCCCTCGAGAGAGATGCCGAGGCTCTCCAGAGCCTTCGCGGCGACACCCTCTCCCTCGTGGATCAGGCC
>KL571264.1:3637-7365 GCA_000715855.1 Actinoplanes liguriensis
CACCCTCTCCCTCGTGGATCAGGCCGAGCAGGACATGTTCGGTACCGATGTAGTTGTGGTTGAGCATCCGGGCCTCTTCCTGGGCCAGGACGACAACCCGGCGAGCCCGGTCGGTGAACCGCTCGAACACGACACACGTCCTCACGGCGAAGCCCCACGCACCCCGCCCAACAAAACGCACGCAGACGTGCGGAAACGGACAGGTGTCACATGCGCTGAGTCGGGGCCTCTTGGCGTTGACGCGCGGCCCGCGTGGGGAACCGCACAACGCTCGTGCAGGCGCGCTGCACCACCACCTTACAACGGCGGCGGCATACGATATGCCCGGGAGGACGCCCATGACCGCAACGCGAAACCGACGACCCGTGCCCGATCGGGCCCGCAAACGTGCGATCCGGGCACTGGCCGCCGAGCTCGGCGTCGCCTACTCGGTCGCCGCCCGGCTGCACGCCGCGCAGAACCCGCCCGGCCGCCCGCACGCGGACGCCCCGGCCGGGGTCGACGAGCACCGCGCGTGGATGTCGGACGCCCGCGCCAGCCGGAGCTTCCACGCCCGGGTCCACGACACCCGGCTCGCCGCCGACCTGCCGCTGGGCCGGGCCGAGCACCTGGTCCGGCGCTTTCCGCCGCTGCGCGCGATCACCGCGGCCGGCCCGCTCTACGCGGGCGAGGGCCGGGAGACGATCATCGCGATGCTGTACGCGGTGCTCGCGCACGAGTCCCCGGGGCTGCTGCCCCCGGCGCACGAGCTGACCTGGGCCGCCGAGCTGGGCGAGGAAGCCGCCGTCGACATCCCGTGCGCCGGGCTGGACCGGGCCGCCCGGAAGCTGCTCGACCAGGGCCGCTGGCAGCTGTGGGCCCGGGTCGAGGCGGCGGTGACGGCCGGCGAGACCGATCCTGATCGGCGTGTCCGGGACGCGGCCATCGCGCTCGGCCGGGAGTTGCGATCAACGAGCCTGCGCGGGTCGCTGGAGGGTGTGCGGCACATCCTCGACGCCCTGCTCGTCGAGCCGTTCGGCGCGCCGGCGCCCGGCACCCGGGTGCGGGCCGGCGGCGCGGAGGGCACGGTCATCGGCGCCTGCTGGGAGCAGACGGGCCCGCCGACCGGCTATCGCGTCCGGCTGGACACCGAGTCGCTCGCCCGCATCGTGCCGGCCGGCGAGCTGGACGCGGGAGCAGCCCCCGAGCCGGACCTGATCCGGGGCTGAGATCCTGGGCTGAATCGGTCAGGGGGCCGGGGCCAGCACCCAGACGACCTCGCACGCCTCGCCCTCGACCGCGCTCGACCAGGTGTGCGGCTCACGGCCGGGGAACGTGAACGCGTCCCCGGCGTCGAGCAGCACGGACTCGCCGCTCAGGGTGATCCGGAGCCGGCCGCGGACCACGTAGACGAACTCGACCTCGCAGTCGAGGGTGTAGAGCTCCGCGCCGCCGCTGCCGCCCGGCTCGACCGTGGAGTGGATCACCTGCAGGTGGGTCTGGGTGCCCGGGGTCAGCAGGAGCTCGTGCACGTTGCTGCCGCCGAAGTTGATCGGACGGCCCTCGCCGGCCCGGACCAGGGACGTGGCCGGCGGCTCGAACAGCTCGCCGACCCGGATGCCGAGCACCTCGCAGATCGACACCAGGGACGCCACCGACGGCGAGACCTCGTCGCGCTCCAGGCGGCTGATGAACCCCTTGTTCAGGCTTGTCGCGTCGGCGACCTGCTGCAACGTGAGGCCACGGGCCTGCCGGGCGGACCGCAACCGCCCGCCGATCGCCGCACTGGCCGCGGGCGGCTGGGCCACCCGTCGTACCTGCCCTGCCATGCGCCCCCCAGTCAAGATCCGGGGCCATCCTCCCGGACCGCCCCACGTTAAATCCACGCAACAAAGGTTGCTTCAGAGGAAACTCGGTCCTAGTCTCCCCGCATCGGTCCGAGACGAAGGACACATCGCCATGACAGACATAGAGCCCCAGCGGCCCCGGATCACCGAGGTCGAGCAGCACGGCATCGACACCATCCCCGCGTCGGACCGGCACTCCCGGCCGCTCGACCTGTTCCGCATCCAGTTCGGCGGCGCGAACACGTTCGCGACCGTCATCCTCGGCACCTTCCCGGTGCTGCTCGGCCTGTCGCTGTGGCAGGCGATCGCGGCGACCGTGGCCGGCGTCGCCGTCGGCGCGCTGTTCCTCATGCCGATGGGCCTGTTCGGGCCGCTGACCGGCACCAACAACGCGGTGGCCTCCGGGGCGCACTTCGGCGTCCGCGGCCGGATCGTCGGATCGTTCCTGTCGCTGCTGACCGCGATCGCCTTCTACTCGATCTCGGTGTGGGTCAGCGGGGACGCGGTGGTCGGCGCGCTGATCCGGCTCGCCGGCGTGCCCGACTCCGACCTGCTGCGCGGGGTCGTCTACGCGGTACTGGGCGCGGCGGTGATCGTCGTGGTGATCTACGGGTACGCGTTCATGCTGCTGGTCAACAAGGTCGTGGTGGTCGGGAACACGCTGCTCATCCTGCTCGGCGCCATCGCGTACAGCGGGAAATTGGATCTTGGTTATGACCCCGGCCCGTCGGCCTATGCGCTGGGCTCGTTCTGGCCGACGTTCGTGCTGTCCGCGCTGATCGTGATGGGCAACCCGATCTCGTTCGGGGCGTTCCTCGGCGACTGGTCGCGGTACGTCCCGGCCGGGACCAAGCCGGGCCGGCTGCTCGGCGCCACCTTCTTCGCGCAGCTCGCGACGCTCGTGCCGTTCCTGTTCGGCGTCTTCACCGCGACACTGGTGGCCGGCGAGGCGGACTACATCGTCGCGCTGATCAACGTGTCGCCGGCCTGGTACGCGCTGCTGCTGATCGTCGTCGCGTTCCTCGGCGGGCTGTCGACCGGCATCACCAGCCTCTACGGCACCGGGCTGGACTTCTCGTCGGTCTTCCCGCGACTCAACCGGGTGCAGGCGTCACTGTTCATCGGGACGCTGGCGTTCGTGTTCATCCTGGTCGGGCGGCTGGCGTTCGACCTGCTCGCCAGCGTGAACGCGTTCATCGGCGCGATCGTCATCTGCACCACGCCCTGGATGATCATCATGACCATCGGGTACGTCGTCCGCCGCGCCCACTATCGCGAGAGCGACCTGCAGGTGTTCAACAAGGGCCGGGTCGGCGGCGCGTACTGGTTTCACAAGGGCGTGAACTGGCGGGGCATGGCGGCCTGGATCCCCGCCGCGGTCGCCGGTCTGCTCTTCGCCAACTATCCGCCGCTGATCGAAGGGCCGTTCCGCAACGCCGCCGGCGGCGTGGACATCAGCCTGCTGGTGTCGATCGGCACCGCGGCGGTCGTGTACCTCGCCCTGATCGTCGTCTTCCCGGAGCCCCGGTACGTGTTCGGGCCGGACGGGCCGCTCGGGGTGCCGGTCCTCGGACACGCCGATGCCGGAGATCATCGACGACCACGGCGCTTCCGAGCACCGGGTCCGGGCGCGCGCCACCGCCGCCCCCACGGAATAGGAACTCGCCATGTCCGCTCCCCGCATCATCCGGGACGGTCGCGTCGGTCAGGTCGACGCGACCGTCGTGCCCCGCTTCGCCGGGCCCGCCACCTTCGCCCGGCTCCCCCGCATCGACGAGGTCTCCGACATCGACGTCGCGGTCATCGGCGTCCCGTTCGACGCCGGAGTCTCCTACCGTCCCGGCGCCAGGTTCGGCCCGGCCCACGTCCGCGAGTCGTCCCGGCTCTGTCTCTTATACACAT
>KL571264.1:7477-9616 GCA_000715855.1 Actinoplanes liguriensis
TGTGTATAAGAGACAGAACCACACCATCGCGCTGCCGCTGCTGCGCGCCATGGCGGCCCGGCACGGGCCGGTGGCGGTGGTCCACTTCGACGCGCACCTGGACACGTGGGACACCTACTTCGGGGCCGCGCACACCCACGGGACGCCGTTCCGGCGCGCCTCGGAGGAAGGGCTGATCGACCGGTCCGGATGCCTGCACGTCGGCACGCGCGGGCCGCTCTACTCGAACCGGGACCTCGCGGAGGATCGTGAACTGGGCTTTCACGTCGTGCCCAGCGTCGAGATCGACGACCTGGGCGCGCGCGGCATCGCCGGACGCATCCGCGAACGGGTCGGCGACCGGCCGGTCTACCTGTCGGTCGACATCGACGTGCTCGACCCGGCGTTCGCGCCCGGCACCGGCACCCCCGAGGCGGGCGGGATGACCAGCCGGGAGCTGCTCGCCGTCCTCCGGTCGTTCGGCGAGCTGAACCTGGTCGGCGCGGACGTCGTCGAGGTCTCCCCGGCCTACGACCACGCGGAGATCACCGGGATCGCGGCGTCCCACACCGTCTACGAGATCCTGTCCGCTCTGGCACCCAGGAAAGAGTCATGAACACTGAGGTCCTCGCCGCCGCGGGCACGCTCGTCGACGCGTTCGGCGCGCACGACACCGTGGCCTATTTCGGCAGCTTCGCCGCCGACGCGACGTTCGTCTTCCACACGCACCCGGCGCCGTTGCGGTCGCGGTCCGATTACGAGCAGCTGTGGTACGGGTGGGAGCGCGAAGGTTTCCACGTCGAGTCCTGCGAGTCGTCGGACCAGCAGGTCCAGTTGCTCGGCGACGTCGCCGTCTTCAACCACCGGGTCCGCACCGTGGTCCGGACCGGCGAAGTTCGTGAGTCGCTCGACGAGCGCGAGACGATCGTGTTCCGCCGCGAGCCGGACGGCCGGTGGCTGGCCGTCCACGAGCACCTCAGCCCCTCCCCGTCCTGAATCACGATTCGCTTCCCGAACCGCGGTTCACTTGTTGAGCCGCGGCTCACCTGTTGGGTTACGGCTCAACAAGTGAGTCGCGGTTCGCCTTCCGAATCGCGGTTCACTTCTTGGGCGCGCGGCGAGGTCCGGGAGGGGCTCGGCCGGAGTGCATGACAAAGGGTGAGGCCGGGGCGGGACGTAGCCAAGAACGGACGTGACCCGGGCTGAGCGGCCTCACCCGGGCTGAGCGGCCTCACCCCGGCTGAGCGGCCCCACCCCGGCTGAGCGGCCCCACCCGGGCCGGGCGGCGTGGAGAATGGACGTTCGGGAATCTGGGCGGGATTGTAGGTGGGAACCGAGCGGGCATCGGGTACATCCAACCATCATGAATCGACTCTTTGTGCCGGTGCTGCTGGTCTCGCTCGCGATCGCCGGTTGTGCCGGTCCCGACTCGGGCTCCTCGGCCGGCGATGTCCCGCAGGCCCTGTCTCTTATACAGGGTCAGTGGTGCCGCGACGGCACCGGCGGCGGCGGTCTTCCCGGTGGACTTCAGCCGGTCCGGGGGCATCGCCGGGTTCGACGACCGGCTGCACATCGACGCCGACGGCATGATGACCGTCAGCCACCGTGGGTCGACCGGCGCGCCGGTCAAGGCGGATCCGGCCGTGGTCGCGGCGCTCCAGCAGGTGCTCAGCGCGCCGAGCCTCGCGACGGCGAAACCTCTCGCCAGCTCGGCGATCTGCGCCGACGGGTTCCGTTACCGGCTGAGCACGCCCGCGTGGACGTACTCGGCCGACGATTGCTCCGGCAACCACCCGGAGATCGAACGGGTGCTCGACGTGCTGTTGCCGCTGCTGAAGCGCTGACCGGCGGCACGGGCACAGGTCAGCCGGGGTGCCCGATGTGCCGCGGCAACTGCCCGAGGGCTGACCGGCGGCACAGGTTCCCCCTACTCCGCGTGGCGGTAGAGGCGCAGGTCGGCGATGCTCCACCAGCTGTCGCCAGCGGCGGTCGCGGTGATCCGCAGGTAGCGGGCCCGGGTGGGTGGCAGGTCGACATTCGTGAGCTGGCCGGCGCCGGTGCCGGTGGCCGCCGTGCGCCAGGTCGTGCCGTCGCGGCTGACCTCCAGCTTCCAGGCGCGGGCGTAGTCGCCGAGGTTGCCGCCGCTGTCGATCGCCACCC
>KL571264.1:9743-11539 GCA_000715855.1 Actinoplanes liguriensis
CCGCAGATACTGGCCGGGGGCCTGCGCTGTCCCGCTGGACCAGCGGGTGGCGGCGTCACCGTCGACGGCCAGGGGCGCGCCCTCACCGGGCGGGGAGGCGACGGCGGTCGCGCCGGTCAGCGCGATCTCGCCCGGATGCGCGTCCATCGAGCGCGGCAGGACGAACGTGGCGAGCGCCCCGCCCGGCAGCGTGTACTCGGCGATCCGGGAGCCGAGGGCCACCGCGAACGTACGTGAATCGTCGTTCTCGTTGTGAATCACGATTACCGTCGAGCCGTCCGGGTTGCGGAACGCCACGTCCATGACCTGGCTGTTCCAGCCGGTGGTGCCGAACGACGTGCTGCCGATCCGCACCGCACCGGGCCGGACGAACTTCGACAGGTGGCCGATCGTGAAGTACTCCGCGTCCGGCCGGACGGTCCCGTCGGGCAGCAGGGTGAGCAGGCCGGTGCAGGTGCCGCAGCCACCCAGGTGCGGGCCGCCGGTGCTGTCCAGCGCGATGTTCCAGTTGACGACGGACTTCCCCCAGTTGCGGGTGACGCCGATCGCGAGCGTACGGGCGTGCCAGGTCAGCGTCCCCCGGAAGATCTGCTCGTCGGTGTCCCCGGCGCCGTGCGAGCCGGAGCACTCGGTGAACCAGATGCCCTTGTCCGGGTGGGCCTGGTGCAGCGCGGTCTGCGCGCCCGGATCCCCGGAATAGCAGTGGTAGGCGGTCCCGGCCAGCCACTTCGCGGCCGGAGTGTCCAGCAACCGGTACGGGTAGTCGGTCTCCGGGTCCTCGCCGGGCGGCGTCGACGCCACATCGCCGGGATGGGTCTGCCAATTGTGGTCGTAGCCGAGAATCCTGGTTCGCGGGCTGACCTTCGCCAGCAGCGGGCCGAGTCGTTCGATGACCGCGGCCTCCTGACGAACCGGCATGTCGGTGCCGGGGTAACCGCCGGGCGCACGGTTCTGCGGTTCGTTCTGCACGGTCAGGTAGTCGATCGGGACGCCCGCCGCGGCGTAGGCCTGGACGAATCTCACGAGATAGCGGGCGTACGCGTCGTAGACCCCCGGATCGTCCTTGAGCCGCCCGCCGACCAGCGTGCCGGTGGTCTTCATCCAGGCGGGCGGGCTCCACGGCGTACCGAGAATGCGCAGTCGGGGGTTGAGTTTCCGGGCCTGTCGCAGCAGCGGCAGGATCTGCGCCCGATCGTGCTCGATGCTGAAATGCCGCAGCGCGAAATCGGTCCGGCCGGCCGGCACGTCGTCATAGGTGTAATGCTCGGCGGCCGCCGTGAAATCTGTCTCTTATACACATGATTCCGTCGTCAGAATCGAACAACTGGCGTACGGCGTTGTCCCGCGCCCGCGGCGTCAACCGGTAGAGCACGCTCGCGGCGGAGTCGGTGATCGCCGCCCCGAAGCCGTCCATCCGCTGGTACCTGAGCTCGGGGTTCACGACGATCGTCGGCTGCGCGCTCTGCCCCTTGCGGAACGTGACCGGCGCCCGCTCATGCAGCAGCTCGGCTCGATCCACGGTGGTGACCCAGACCCGCGCACTCGCTCCGGCCCGCGGCGAGTGCCCGGACGCCGCCGCCGGCCAGAGGAACGGAACCATCAGGACCGGGCCGAGAAGTGCCGCCGCCGCGCGTCGCATCCTGTCTCCTTCGCTGTGCCGCGTGAAGACCAGAATGTTTCGCAACAATATCGACGTCAATACGCATCAGTTCCGGAACCGATGAAACAAAATGTAACGAGAGGGTGGCGTCCGGCTGGTGCTCACTGTGGTTATGAGGCACGAATAACCACAGTGA
>KL571264.1:11739-16357 GCA_000715855.1 Actinoplanes liguriensis
GCCCACGCACGGATCGCCGGATCGACGAGCCGCGCCCGTGCCGGTGGCGCGAACACGGCGACGGTAACGGCCCCGCCGGCCTCGATGACCTCGCTCGCGGAGAGGTAACCGCGGGTGATGCGCACCCGGGAGGTGTCGGCCAGCCACGGCGGTGACAGCAGCCCGGCACGCGCCGCCAACCGCTGGTCGTCAGTCAGGACCGGCGATCCCGGCGGCAGGGTGCGCAGGCAGGCGAGCGCCGCGGCGGTGGACTGGCGCGTCCCGATCGGCATGACGAAGGCTTGGAGGAGGACGACCGCCGCCGCACCCAGGACCGATCCGGCCCAGCACGGCTGGGACTCGCCGGCCCAGAGGACGACGCCGGCGGCGATCACCACCACGCCCGGCACCACGAAGAGCAGCAGATGATGCTCGAAGATCGGCCGGTGGACCACGACGAACACCACCCCGGTGGCGCCCCACACCAGCATCGCGACAACCACCCGCCGCAGATCGGCGGACCCGCGCCGCAGCGTGATCACCATGCCGATCGCCGCCAGCACCGCGAAGGGCACGATCCAGGCCGCGAGCATCGTCGCGGCGCCGTCCGGCACCGGCTGCTTCGCATCGCCGCCCGGGTCGAGTTGGAACAGCACCACCTGTCGCCAAGCGTCCGCCGGTGACGGCCGGAGCAGGGCGAGCCAGCCCGCCACCACCGCCGTGGCGCCCGCCGGTATCCACACGAGCCCGCGCGGTCGTCCGCTTGCGATCACCACGAGGGCCGGGACGACGACGATCGCGATGAGCTTCATCGCCAGTGCCGTGCCCAGCAGGGCGCCCGTGATCAGCCACCACCGGCGACCGGTGTCCCGGCCCCGGGCCCGGACCGCGGCGACCACGGCGGCGCCGGCCAGGACGGCGGCCGGCAGATCAGCGCCGAACTGGAAGCTGTAGCGCTGCACCGGCGGGAGCATCAGCAGGAGGAGCGCAGCCAGGGGTCCGGCGTGCCGGCCACCGATGGTCCGCGCGAGCAGGCCCGCCGTACCGGCGAGGAGCGTGGTGCAGAGCAGCATCGCCAGACGGAAGAACTCCTCCCCGGCCCCGAGCCGGAACGGCAGCTCCAACAGCTTCGCGAAGAGCGGCGGCTGGGAGAAGAACACGTCCGTGTACGGACGATGACCGTCCGCGAGCGCGAGCGCCGTCTGCCAGTACACCCCGTCGTCGTAGTCGACGGCGATCTCGCCGCGCTGCCCCAGACGCAGGACCAGCATCGTCATCGCCGCGCCGGCGCAGAGAACCAGCAGCCAGGAGTCGGCAACGGAGCGGCGGGCGGCCACCGGAACAGGCATGGGGACGGACTCTAGTCGCCATCGATCGCTCAGCCGCTCTTTCGGCACGGACGGCGGAGTTTCCTGATCCACTGGCCTGGGTAACGTCGACCGCCTCGACTGTCGCATCTCGACTGTCGTGCAAGGACTGCCCGCCATTGATCAGCGAGGTGGATGACCCGATGAGCAACACGTCCCCGATCGGACTCGCCGAAGTCCTGTCCCAGTTGCGCGCCGACCTGAGCGAGGCCCAGCGCGGCGGGGCCCACCAGCGCCTTCGCTTCGAGGTCACCGAGGCAGAGGTCGAGCTCGAGGTAGCCGTCTCCCGGGAGGCCGGTCCGAACGCGAAGGTGAAGATCGACGTCATCGCCCTGGGCGGCGTGGAGCTGGGCGCGGAGGCCAAGCGGACCGCCGGGACCACGCACCGGATCACCCTGAAGCTGGCGGTCGTCGACGAGGTCACCGACCGGAACGCCAAGATCAGCTCGGACCAGGCCCGGGGCTGGACGGACTGAGTGGACGCTCGCAGTCTCGTCGACGTCCGCGCCGGGGCGACCGATGCCGACAGCGTGACGAGCTGCGGCACCGGCTACCGGATCGGGCCGAGTCTGGTGCTGACCGCCGCGCACGTGGTGCACAACCATCCGCGCGTCCGTCTGCTGCTCGGCCACCCCAGCACGGGCAGGCGGACGTGGCACGACGGAACCGTGCTCTGGACCGGCGCCGACGGCACCGACCTGGCCCTGCTCCGCATCGAGTCCCCACCTCCCGGCTCGGTGCGCCCGGTCGGCTTAGCCCGCTACGGCGGCAGGAAGCTCTACTCGTGCGAGGGCGTGGCGTTCCCCGACTTCGCCGGCTACGGCACCGCGACGCGGAATCCCGAACAGCTCGACGGCAACGTACGTCCGCTGTCGACGGACGCTGACGGGTTGCAGGCCGTCGACATGACCGCGGCACCCAGCCAGGACTGGAGGAAACCGTGGGCGGGAGCGTCCGGGACCGCCGTCTTCCTGAGCGACCGCCCCGGGAGCCTTCTGGTGGGCACGGTGGTGAAGAGCACCGATGTGTCGAACGGCCGGGTGCTCATGTGCCCGATCACCGAGCTCGTCGGCGACCCGGAGGCCAGGCGGCTGCTGGAGAAGGACGGCGTCGCGGTCCGCCTGGTCGATGTGGACGATCCCCCTGACGTCCAGCGAACCTACCTGTGGATGGTTCCGCTCGCCCTGCCATGGCTGGTCACGGTCGGCGCGTTCATGATCTCGGTCTTCGCGTTCCTCACCCTCGGCTCGACCGTCTCGAAGCCGGTGCTGGGAGCGTCGGAGATCGTGGCGCTTCTGATGTTGATCACCCTTTTTCTCTGGGCGATAGGGTCGACCAGGATGAGATGGCGCAAACGACCCGGCGCGGCCGACGAACGCGACGCGGAACTGCGGGACGAGGCGGTCCGCTTCGCGAGGACGATCCTGGAGCGCGAGGCGGCCAACCAGTCGTCCGCGGCCTACGCCATGGACAAGGGCGAGAAGCCGGCGAACCTGAGTTTCCGGGGCCACGAGATCACCTTCCGGGACGCCGACGGAGTGGTGGCCGGGAGCCTCGAGGACGTGCTCGATTTCTACGTCGGCAAAGCCCGGGAACGTAAGCTGGTCATCGTCGGCGCGGCCGGGAGCGGCAAGACCGTGCTGGCGACCGCGCTGATCCTCGACCTGCTCAAGGCGGGCCGGGAGCGTCAGGTGCTCGGCACGCCCGGCCACCCGGTGCCGGTCCGGTTCAACCTCGCGAACTGGCACGACGTCGAGGAGCCGGCGGCGGACTTCGGCCGATTCGTCGTCGAGCAGCTGCACACCGAGTACGGACTGGCCGAGGCCCTGGCCGATGAGCTGTTCCGCGGGCAACGGATTCTGCCTGTCCTGGACGGCCTCGACGAGATGGACCGGCGGGACGACGCGGATCGGGCCCATCGGGCCGTCACCCTGATCAATGACTACCGGCGCGGGCACGATCCCGATCTGCCGCTGATCCTGACCAGCCGGAGCGCCACGTACGACCTCCGGATCGGGACCCGGCTGGAGACCTCGGACGGCCTCCCGGCGACCCGGATCGAGATCGACAGTCTCGGCGCCGACGAGATCGTCCGGTACGCCCGCGGCCGGCTCGCCGTCCGGCCCGAGGTGGCGCGGATGTGGGAGCCGGTGCTCGACCGCTTGGAGACCGGGTCGGCGGAGTTCGCCGAGCGCGTCCTGCACACGCCGTGGCAGTTGACCCTCGCGCTCACCGCGAGCGGGCAGGAGCTGTTCGACCCGCGGGCCCTGCTGCCCGCCGAGACCAGCGGCGCGCGGCCGGACGAGCGGGTCGTCGAGGTGCGGGAGGAGCTTGTCGGGAAGTTCGCCCGCGCGACGCACCTCCGCTTGCAGCGCACCAGGGCCGAGAGTTCGTTCACCGTGCGCGACCCTGACGAGCTGGAGACCTGGCTGGCACAGCTGGCCGGGTTTCTGCGGCGGTTCGGCGGCAAGCGCGTCTCGGCCCGCGAGGCGATCTCGGCCACCGACCTCAACCTGCACACCATGTGGCCGATCGCGGGGAGCGGCCTGGTCCGCCTCGTGCACCTGATCGTCCACACCGTCGCGGTCACGCTCTTCGCCGTCCCCTGCCTGCTCGCGGTCATCGGCGGGGCGGGAAACGGACCGGCGACCCTGGCTGAGCTGGGGGCGAGGGCGTCAGCGCTCGACAGCACCGGTGCCCTGCGGCTGTGGTCGGCCGGCGGGGCGGTGGTGACTCTCTACCTGTGGTCCTGGTGGATGGGCCTGACCCTGCGCCCGTGGCGTTCCAAGACCAGGTATGCCCAGGTCCGTACGCTCAAGATGCGCCAGATGACGAGGGCTGAGCGTGCGGTCGCGGCAACCGAGATCGCCCTGGCGATCGGCGGATCGTTCGCTCTGCTGGGCTACCTCTTCGCGGGTCCGGTGGCGGCAGACAGGCGTGGTGGTGGGCGGGACGTTCGCGGCGGCCATGGACAAGGTTCGGCTCGACCGGGGCCTGACCGGCGGCTTCGACGCCGGCCTGGCCTGGCTCAACGACCTCGGCCTGGCGCTGGTGCTCGGCCTGGCCGGCGCGGTGTTCTTCCCCACCGTTCTGGACTACCCGGCGTGGGCCGGGGCGGTGTTCGGCGCCGCGATGGGTTTCGCCGGCGCCTTCGTGCTCAGCCTGCAGGCGTGGATGCGGTACGTGATCGCCATGTCGATCATGAAACGGCGGGGTCTGCTGCCGTGGCGGCTCGGCGCTTTCCTGCACTGGGGACGGACTGTCGGCCTGTT
>KL571264.1:16550-26152 GCA_000715855.1 Actinoplanes liguriensis
CCTGTCCGACGGCGCGGCCGAGGTGACCGGCCGGCGCCGGCCGTGGGCGCCGAATCGCCCGGACGAGCGCGAGCCGGTCAGGCACCGGCCGGTCAGGCCGGTGATGCGGCCAGCCCGTACGCGTCCAGCACCGCTGCCCGGACCGCGGCGACCGTGACAGCCGGCACGGTGTCCTCGACCGCGCCGACGCCGGCCGGAGCGAACGCGTAGCCCAGCTCCCGATAGGCCGGAGTCAGCACCGCCCGCAACTCGTCCGCCCCGCCGACCTGGATCACCGTGCTGAACAGCCAGCCGTCCCGGGTGACCCGCTGCGCGGACCCGGCGATCTTCGCGCCGGCCGCGTTCAGGCTGTACTCCCCGGGGCAGTACTCGTCCGGCACCGGACCGATCTTCACCGGCACGCCGAGACCCGCCAGCAGCGACGCGTGCATCTCGGCGAAGTGGCGGAACCGGGCCACCGGATCGGGCGCCGACGGACCGGACCGGTGGACGTGGTCGATCACGACACTGCCCGGGCCGTACACGGCCAGGCTGCCGCCCTGCGGCCGGACGACCGGGACGTAACCGCAGCGTTCGACCACGGACGCGGCCCCGGCGTAGCCGGGCCTCAGCGTGTCCCGGCGGCTGAAGGCCGCGGTCGGCTCCGGCGAGAAGACCCGCAGGATGTCGACGGCGTCGCCGCGGCCCTCCCGCAGCAGCAGCGGCCCGAGCGCGACATCATGCGCCGGGCCGCCACCGGGTTCGTCGACGAGGATCACAGGTGGGCGATCGCCGCGGCCGGGTTCTCGACGGCGTCGGCGACCCGGCGCATGAAGCCGGCGGCGACGGCGCCGTCGCAGACGCGGTGGTCGAAGACGAAGCTCATCTGCGTGATCTTACGAACGCACAGCCGGCCGTCGACGACCCAGGGGCGGTCCAGGATGCGGCCGAAGCCGAGGATCGCGACCTGCGGGTGGTTGATGATCGCGGCGCTGCCGTCGACACCGAGACTGCCGTAGTTGTTGAGGGTGAAAGTTCCCGCCGACAGTTCCTCCGCGGAGACCCGGCCCTCGCGGGCGGCCGCCGTCAACCGGCGAATGTTGTCGCCGAGCGTCGTGGTGGTCATTTTCTCCGCGCCGAGCACCGCGGGCGCCATCAGGCCCCGGTCCCCCTGGACGGCGATGCCGAGGTTGACCGCGTCGATGGTGACAATTTCCTGCGCCGCCGCGTCGAACCGGGCGTTGAGCACCGGGAAGTCCCGGAGCGCCGCCACCGTGAACCGCGCCAGGTAGGCCAGCAGGCCGGGGCCGGCCGGGTTGCTCTCCCGCAGCTCCCAGAGTTTCGTCGCGTCCACGTCGACCCACACGGTCGCCTCGGGGATCTCCGCCCGGCTCCTGGTGAGCGCTGCCGCGGCGGCCTTACCGAAACCGTTCAGCGGCACGCGGTTCCCCGCCGTGACGGGACCGGCCACGGGCGCAGTCCTGACCGGAGCCGCGGTGGCGCCCGCCATCGCCCGCTCGACGTCGGCGCGCACGATCACGCCACCGCGCCCGCTCGGCGTGACCGCGTTCAGGTCGACCCCGTTGCTGCGCGCGAGATTGCGGACCAGCGGCGACACCACCTGCGCCGGCCGGACATGGGTCGCCGGCCGCACCGGCATCCGTGGCTTGCGGTGCCGGCGCGACGACACCGCGGTGGACGTGCCGTACCCGACGAGCACGCTGCCGGACCCGGCCTTCTCCTCCTCGCGATACGTCTCCGCCGCCACGGACTCCACGGTGATCAGCGGTTCCCCGACCGCGAGCGTGGCGCCGGCCTCGGCGTGCAGGGTCAGAACCCTCCCCGCGTACGGCGACGGCACCTCCACCATCGACTTCGCGGTCTCCACCTCGGCGATGGCCTGGTCCACCGCGACGACGTCGCCCTCGGACACCAGCCACCGGACGATCTCGGCCTCGGTCAGCCCCTCACCGAGGTCCGGCAGGTGAAAGATCATGACTGCTCCCACTGCAGATCGTCGACGGCGTCCAGGACCCGGTCGACGCCGGGCAGCTGGAAGTGCTCGAGCTTCGGCGGCGGGTACGGGATGTCGAACCCGGTGACCCGCCGGACGGGCGCGGCCAGGCTGCTGAAGCAGCGTTCGGTGACCCGGGCGGCGATCTCCGCGGCGACCCCGGCGAACCCGGCGGACTCGGTGACCACCACGGCGCGGCCGGTGGCGCGGACCGCGGCGCAGACCGTCTCGTCGTCGAACGGCACGATCGAGCGCAGGTCGACCACCTGCAGGCTGCGGCCCTCCTGGGCGGCGACCTCGGCGGCCTCCAGGGCGACCGGGACGCTGGGCCCGTAGGCGATCAGCGTCGCGTCGGTGCCGGGGCGGCGGATCACGGCCGTGCCGATGCCCGGCGCCCGTAACGGGAACTCGATCTCCTCCTTGCTCCAGTAGAGCTTCTTCGGTTCCAGGAAGATGACCGGGTCCGGCGACGCGATCGCCGCCCGGAGCAGCGCGTATCCGTCGGCGGGCGTGGCCGGGGCGACCACGTGCAGGCCGGGGGTGTGCGCGTAGTACGCCTCGGAGGAGTCGCAGTGGGCCGGACCCGCCCGCGGGTGCGGTTGTGCATCTTCGCGACGTGGCTGACGATCTGCTCGAACGCCGGGTACGCGAACGCGTCGAACTGCATCTCGACGACCGGGCGCATGCCGTTCATCGCCATGCCGACCGCCAGCCCGACGATGCCCGACTCGGCGAGCGGGGTGTCGAAGCAGCGGTCCTCACCGAACTCGGCGGTCAGCCCGTCGGTGATCCGGAAGACGCCGCCGAGCGGGCCGACGTCCTCGCCGAACATGACGACCGCCGGGTCCTCGGTCATCGCGTCGCGCAGCGCCTGGTTGAGCGCCTGCGCCATGGACAGCTTGTCGTGGGTCACCGTGGTCATGAGGGCGCTACCTCCCGGCTGAGCTCGTCCGCCACCAGCGCCGACTGTTCCCGCAGCTGCGGGGTCGGGGTCGCATAGACGTACGCGAAAAGGTCTTCGGGGTTGGGGGTGATGTCCTGGTTGAGACCGTCGCGCAGATGGCCGGCCGCGCGCTCCGCCTCGGAAGTGAATCCGGATTCGATCTCCGGGGTCAGCGCGCCCCGGGCGGTCAGGTAGGCGCGCAGCCGGGTGATCGGGTCCCGCTCGACCCAGGCCTTGACCTCGGCGTCGTCGCGGTAGCGGGTCGCGTCGTCGGCGTTGGTGTGCGCCTGCATGCGGTAGGTGTGCGCCTCGACGAGCTGCGGGCCCTCCCCCGCGCGGGCCCGGTCGACGGCCGCGCCGAGCACACTGAGCAGGGCGGCCATGTCGTTGCCGTCGACGCGTTCCCCGGGGATGCCGTAACCGATGCCCTTGTGCGCCAGCGACGGCGCGGCGGTCTGCCGGGCGAGCGGGACGCTGATCGCGTACTCGTTGTTCTGCACGAAGAAAACCACCGGCGCCCGGAAGACGGCGGCGAAGTTCAGCGCCTCGTGGAAATCGCCCTCGCTGGTGCCGCCGTCGCCGCACATCGCCATCACCACGGTCGGCTCGCCGCGCAGCCGGGCCGCGTGCGCGACGCCGACCGCGTGCGGCAACTGGGTCGCCAGCGGCGTGGTGTGCGGGGCGACGTGGTGCTCGTAGGGGTCGTAGCCGCAGTGCCAGTCGCCCTTGAGCAGGCTCAGCGCCTCGACCGGGTCGACGCCCTTGACCGACGCGGCGATCGTGTCGCGGTAGGTCGGGAAAAGCCAGTCGCCCGCGTCGAGCACCTGCGCGGCGGCGACCTGGCAGGCCTCCTGCCCGTGCGAGGACGGGTAGACGGCCAGCCGGCCCTGCCTGACCAGCGCGTACGCCTGATCGTTGAGCCGGCGGGCGGTCGTCAGCAGCCCGAGCGAGCGCAGCAGCGTCGCGTCGTCGGGCACTTCTCCGCGCGCTTCTCCCTGGGGGTCGATCATCGTGACGGGGGCATCGGACGGCAACAGCCGACGGGAGTCAGGCGTCATGCGGTAATGCTGTGCCCTGGACCACACTTGTTCCATAATCTGAGACAGATCGAGAAAAATGCGTTCCGCGTACGGCGTGACAGGGCCAAGCGTCCAACCAAGGGAACGTTAAGGCGGGGAGTTGCAGACACGTGGTCAGTGAGCTAGACGACATCGACCGGCGGATCCTCGCGGAGCTCACGAGGGACGGGCGCATGTCGATCCGTCAGCTCTCCGAGACGCTGCACATCTCGCGGGCCAACGCGTACGCCCGGGTCCAGCGCCTGCGCGAGACGAGCGTGATCCGGGGGTTCCGCGCGGAGATCGACCACGCGGCGGCCGGGATGGGCACGTCGGCGTATGTGACCGTGAACCTGCACCAGGCAGAGTGGCGCGAGGTCGGCGAGCGGCTGCGCACGCTGCCCGGGGTGGTGCACATCGCCCTGGTCGGCGGCGAGTTCGACGTGATCATGCTGGTCCGGGCGAAGGACAACACCGACCTGCGCCGCTTGGTCCTCGACGAGATCCAGGGCATGCCCGGCGTCGTCAACACCCGCACGCTGCTCGTCTTCGAGGAGTTCGACACGCCCGGCATGAACGGGACGGATTGACCGGACGCCATACCCTCCGGCGAGGAG
Source organism: Actinoplanes liguriensis (assembly GCA_000715855.1). Lineage (GTDB taxonomy): Bacteria > Actinomycetota > Actinomycetes > Mycobacteriales > Micromonosporaceae > Actinoplanes > Actinoplanes liguriensis. Next base: position 21,162 of record KL571264.1, read on the forward strand.
GTTCACCATGGCTGAGAACGCGTGGCTCAACTTTCACTGCGAGACCGACAAGCAGACCCGGATCGCGACCTTCCGGCTCAGCGGCACGACCTGGGAGCTGACCGAGGTTGCCGCCGACCCGCTCCCGGAGAGCGGCGTCGTGCCGGGACGCATCGAGATGTCCGGCCAGTTCAACACCGCGAGCGGCTACGCCGGCTGCCCCGGTTGCGGCGCCGACAACTTCGTCCGGTGCGGCGGGTGCGGCGAGCTCAACTGCTGGCGCCGGGCCAACACCCACCACACTTGCGCCAAGTGCGGCAACCACGGCAAGGTCCAGGGCTCCATCCAGTCCCTCGACGCCATGGAAGTCGCCTGACCGCGGATCCGGAACGACGTGCCGGCGGGCGGTTAGCAAGCGAATCGCCTCGCCGGTGGCCGGCCTTCGATAGGTTGGGCGACAACGTCGGCGGGGGAAGCAGGAGCGATGAGCGGTGTGGATCGGCGCGCGGTGATCGGGATGGCCGGGGCGGCCGGGACGGGGATGCTGCTCGCGGCGTGCGGTGACTCCGACTCTGACTCCGGCTCGGACACCGGTTCCGGTTCCACCGGGGCGGCGACGACCGCCGCCTCCACCACGGCCGCCGCCGGCGGGGACGTCATCACGAAGGCGTCCGACGTGCCGGTCGGCGGTGGGGTCATCACCGACACGTATGTGGTGACGCAGCCCGAGTCGGGGACCTACAAGGCGTTCTCCAACGTCTGCACGCACCAGGGCTGCAAGGTCGCCGAGGTGGCCGACAAGGTGATCAAGTGCAACTGCCACCAGAGCACGTTCGACATCACGACCGGCGCCCCCACGGGCGGCCCCGCCACGAAGTCGCTGGCGGAGACCGCGGTCAAGGAGAGCGACGGCAACATCGTCACGGCGTGAGGTCCCACCCGCGTACGCGATGAAGGTGTGCGGTCTTGGGATAGGGCCCGGAGCGGGGACCGATCTCCCACAGGTCGATCAGCAGGAACTGCGGATAGAGCGGCGCCTGCGCGGACCGCTTCACGACCGTGCCCTCGCAGCCGATGGTCGTGCCGTCCGGGCCCCAGATCGCGGTCCACGTGTGCCGGCCCGGCGGGACCGGGACCTCGGACATGTCGGTGGCGAGCCGGTCGTCGTGGTGGGCCTTGATCCCGCAGCGGGCCACGGCGGCGCCGGCGTCGATCTCGAAGACACAGATCTCGCCGCTGTCGCGCGGGCCGAGGTGCTCGGTGCCGACCGTCCACGCGGCGAGCATGCACCCGGCATCGGCGCTCGCGGTCACCGTGATGTCGACGCGGCCCGCGCTCGGCGCCCAGAGCAGCCGGGCCGGTGTCGCGGTCCGCACCACCAGGCCGTCCGGGCGGTGCCGGTGGGTGCCCTGGAACGTGCCGGTCTGCACGTTCGAGACCCGCAGCGGCGCGTCCTCGGGACGCCAGTCGAGCTGGTCGTCGTCGATGCGCAGCCGCAGGCCACGCTCGTCGAAGTCGTAGCGGGCCCGGGAGCGCTCCGGGGTGGTCCAGTGCGGCAGGTAATGATCGACCCAGAGGTCCTCGCGCAGGCGCGGCCCGGCGAAGTCGTCATCGAGGTCGGGCAGCCGGTCGGGCGGCGCGGGCAGGCTCTCCACGCCGCCATCCCATCACACGGCGCTCTCAGCGACTGAAAGAGAACCGGCGCGACGGCCGCCTGTCAGCGGCTGAACCGCCGCGAGGGGCACGGCGATCGCCATGATGACGAAGCGGCGGATCAGGTTCGGGATCATGACGGGCTCTCCTCAGGACAGCGGGCAACAATTGGTGGAATACCCGTCCCCGGCCCGGTTACGCATGGTGGTCACGACGGGCGGGTGTAGCGGTGCTTCACGCCCGGCGGGAAGAATTCCGGGTCGGCGGGCGGGCGCAGGTCGACCCGCGGCAACTGGTAGTCCTCGGGGACGTAGTGGGCGAACTCGCTGTTGAGCCGCAGCAGCTCGGCGCGGACCGACGTGGCGATCTCGGCGGCCAGCTCGCCGGTGGCGGTGACGCCCGGGGCCAGCTCGACGGCGAGGAACAGGCGGCGGTCGCGGTCGGTGTCCTCGACGCTGCGCAGGACGAACTTGCCGGTGACCCGGTCGGCGATGTGCGGGCGTTCCAGGCCGACGGTGACATTCTCCGGGTAGACGTTGGCGCCGAAGAACGACACCGTGAACAGCGACCGCCCGAACAGGTAGACGAACGGCAGGTCCGGCCCGTCGCCCGGGTCGAAGTCGTGCGAACGGCAGACCTCCACCAGCTCGGCGCGGGTGAGCACGCCACCCTCGTCGGCGATGTGGTAGCGGACCATCGGCACGCCGCCGTCGGCGGTGAACGCCAGCGTGGAGCCGACCGCCTCGAAGAAGCGGGTGTCCGGGTCGTACTGGACCAGGGTGGGCAGCCGCGCGTCGCCGAACACCGACGCCGCGACGTCCGGGCGGGCGGCGAGGAACCTGCGGATCCGTACGCTCAACGGGGTCTCGTTGCCGAGAACCCCGGCGTCGGCCGTGCCGTAGAGCGCGGCGACATCGGTCACCGGGTCGGCGATCCCGGCGCGGGCCGCGACCAGGTCACGCCACTGCTCGCTGAAGACCTCGCCGGCCAGGACCAGCTTGATCCCGTACGCGTCCCAGCCCTCCCCCGCGTCGATGACGTTCTTCACGAACGGCGGGTAGCCCAGCAGCACCACCTGGTCGAAGAGCGGCCCGAGCTCGCCGACCACGCGCAGGATCTCGGCGATGTCGTTGCCCGGCGTCGCCACCGTGATCGGGTGGCCCTTCGCGGCCAGGTGACGGCAGGCCGCCGTGGTGTACATGCCGCCGACCCAGTTGCCCAGCGCGAAGCAGACCACGGCCAGGGTGCTGCGCTCCCCCGCCCGGAAGCCGCCGACCAGGACCTGCTCGAAGCGGGCCGCCACCGCCAGCTCGTCCAGCACCGACCGCGGCCAGACGGTGGGGCGGCCGGACGAGCCGGAGGAGACCGCCACCATGTCGGCGCCGCGGAGCGTCCCGCCGGGGCAGCGCTGCGACAACGCGTACCGCTGGTGGTAGTTCTCCTTGGTCATCAGCGGGATCTCGCCGAGCGTGCCGACGGCGGCCGGGTCGACGCCGTGCTCCCGCAGGAAGTCCCGGTAGGCGGGAACGGTCCCGGCCATCCGGTGGAACAGCGTCAGCGGGTCGGTCGCCGGCAGCCGCCCGGCCCAGAAGTCGTGGAGCCCGGCGCCGACGCGGCCCGGCCAGTCCCTGTCGGTCATGGCTCAACCATAGGATCATCCGCATGACCGTCCCCGCGCCGATCGCCGCCAGCAAACAGATCAGCCTGACCACCTTCCGCAAGGACGGGACCCCGGTGCCGACCGCGGTCTGGCACGTGGCCCAGGGCGACACCGTGACCACCGTGTCCGCCGCCGGGGCGTGGAAGGTCAAGCGCATCCGCAACAACCCGCAGGTCGAGATCACCGCGTGTGACTGGCGCGGGCGGGTCACGCCGGGTGCGCCGACGGTCCGTGGCACCGCGGTGCTACTGCCGGCGTCCGAGACCGAGAACGCCCGCCGCCTGCTGGAGCGCCGGTACATCACGGCGCGGATCGGCGGTTTCTTCGTCCGGCTGCTGCACCTCAAGCGCCCGGACGGCATCGGCATCGTCGTGACCCTGTCCCCGCAGGCCTGAGGAGAGACCAATGAAAGCGTTCCGCGACGCCGTCGAGGCCCGCGACACCGCCGCGATCGAGGCGCTGCTCGCCGAGAACGTGGTGTTCACCAGCCCGGTGGCGTTCAAGCCGTACCCGGGGAAGGCGGTCACCGCCGCGATCCTGCGCGGGGTGCTGCGGGTCTTCGAGGACTTCCGCTACGTGCGGGAGCTGTCCGGCGACGGCGAGCGTGACCACGCGCTGGTCTTCGAGGCCAAGGTCGGCGGGCGCGACATCACCGGCTGCGACTTCATCCACCTCGACGGGGACGGGCTGATCGACGAGCTCACCGTGATGGTCCGCCCGCTCTCCGCCGCCCAGGCCCTCGCCGAGGCGATGAACGCCGAGTTCCCGCGGATCCAGCGTGAGGCTGCCGCCGGGTGACCACGTTCGCCAGCGACAACTACTCCGGGGCGCAGCTTGAACCACGGCATGGACTACCTGCGGATCACAGTGTGTAGATCTGCCCGGTCTGCGCGCCCTCGATCGAGCGGACGTAGGCCCGCGCGACCTGATCCAGTCCCACCGACGGCATGCCGGGAAAGAACGGCGCGTACGTCGTCAGACTCTCGGTGAACACAGCCGGGCTCACCACGTTGATCCGGCGCGGGGCGATCTCGATGGCCGCCGCCCGTGCGAACGCCTCGATAGCCCCGTTCGCCATCGACGCGGCGCTCCCGGCCGGGATCGGCTCGCGTGCCAGCACCCCGGTGATCAGCGTGAACGAGCCACGTTCCGCGACGTACGCGAGGCCCTGCCGGACCAGCTCGATCTGGCAGAGCACCTTGCCGCGGAACCCGTCCAGGTAGTCCTCCGCGGTCATCTCGGCAACCGGCTTGAACGGCACGTGACCCGCGGCGCTGACCACGGCGTCGACCCGGCCGGCCCGCTCGTACATGGCCGCGACCTGGGCCGGATCGGTCACGTCGTAGCGCAGCTCGCCCCCACCGCGGGCGACCGTCAGCACCTCGTGGCCCCGCCCGGGCAGCTCCTTGTGCAGGGCCGCACCGAGTGTGCCGGTGGCCCCGATCAGCAGAATCCTCATGCCGCCGACGCTAGGCCCGGGCACCGCGTCCCCGGAAATGCCGATCCTGCTCGATTCATGCGCTCCGGTAATGAATGGGTGACCGCGCCCACCCACGGAGATCGCCCTTGCGGGCCGGGTGTTCTGGGCGCCCCGCGCCCTTGCCCGGCCCGCAAGGTCCCCGCGGGAGCGGCGGAGATCGACCACAGCGGAGATAGGACATGAAGGTCTTTTTCGGTGTTGCCCGGCGATGGCAGGATC
>KL571264.1:26418-29858 GCA_000715855.1 Actinoplanes liguriensis
AGATGTGTATAAGAGACAGGGCTGGAGCTGTGCCGGCGCTCGTCCGGGGCGCTCGACCTGCTGCTGGACTGCCGGTTGGTGCCCGACGACGACCGCGTCGAGCTGTCCTGGGTCGCTGTCGCGCTGTCCATGCTGGCCACCGGCCACGAGCAGCGCGACGCGTTCGCGCTCGTGCTGGAGAGCTCGCACCGCCGCAACGCCCCGGGGGTCGTCCGTTTCGACCGGCTCGCGGAGCGTCCGCCCTACGCGCTGCTGCCCGCCGCGGTGGCCGGCTGCGCCCGGGTGCTGGCCGGCGCGGACGTCGACGCGATGGTCGCCGGGGTGCCGCGGGTCAGCCGGTCGATGAGCGCCCTCGGCGGCGTCGGCGACGCGCGGGTGCGCTGGGTCGTCACGACCGTTCTGGACGTCGTCGCGGAGGCCGCCGCGCGCCACGCCGCTCTCGCGTCATGGCAGACCGGCGACGACGGCTGACCAGGTGTGGAGCGTGCCCGCGAGGCCGGCCAGCAGCAGCACGGTGAGGTAGGCGAGGACCAGCCGGACGTCGCGCAGCACGCAGGACGACCGGCGCAGCCCCTGCCGCCGGGCGCGGAGATAACCGGCGAGACCGAGGCCGGCGAAGAAGACCACCGCCGCCGGGCCGCAGAGCCAGGTGAGGGCGGCGACCGTCGCGTAGACGCAGAGGCGCAGCGGATCCGGTGGCCCGGTCACCGGGAGAGTCGCTGGGCGGAGAGCGCCGGCCACGCCTGGACCGCGCAGAACGGCGCGCACTGGTCGCCCGACGCGCCGCGGGTGCCGACGTGCACGCAGCACTGCAGCAGCCGCTCCTCGATCATCGTGGCCATGTCCATGAACGGCTTCACGGTGATGCGCTTGACGCGTTCGGCGAGCAGGCCGCGCAGCCGCCGCCGGCCGCCGGGCAGCACCAGCGTCGCCAGGGTGCCGATGCCCAGGTCACATCCGGTGCAGATGTCGCGCCACAGGTCGGCGACCCGGGGGTGGGAGAGCGTGGACTGCTCCGACAGGAGACCGAGGACCGATTCGCGTACGGCCCGGCGCAGCTGCGCCGGCAGCTCCCGGTCCGCGATCCGGTTCGCCACCGCGTCCGGCGCCTCGGCGAGCAGCGCGAGCAGGTTGTCCGCGCCGATCAGGCTGGTCAGCGAGCGCCACTGTCCGCCGTCGTCGCGCAGCAGGTAGCCGACCGAGCAGCAGTGCGGATGCGAGCAGGGCAGCGCGGTCAGGTCCCGCCAGGTGACCCGGTCGCCGGTCTGCGGTCCGAGCCGGGCGAGCACGCCGGTGTGGGTGAGCCGGTCGTTCCGGTCGATCGGGCCGGAGCGCCCGGAGCCGAACTGCGGTTGCACGGTGACGCCACCGACGTACGGCGTCGCCAGCGCCCGGTCGATCACCGCCCCGATCTCGCCGTCGTTGACGCCGAGCGCCGCGGTCATGGTCAGCGTGGTGAACACCCCGGCCGCGGAGAGCCGGTCGATCGCCTGCTCCTTGTGCCGGGTCAGGTCGGCGCCGCGGTGGTGACGATGGGCGGCCGCGGAGACACCGTCGTACTGCAGATAGATCTCGACCCGTTCCCGGTGCCGCGCGATCGTCGCCAGCAGCTCGTCGTCGCGGGCGAGCGTCAGCCCGTTGGTGTTGATCAGCACCCGCACGATCGGCCGGGCCGCCACCTCGTCGAGCAGCTCCGGCAGGTCCGGGTGCAGGGTCGGCTCCCCGCCGGAGAGCATCAGCACGTCGAGACGGCCGTTCTCGCGGCCGAGCCGGGCGTCGATGCCGGCCAGGATCGCGGCGATCGGCACCGGCTCGCCGGCGCCGGGCGCGGACTCGGTGAAACAGGTCGGGCAGCGCAGGTTGCAGCCCTCGGTCAGGTCGGTGAGCAGGATGCAGGTGTGCTGGGTCTGCATCTCCGGCAGCCCGTCCAGGTACGCGGCCGGGACCGGCGCGAAGTTCCCGGTCACGTCCGGCACGTGCTGTTTCGTCGGCGCGGTCCACTGCTCCAGGTAGGCGAGGATGGCCGGGTTCTCGTCGTAGAGCGTGCGGACCAGGCCGTGCCGCGGGCAGCCGCGCTCCAGCCACACCCGGTCGTCGCGGACCACCAGCCAGCCGGAGAGCCGGGCGACTTCGGCCAGGTCACGGTGCGGATCCTCGGTGTGGCACTCCGGGCAGAACGCGTTCACGTACCGGTGGATCCGGTCGCCCCGCAGCGGCATCCCGGTCATCGTGCCCATGTGGTCTCCTCCTCGCGGACGGTCATCAGGCGCCGCAGCCGCCAGCCCAGCAGCGGCAGGCAGCACAGCAGGAAGATCTGCGAGCGGCTCATCCCGGCGGCGACCACCTCGTTGCCACGGACGAGCTCGACCAGGAACCGGAACGCGGCATAGCCCACCAGATAGCCGGTGAACAGCGCGTCCGGCCGCGTGACCCGGTCCCGCAACGCGACCAGCAGGGCAAAGGCAAGGATCTGGAACACGATTTCGTACGCGAACGACGGGTGCAACGCCACGCCGGGAGGCGTCCCCGGGAAGCGGGCGGCGTCGGCCGCGCCGAGCGTGACACCCCAGGACGTGCCGGTCGGGGTGCCGGGCCGCTCGGTGAGCAGGCAGCCGACCCGCCCGACGGCCATCCCGGCCGCGACCGCCGGCGCGAACAGGTCGCCGGAGTGCCACGGGTACCGGCACAGGCGTTTGGCGATCAGCACACCCGCAGAGACAGAGTCGAGGTGGCGGGCCCACCCGGCGAGCCGGCTGACGAGCAGGCCACCGACGAGCGCACCGGCCACCAGGTACCAGAGTCGCGGGTCGGACCGGCCGCGGCGGCGTACCTCGTGCGCGAAGACGGCCCCGGCCACGGCGAGTCCCGCACCGACGAAGACGTCGTGCACCTCCGCCGGGAGTAGACCTATTTGCACCCTTTTACGCTATAGCATGACGGGGTGGACCCGGCGGACCTACGACGTGGCGTCAACGAGCGGATCGAGGCGACCCTGCGGGCCTGCAACCTGCCGCCGAGCGCGGTCGAGCCGTTCCCGCCGCAGCCCGGCCTGAGCGGCGCCGAGTCCGACCCGCCCGGCACCCAGCGGCTCCGGGGCGGCGCGCGGATCGCCGCCGTTCCGCCCGGCACAGACCTGTTCGCGGCCGCGACCGAGCTGTGGCAGCGCGGCGGCTGCCAGGTCAGCGAGACCTACAGCGGGTACGGGAGCACGCTGATCGGCCGGGACCCGCAGGGCTACGTCCTGACCCTGATCGCCGGCCCACCCGTCATGATCATCGTGGCGTCCCCGCTGCTACCCCGCCCCGACCGCACTCTCGTCGGCGGCGTCATCTCCGGCGCGGTCCTCGGCCCGCTCGGCAGTTGCGTGTCCTTCGTCAGCATCTACCGGAGCAGCGGCGAGAGCCCGATCACCGCGTGGGCCTGGCTCTGTCTCTTATACA
>KL571264.1:30083-31216 GCA_000715855.1 Actinoplanes liguriensis
GGCCTGGCTGCCGCTCCTGCTGCTCGTCGGCGGCCTGCTCCTGATCTCCCCGTCCACTCGCAGGTTCGGCATCGGCCTGATGATCGGCGGCGCGATCACCGGCATCGCCCTCTCCGGACTGTGCCTGTCGGCGCTCGGCTAGCCCAGCTCGATCTCGACCAGGGGGCTGCCGTCCAGCCAGCTCTCCAGGCTGCCCGCCCAGCTCAGTCCCGGCACGATCTCGCCGAGCACCCGGGCGCGCTCGTCCGGGTCGGTCACCACCCGGCCGCGGGCCTGCAGGTCGTGGTCGTGCAGGTGCAGCGTGAACCCCGGATGGGCGACGATGTTGGCGTACCAATCCCGGGCGCCGGGGCTGCCGGTGAGCCAGTACCGTCCGGCCGCCCGGTACCGCCAGGTCTCGATCCGCCGGGGCTGCCCGCTGCGCCGGCCCACGGTGGTGATCTCCACGGTCGTCTGCCGGTCCAGCGCCTGTCGTTCCTCATCGGTCACCGTCATCCGCCCAGCGTGCAACCTCAACCGGGCTTCACCTCAAGAGGCGGCGCCGGCGAGCGGGAGGCGCACGGTGAACGTGGTGGTCGTCGCGCCGGCGTCGCTGACCGTCAGCGTGCCGCCGTGCTGCTCGACGATCGCCCGGGCCACGGTCAGCCCCAGCCCGTTGCCGGGCACGCCCCGGTGCCGGGAGGCCTCGCCGCGGAAGAACAGCTCGAACAGTTGCTCCCGCTCCTCGGCCGCGATCCCCTCGCCGGTGTTGGTCACGGTCACCACGGCCGCGCCCGCCTCGGCGAGCACGCCCACGTCGACCGTGGTCTCCGCGGCGGCCCAGGTCAGCGCGTTGTTCAGCAGCTCGTCCAGGACCTCGCCGAGCCGGTCCCGGTCGCCGTCGACGGTGACCACCGCGGTGGCGTCGACCAGGACCCCGGCCCGTCCGGCGGCCGCGGAGCGGACCAGCTCGGCCAGGTCGATCGGCGTCCGGCGCAGCTCGATGTGCCCCCAGCGCAGCCCGGCCACGTCCAGCAGCCGCATCACGATGCCGCGCAGGCTGGCGGTGTTGCGCCGCATCACCTCCAGGGCGTCGCGGTGCTCCTGGTCCAGGGCCGGGTCGTCGAGCATCAGGTCGGTGTAGGACTGGATGC
>KL571264.1:31459-32122 GCA_000715855.1 Actinoplanes liguriensis
CGTGCCCGACCAGCGCGAGGTAGTCGTCGCGGACCCGGTCCAGCTCCGCGGCGAGCCGTTCGGCGCGGCGGCGTTGCAGGAACTCGCCGAGGCGCGCCCCGATGCCGGAGACGACCGCGGCGCGCAGCTCCTCGGAGACCTCGGCGGTGTCGCTGTAACAGACCAGCACGCCGAGCGGGTTCGGCCCGGCCGGGACCGGGACGGCCAGGGCGCCACCGGCCCGCGGCCCGCTCTCCCACATCGGCGTCCCGGTCCGCCACGCCCGTCCCGGCAGGCCGTGCCCGCTGTCGACCGGGTCGGCCCATCGGGTCTCGAGTCGCAGCGCCCCGGTGACCTCGTCGAGGGTCCAGAACTCGGTCGCCGACCAGCCGATCGACGCGCCGACGATGCCCATCACCCGTTGCAGCGTCTCGGCCCGCGGCTCGCGCTGGGCGATCAGGTGGGTGATCTGCAGCTCGCCCTCCTGGAGCCGGACGGCGAGGCGGCGTGCGGTCGCGTCCCGCAGCGCCACCACCACGGCCAGCCCCGGCGGCCCGGTCAGCGGCCGGGCGTTCATCCGCAGGATCCGGCTCTCCCGCCCGGGCAGCCGCAGGACCACCTCGGCGTCCCGGACCGCCTCCCCGGCGAGCGCGCGGGCCAGCGGTGGCCGCAGCTGCTCCGGCC
>KL571264.1:32309-38124 GCA_000715855.1 Actinoplanes liguriensis
GCCAGCGGTGGCCGCAGCTGCTCCGGCCAGCGCTCGGCGGGCTGTCCCCGGAGCAGGTCGCCGAGCAGGTCGCGGGCGGCCTGGTTGCGCAGCACCGGGCGGCCGGTCGCGTCGCAGGCCAGGATCGCGGTGTCGAGGCTGTCGGCGACCGCTTCCAGGGTCGCGTTCCGCTCCTGCGCCTGCCGTCGCGCGAAGATCTCCGACTCCACCCGCACGGTGCACACCCGCAGCTCGTCGGCGAGCCGTTCCAGCGCGTCGTCCTGCTGCGCCTGCACGAACTCGGTGACGTCCTCGACCCGGTGCACGAGCAGCGTGACCTCGCCGTCGTCGCCGCGGACCGACGCGTTGACCGGCGCCCAGTACCGGGTCGCGAAGCCACCGCCGGGCTGCGGGATGTCGTACTTCTGGATCGCCATCACGTCGGTGACGCCCTCCCGGCGCACCCGGTCCAGCGACGCGGCGAGCCGGGCGACCCCCTCGGAGATGGCGTCCGCCGGGTTCTCCGGGAAGGCCACGAACAGCTCTCGGCCCAGCAACTCGTCCCGGGCCCGCATGGTCGCCGCGAGATAGGCGTCGCTGACCTCGACGATCACCAGGCCGGTGTCGAGCACGAGCAGCGCCACCGGCGCGCTCCGGAACAGCGCCCGGTAGTCGATCCCCGCCCGGACCAGCGAAGAGTTAGACATAACGGCCATATCTTCGCACGGTCACCATCACCGAAAAGACGATTTCGCCGTACGGCCATGAGCACGCCCGGCACGCGCCCCTACGCCCGGCGCAGCACCAGGGTGGCGAACCCGAGGACGCCACGGTAGCCGCGCAGCCAGCTGTCCCGGTGCGCCCGGGCGACGGAGAGCGCCTCGGCCGCGCCGGGATGCCCGGGGTTGTCCAGCGCCCACCCGGTCAGCGACCCGGTCCACGACCACTCGTAGTCGTCCCACTCGGCGGCCTCGCTGACGTGCGCGTACACCGGCGCCCACCCACCCTTGGCGGCGGTGTCGACCAGGCCGGGCAGGTCGGTGAACTCGTCCGGCGTGGTGTCCAGCCCGGACAGCGCCGCCTTCGTCGGTGGCACCTCCCAGAATCCCTCGCCCACCAGCAGCACGCCGTCCGGGCCGGCGTGCCGCCCGGCCAACTCCAGGGTCTCGGCGAAGCCCCCGAAGGCGTGCGTCGACCCGACACAGAGCACCAGGTCGTACGCCACGTCCGGCGCGTACTTGCGGGCATCCTGCCGGTGCAGCGTGAGCCGGTCGCCGAGGTCCCGTGTCCCGGCGGCCGCGGCGGCGCGCTCCAGGGCGTACGGGCTGAGGTCCACGCCGTCGGCGTGCCCCTCCGGGCAGTGGCAGGCGAGCGCCTCCAGCGACCACGCCGCCTCGCCGCAACCCAGGTCGAGGATCCGGGCGGCCGGCCGGCGGTCCGCACGGCGCAGGAGCCGGTCGACGTTCGCCCCGGAGATCGGCGCCGCGATCGGGTGATGCGTGTGGGCGATGCTGCTCAGCAGTTGGCGATCCATGGCCCTCAGTGAACACGAGCCGGGCAGCCGGGCAAACCTTGACCGGCACTAACTTAAGTGACTTAATAGACGGTCATGAATGTACGAGTGTGGAAGAGTGCCGCCCTCACCCTGGGCGTCATGGCAGTCATCGTCGGCATCCCCTCCGCGAGCCACGCCGCGGCCGCCTACTACGTCTCCCCCACCGGCAGCGACAGCGCGGCCGGAACCAGCACGGCGCCCTGGAGGACCATCGCCAAGGCGCAGACCGTCGCCGCGGCCGGCGACACCGTCTACCTCCGGGCCGGCACCTACGCCCACACCGCCGCGACCACGAACTGCTCCAGCCAGACCGCGGTCGTCGACGCGATCACGCTGAGCAAGAGCGGCACGTCCGGCAGCCCGATCAGCTACGTCAACTATCCGGGCGAGAAGGTGCTGTTCGACTTCTCCGGGATGACCGGCGTCAACTGCCGGATCAAGGGCTTCGACGTCACCGGCAGCTATGTCTACCTGCGCGGCTTCGAGATCAGCGGGGTGCGGCAGAACAACAGCGCGAACCACGAGTCGTGGGGCGTCTGGATCTCCGGGAGCAACAACACGTTCGAGAAGCTGAACACGCACAACAACATGGGCCCCGGGGTCTTCATCGCCGGCGGCGCGAACAACCTGGTGCTCAACTCCGACTCGCACGACAACTACGACCCGTACAGCTCGAACGGCGCCGGGGAGAACGCGGACGGCTTCGGCGCGCACATCTCGGCCGGCAAGAGCGGGAACGTGTTCCGCGGCTGCCGGTCCTGGTGGAACTCCGACGACGGGTTCGACCTGATCAACGCGTACTCGCCGGTGACCATCGAGAACTCGTGGGCCTGGCGCAACGGCTCCCTGCCGCAGACCACGACCGCGGCCGGGAACGGGGCCGGGTTCAAGGCCGGCGGCTACGGCGGGGCCTACGTCACCGGCGGCGCCAAGCACACGGTCCGCCAGTCGGTGGCGTTCCTGAACCGGTCGCAGGGCTTCTACACCAACCATCACACGGTGGCCAACGACTACTTCAACAACACCAGCTACAGCAACGGGATCGACTACGACATGCTCGGGATCAACTCCAGCGGCGCGGCGACCGGCCTCGGAAACCTGAGGAACAACATCGCGTACGGCGGGACGCTCACCGCGAACATGAGCGGCACCAGCGCCTCGTACAACTCGTGGAACCTGAGCGTGACGATGTCCGACGCGCAGTTCCAGAGCGTGGCGACGACCGGGTGGAACGTGTCCCGGCAGTCCGACGGCAGCCTGCCGGTGCTCCCGTACCTGCGACTCGCGTCCGGGAGCACCCTGATCGACAAGGGCGTGAACGTCGGACTGCCGTACTCCGGCGCGGCTCCCGACCCGGGCGCCTTCGAGGCGTCCTGATCGGTCAGGCCAGCGGCTCCCCGCCGTCCACATCGAGCACCGTACCGGTCACGAAAGTGCTGGTCAGCGCGTAGACGACCGCCCCGGCCACGTCGGCGGCGACACCGATCCGGCGGGCCGGGCTGGTCGCCGCACGCGTGGCGAACAGCGCGGCCTTGCGCTGGTCGCCGAGACCGTCGTAGGCGCCGGTGTCGATCGTGCCGGGCGAGACCGCGTTGACCCGGATCGGCGCGAGCTCGACCGCGAGGCTCCGGGCCACCACGTCGACCGCGCCGTTGGTGGCGGCGACGGCGAGCATGCCGGCCGCGGGCCTGCGCGACGACGAGCCGGAGAACAGCACGAACGAGCCGTCCGCCGGCATCCGCGGCGCGAAGTGCTTGGCGAGCAGGATCGGGCCGGCCACCTTGACGGCGAGCGCGGTCAGCACCGCGGCGTGATCGAGGTCCCCGACCGCGCCGCGGGCCCGCGCCGAGGCGGCCGACACCACGTGGTCGACCCGGCCGAGCCGGCCGGCCAGCGCGGCGACACTGCCCTCGTCGGTGAGGTCGACCCGCTCGGCGCTGATCCCCGGGTCGTCGTAGGCGGCCGCGAGCGCCTCCGGGTCCCGGCCGGCGACCACCACGGCGCCGCCGGCGGCGCGGACCGCCAGGGTGACCGCGCGGGCGATGCCACCCGCGCGGCCGACCACCAGCACGGTCCGCCCGGCCAGGCCGCTCACCCGGTCACCTTCCGGCCGAGGAAGTCGCGGATCAGCGCGGCGACCTGGTCACCGGCGCTCTCCAGCAGGAAGTGGCCGCCGTCGAGCAGGTGGATCTCGGCGTCCGGCACGTCCCGGGCGAACGCGCGGGCGCCGTCCGGCCCGAAGATCGGGTCGGCCGTGCCCCAGACCGCGAGCACCGGCGGGCGGTGGGTCCGCAGGTACTCGTGCAGCGCCGGGTAGAGCGGCGGATTGGTCGCGTAGTCCCGGAAGAGCGCGAGCTGGACCTCGTCGTTGCCGGGACGCGACACCAACGCGACGTCGTGGTGCCAGGTGTCCGGGCTGACCACGGTCTCGTCCGGGACGCCGGTCAGGTACTGCCAGCGGATCGCCTCGAGGCTCAGCGCCCCGCGGATGCCGGCCACGGTCTCCGGCGTCTCCTCCCGGTGGAAGTCCCAGACGGTCTTCCAGAAGCCGGGGACGAAGCCGTCGTCGTAGCCATTGCCGTTCTGCGTGACGATCGCCGTGATCGCGCCGGGGTCGGCGAGCGCCAGGCGCCACCCGATCGGCGCGCCGTAGTCCTGCACGTAGATCGCGTAGCGCCGCACGCCGAGTTGGTCGAGCAGCCCCGCGGTCAGCTCGGCGAGCGCGTCGAACGTGTACCCGAACTCGTCCGCGGCCGGGGCGTCGGACAGCCCGAAGCCCAGGTGGTCGGGGGCGATCACCCGGTAGCGGCCGGCGAGCGCGGGGATCAGCTCACGAAACATGAACGAGCTGGTCGGGAAGCCGTGCAGGAGCACGAGCACCGGCGCGTCGGCCGGGCCCGCCTCCCGGTAGAACAGCCGGCGGCCCTGGACGGTCACGTAGCGGTGATGCACGACGGCCATGACTAACCTCCGTTAACGGTTTTGACGGTTAGAGCCAAGCATGGAAGCGTGTAACCTGTCAAGCGAGGTTTGGGGGTTAGGATGACGGACGTGCCGACAACCGACGAGGACCTGCTGCTGGCCCTGCTCAACACGACCCCGGTGATCGACGGGACGCCGCGTGACGAGCTGAGCGGCCCGGAGTGGCTCGCCGCCCACGGCGGGCCGGACACCGTCGCCGAATGGCAAGCGCTGCGTGACGTGCGGCCGGTGCTGCAGGACCTCGTACGCGGGAAGGGTGACATGGCGGCCCTCGGGCGCTTCCTGGAGGGCTTGCGCCGGCGGCCGGTGCTCGGCGCCGACGGGCTCGACTGGGTGCTCGACCTGCCCGCGGACCGGTCGGCGGCGGCCCGGGCGGTGCTCGCCTGGGATGCGCTGCGGGTCACCGCCCCCGGCCGGCTGCGCCCGTGCGCGAACACGGAGTGCCGCCTGTTCCTGGTCGACCGCAGCAAGTCGAACAGCGCCCGCTGGTGCTCGATGGCGATCTGCGGCAACCGAATGAAGGCCCGCCGCCACTACGAGCGCAGCCGCCCGGCGGCGCGGGGCTGAACGAGAACACCGGCGCCGGGCCGCGTGGCCCGACGCCGGTGTCGTGGATCTAGGTGGTCCAGATCGCGGCGGGTCAGTGAGCCATGACCACCATCGGCGCCGGGTGCTCGGCCGGAAGCCGGTGCGGCCGGACCACCAGGAAGCAGACCAGGGTCGCGGCCAGCATGCCGGCGAAGACCACGATCGCCATCGCGACCGCGCCGACGCCGAGGACCCCGACCAGGGGCGCGGCGAGGGCGCCCACGCCGAACTGGACCGCGCCGAGCAGGGCCGCCGCGGTGCCGGCCGCCTCGCCGTGCCGGGCGAGCGCCAGGGCCGGGGCGTTCGGCATCGCCAGGCCGACCGTGACCAGGACCAGCCAGAGCGGGATCAGGATGCCCACCAGGCCGCCGGTGTCCGTGGCGGCGAGGACCAGCATCACCAGGCCGAAGACCAGCCCGGCGATCAACGCGCCGCCCATGATCTGCTGCGGGGTCCACCGGCGCAGCAGCCGCACGTTGAACTGGGTCGCGGCGATCAGACCGACCGCGCCACCCGCGAAGACCAGGGCAAACTGCTGCTCGCTCATCGCGAACTCGTCCTGGAAGACGAACGACGCGCCGCTCACGTAGGCGAAGAGCGCGGCCATCGCCAGGCCGGCGACCAGGATCAGGCCCACGTACACCCGGTCGGTGAACAGCCGGCCGTAGTCGCGGATCGTGCCCAGCACCTGTCTCTTATACACATCTCTGA
>KL571264.1:38375-39692 GCA_000715855.1 Actinoplanes liguriensis
TGATCGCGACGCCGATCACGGTGAGCACCACGAACACGCCACGCCAGGAAGTCCAGTTCAGCACCAGGCCGCCGATGGTCGGCGCGAGGATCGGCGCCACCCCGACGACCAGCATCAGCCGGGAGAACAGGCGGGCCGCGGCCATCCCGTCGAACAGGTCACGGACCATCGCCATCGCCACGACCGCCGCCGCGGCCGCGCCCAGGCCCTGCAGCACCCGCAGCGAGCCGAGCACCGCCAGGTTCGGCGCGAGGACGCAGAGCACCGAGGCGAGCACGTGCACCGCGATGCCGACCAGCAGCGGCAGCCGCCGCCCGATCGCGTCGGCCAGCGGCCCGGCCAGCAGCTGGCCGAACGCCAGGCCCACCAGCGTGCCGGTGAGCGTCAGCTGCACGGCGGCGGCGCTGGCGTGCAGGTCGGTGGTGATCGTCGGCAGCGACGGCAGATACATGTCGATGGTGAGCGGCCCGAGCGCGGTGAGGAAGCCGAGCACGAGCACGATCCGGAAGCGGCGCCCGAACGGCAGCGACTCCCCGGGGGAGAGTTGGTCGTCGGGCGGGGCAACGGGTTGGGTCTGAGTCTCGGCCACGACCTTCGACAAGCCGTCTCACCGGCGGTTTCTTCCACCGGGCCACGATTGGTAACGGCGGTCACACCACCGGTCACCGCCAGAGCGGGCCCTCCGGGATCTGCTCCGCCTCCTCCCAGATCACCTCGCGGGCCTTGTCCTCGTCGAAGCCGTAGTCCCGCAGGACGCGCCACGACGCGATGCGCCGGCGGACGCCCTCGCTGTACACGTAGATGTCGTCCTCGCCCTCGACGCGCAGCAGGTACGCGTCGTAGCTGAACGCCGGGCCCCGGCTGATGTCGGCCAGCTCCTCGCTGACCTGGACGCCGTCGGTGTCGTCGTAGAAGTTGTCGTACGTGGCGATGTCCGGGAAGGCGCGGGCGTAGCCCTCCGGGTCGACCAGGTAGATGCTGGCGCTGCCGGGGCTGCGGTAACGGTTGCCGGACAGGTCGTCGCGGGGGCTGCTCACCACGCCGGCGACGGCCGGTGGGGCGGCGACGGCGGGAGCGGACACGAGCAGGCCGGTGGCCACGAGGGCCAGGGTCAGGAGGCGACGCACGGCTGGTTCCCCTTCGAGCGGGTGGAGCGGTCGGCGTCCAGGCTATGCAGAGGTTTGCCCCCTTTGTGATGGAACCGGGAACTCGGCGCCGGGGCGGGCGGCTCAGGGCGTACGCGCAAGCGGGGGTGATCCTTAGGGTTTTCCCTATTCCGTCAATAGACCTTCATATATATCGTCACTCCTGATTCAC
>KL571264.1:40037-41014 GCA_000715855.1 Actinoplanes liguriensis
GCCGCCGACTCCGTGATCGCGGCCCGGCCGGCCGCGCTGCACGCCGGCGCCCACGACGCCTTCCAGCGCCGGCAGGTCGTCCAGTCCGCGGGCCTGACCTACTCGGCCTACGACCGCACCTACAAGGGACTCGCGGTCAAGGGCGGAGACCTGGTCCTGGTCACCGACGCCGCCGGGCAGACGCGGTACACGTCGGTGGCGCAGAGCGCACCGATCGGGGAGCTGTCGACCACCGCGACAGTGTCCGCAAGCACCGCCGTCGCGACCGCGAAAGCGCAGCTCAAGACGGTTACCGGCGTCGAGTCGACGTCGCTGGTCGTGATCGCGGGCGACACCGCGAAACTCGCCTGGGAGACGACCGTCAACGGCACCGGCGCGAACGGCGTCAGCCGCCTCACCGTCGACGTGGACGCGACGACCGGCAAGGTGCTAGGCACCGAGGAGCACGTCACCGAGGTGACCGGCACCGGAACCGGCTGGATCAACGGCTCGGTGTCGCTGAACACGACGCTGTCCGGGTCGACGTACTCGATGAAGGACCCCACCGTCACCAGCCTGAGCTGCCAGGACGCCTCCACGAAGGTAACCTTCAGCGGCACCGACAACGTGTGGGGCAACGGCGTCGGCACCAGCAAGGAGACCGGCTGCGTGGACGCGCTCTACGTGGCGCAGAAGCAGGTCGCGATGCTGTCGTCGTGGCTCGGGCGCAACGCGCAGAACGGCTCCGGCGGCGCGTGGCCGATCCGGGTCGGGCTCAACGACCAGAACGCGTACTACGACGGCACGCAGGTCCAGATCGGCAAGAACACCGCCGGCAAGTGGATCTCGTCGGCCGACGTCGTCGGTCACGAACTGGGCCACGGCATCGACGACAAGACGCCGGGCGGCATCTCGAAGGGCGGCACGCAGGAGTTCGTCGCCGACACGTTCGGGGCGGCGACCGAGGCGTACGCGGCGAACCCGAACGACCCGGCCGA
>KL571264.1:41166-42017 GCA_000715855.1 Actinoplanes liguriensis
GCGGCGGCAACGGCCAGCCGGCCAGCCCGACCTGCAACAGCTCCACGGTGACCGGTGTGGGCATCCAGACCGCCATCAAGATCATGTACAACGCGATGCTGCTGAAGACGTCCAGCTCGTCCTACGCCAAGTACCGGGTGTGGACGCTGCAGGCCGCGAAGAACCTGTACCCGGGCAGCTGCACGCAGTTCAACGCGGTCAAGGCCGCGTGGACCGCGGTCAGCCTGCCGGCCCAGTCCGGCGAGCCCACCTGCTGATATTCCCCCGCAAGAAGCGGGCCGGCCCGTCTCCCCGACGAGCCGGCCCGTTCCCTTCCCCCGCCTGGCACCGCCGGCCATTTCCCTTCCACCGCCCGGCGCCGCCAGCCACTTCCCTTCCACCGCCCGGCACCGCCGGCCATTTCCCTTCCACCGCCCGGCACCGCCAGCCATTTCCGGCAAGCCGGCCACCGCCGGCAACCTTCGCCACACCAGCCCGCGCCGCCGGCCATTTCCGGCACGGCGACCCTGGGCAGCGGCGACTTCCGGCATGGGGCCGTGATCGGTCAGGCGCTCAGGCCGGCGCCGCCGCCGATGATGATGTTCTCGCCGGTGAGATAGGCGGCGCGCGGCGAGCCCAGGAAGGCGACCAACTCGGCCACCTCGTCCGCGGTGCCGAGCCGGCCGAGCGGGATCCGGCCGCCCATCGCGGCCTCGGCCGCCTCGACGGACATGCCGAGCCTGGTCCAGATCGGGGTCGCGATCGCGCCCGGGCTGACCGCGTTCACCCGGATGGAGCGAGGGGCAAGTTCCAGAGCCAGCGACGGTACGAGTCCCAGCAGCGCTCCACGGCTCCTGTCTCTTATACACATC
>KL571264.1:42241-47911 GCA_000715855.1 Actinoplanes liguriensis
TCGTTGACCAGCGGCAACGCCTTCTGCAAGGTGAAGAACTGCCCGGTGAAGTTCACGGCCAGCAGGTCGGCGACGGTCGCCTCGTCGTAGTCCTCGATCGGCAGCCCCCGGACGATCCCGGCGTTCAGGAACAGCAGGTCCAAAGTTAACCGCTGTTCGCGGAGCGAATCGATCATCCGCTCGGTGTCCGCGATCGAGCGGGCGTCGGCCTGGAACACCAGCACGTCCCCGGGCAGCTGCGCCCGGGCCGCCTCGACGCCTCGACCGATGCGGCGGTCGAACCGGTGACCGCGACCCGGTAGCCGTCGCGGTGCAGCAGGGCGGCGGTGGCCAGGCCGATGCCGCTGGTCCCGCCGGTGATGAGCGCTGTGCGTGAAGTCATGCGGCCACGCTAGGGAGCACCGGCTGCCGCCGTCCAAGACCTGTTCCGCCTCGCATGATGCGGATCAGGCATCATGGCCGGGTGGACATCGACCTGCGCCTGGTCCGCTACTTCACGGTGGTGGCCGAGCACGGCAACTTCCACCGTGCGGCCGCCGCGCTGCGGACCGCGCAGCCGTCGCTGAGCCGCCAGATCCAGCAACTGGAGAGGACGCTGGGTGTGCGGCTGTTCGAGCGGACCCGGCAGGGCAGTCATCTGACCGCGGCCGGCGAGGCGTTCCTGCCCGAGGCGTTGTCCCTGCTCCAGGCCGCGGACCGGGCGGCGGACCGGGCGCGGAGCGCGGACGGTCCGGGGACACTGCTGATCGGCTACACCGGGAATCTGATCGTGACGCCGATGGTGCGGGAGCTGCGCCGGCGCGGCTGTGTGGCCAAATCCCGGCACCTCGATCAGCCCGACGTGACGGCCGCCCTGCTGGACCGGCGGATCGACGTGGCGCTGGCCCGGATGCCGCTGCCCGCCGATCGTTTGCGAATCACGGTTCTCTTCGAGGAGCAGCGGGTCCTGGTCGTCCCGGTGTCGCACCGGCTCGCCGGGAAGGAGTCGGTGAGCCTGGCCGACTTCGCGGACGAGCCGCTGGTCCGCTATCACGATCCGGCTCTCGACGCGTTCTGGCGGGTCGATCCGCGGCCGGACGGGCGGCCCGCCCCGGACGGCCCGGCCGCGGACTCCATGGAGGACAAGCTGGAGCTGGTCGCGGCCGGGGACGCCCTGACGATGGCGCCGCTGGGCGACGACGACACGGCCCTGCGCCGCGACCTGACATGGGTGCGCGTGCACGACGTCGAGCCGTCCCGGGTCGTCGTCGCCACCCGCCCCGACGACCGGAACCCGCTGGCCGAGCAGTTCCTCACGGTCGCCACCGCCCACCTGCGCACCAAGCGCTGAGCACCCCACCGGATGCCACGCCGGCGCAAGCCCTGATTTCCGGGTGGAGATTCGACCGTGAACCCTCAGCGCCAGCCGACCACAGCGACCTGCACCGCCACCTCACCCCGCGACGGCGCTGGCTGCCCGGCGGCACTCACGGTCGAATTTCCACCCGATGATCACCGTTTGCGCCAGCCGGCCGGAGCGAGCTGCGCTGCTGCCTCGCGCTGGGGCGGCGCCGGCTTCCGGGCTGGTGCTCACGGTGGTTATCGCTTTACGACGGTGCGCGCCGGCTGGTGCGGCGGGACGGTGAGGTGGCGGGCGAGGACGGCGGCGACCAGGCCGGCGATCGCGCAGGACGCCATGCCGGCCACCATCGCGAGCGTGATCGAGCCGCTGCCCGAGAGCACCGGCGCGAGCATGCCGCCGACGCCGAACTGGAGCAGACCCACCACCCCGGCCGCGGCGCCCGCGTTCGCGTCCTGGTTGACCAGGGACAACGCGGTTCCGGCCGGCACCACCATGGACACCGACGACACGGTCGGCAGCAGAATCGCCAGGAAGACCAGCACGGGTACGTCGTAAACCGTCACCACCAGCAGCGCCGTAGCGCCGACCGCGGCCACGATCAGCCCGGCCAGCAGCGAATATCGCGCCCCGCGGCGGCGCACCAGCGCGGACCCGATCGACGCGGCCACCACCATCCCGCCGGCCATCGTCGCGAACGCGAAGCTGTACTGCTGCGCACTGAGCCCGAAGTGGTGCTGAAGCACGAACGAGCTCATCTCCACGTAGCAGTAGAGCATCGCGCTGCCCAGGGTCAGCACCACGGCGTACGCGACGAACTGCCGATCGCCGAACACCGCCGACAGGCGCCACGGCGATGACGGCCCGGTGCTCGCCCGCCGGCTCTCGGGGAGCACCACGATGGACGCGACGAGCAGGGCCACGCCGATCACCGACAGCGCCACGAAGATTCCCTGCCAGCTGGTGACCAGCAGCAACTGGCCGCCGGCCAGGGGCGCGAGGACCGGCGCCACGCTGGTGATCATCACGAGGGTGGAGAAGACGCGGGCCGCCGTCGCGGTGTCGCACAGGTCGCGGACGATCGCGCGGGCGATCACGATTCCGGCGCCGCCGAACGCGCCCTGGGCGAACCGCAGCCCGATCAGCGCCGTCAGGGTGGGCGCGAACGCGCAGGCCAGCGAGCTGAGGGCGTACAGCATCAGGCCGATCAGGAGCGGGACGCGACGGCCGTACCGGTCGCTGAGCGGGCCGACGATGATCTGTCCGGCGGCCAGGCCCAGCATGCAGGCGGTGACGGTCAGCTCCGCGTGTGCGGGCGACGCCCCGAACCGGGCGGTCAGCGACGGCAGCGCGGGCAGGTAGAGCGCCATCGACAGCGGGCCGATCGCCGACAGCGCGCCGAGCACCCCCAGCGTCGCGGGGCTCAGGCGCTGCTCGGCACGGGAGTGGGACATGGTCGCCTCTCGATGGGGGAACGGGCGCCGCCCGGCCACGAGCGCGGCCGGGCGGCATGGGAAAGGTGAGCTCAGAGCGTCTTGACGAGCCATTCCCCCGTACGGGAAATGATGTCTCCGAAGTGGTTGGAGAGGATCTCGTAGTGCTGGCCGGGGAACTCGATCAGCTCCTTCTCGCCGGAGATCCGCGCGAACATCTCACGGGCCTCCTCGACCGGCGCGACGGTGTCCGCGTCGGCGAGCACCATCAGCGTCGGCTGGGTGATCCGCTCGGCGTAGGCGCGTACCTCCATCTCGAAGAGCTTGTCGAGGGTGGAGATGGTGATCTCGTTCCGGAAGCTGGGCAGGTTGTGGATCATCTTCTCGACGAACTCGATGCCCTCGTGGTCGCTGAACATGACCGGGTGGCCGGGGGTCGCCTCGCCGTGCAGGCGGATGGTCAACGGCGATTCGCCCCGCGCCTGGCCGAGACGGTCGACCGGGATCAATGCCTCCAGCTCGGCGAGGGTGTCCGCGGGCTGCAGCTGCCGGGCGCTCCAGCCGCTGACCGGCGGGATGATCGCGACGACCGCCTTCACGCGGCGGTCGGTGGCGGCGGTGAACATCGAGTTCGCGCCGCCGATGCTGATCCCCCACAGGCCGATCCGCGCGGCGTCGATGTCGTCGCGCAGGATCATCAGCGTCAGCACGTCGCGCAGGTCGCGGCACTGCTGCCACGGGTCGAACTCCTGGCGCGGGCTGCCGTCGCTGTACCCGGTGCCGCGGTGGTCATAGACCAGACAGGCGAGACCCAGACCCGCAAAGACCTTTCCGTTCCCGTACGACGACTCAGCCGGACCGCCGAGGCCACCCTGCAGCACGACGAGGGGGTGCGGGCCTTCGCCGCCGGGCAGGAAGAGCTTGCCGCGCAGGACGTTGCCGGCGACCGTGAGCTCGACGTCTTCTTCGATGGGCATGACGGTGTTCCTCTCAAGTGAATCGGGGTTCAGCGGTTGGCCACGGGAACGTCCTCGGGCACGAAGTCGTGATCGAAGGCGCGGGGGTCGGCGGAGGCCCGCAGGATCGGGAAGATCTCGGCGCGCATCCCGGTCTCGTAGTCGCCGATCGCGGTCAGCAGATCCTTGCCGCCGGCGGCCGCGGCGAGCTGGGTGGCGAGCGCCCCGGCGTCGCGCAGCGCGCTGTTGGCGCCGGCGCCGAACGTCGGCGGCATCGCGTGGATCGCGTCGCCGATCAGGGTGACCCGGCTCGGCTCCCACGGCTCGGCGGGGCGCAGGTGCCGGATCGAGTTGGGGAAGATCGACGCGGGATCGACGCGATCGATGAGCGCGCGGATCCCCGGCGCCCAGTCGCGCACCCCGTCCCGCATCAGCTCGTGGAGTCGCTGCGGGGTGCTGCTGAACAGCTCCGCGTCCGGCAGCCCGGCGCCGGAGTTGACCATCATGTACGGACGGACCGGGTCGATCGCGGCGCCCGGCGCCAGCTCGGCGACGGCCTCGTCGATCGGCCGGCGCGGGTCGAACAGGCCGAAGCTGAGCATGGTCCCGTCCGGACCGTTGGCCAGCACGAACCCGTCCAGCAGGGTCTCCGGGATCCGGGCGAGCAGCTCGTCGTCGACCGGGGCCAGCGAGTACATCCCGCGCATCCCGGTGTCGACGACCTCCACCTCCGGGAGCAGCCCGGCGCGGATCACCGAGTGGATGCCGTCCGCCGCGACCAGCACGTCCCCGTCGGCGTACGTCCCGTCGGCGAGCTCCAAACGCACGCCGTCCGCGGTCAGCCGGTAGCCGGCGACGGTGTGGCCGAAGTGCAGCACGTCGTCGAGGCCCTGGCACATGATCTGGCGCAGCGTGCGGCGGTTCACCGCGGTGTGCGGGCGGACCGGGTCGTTCGGCGGGCCGATGTGCGGGCGGGCGCCCAGCTCGGTGCCGTGGTGGTCGACGATGGTCAGCTGTTCGCGGCGCGGGTTCTTGCGCGAGGTCTGCATGTAGAGCTCGAACAGGTTCTCCGGCAGGCACTGCCGCAGCGCGTTGCCGCCGGCCGCGTTCATGTGCAGCCGGTATCCGGCGCGGACCAGTCCCGGTGCGGCCTCGTAGACCGCGCAGCTGATGCCGGCGCGGCGCAGGCCCTGGGCCAGGCAGAGCCCGCCGATGCCGCCGCCGGCGATGAGTACGTGAAACGACATGGTTCGACCTCGTGAATCTCGAAGAGGGGGTGGCCGAGGCGCCGATGGGAGGAGTATTTCGGCGGCACGGACGGCCCGGGAAGGCGGAAACTTTGCGGTAACCTATAGACCGCGTCGATAGTCGCTGGAGGCACGCGGTGACCCTGGATCTGAATCTGCTGACGGCTCTCGACGCGCTCCTGCAGGAGCGGAACGTGACGCGGGCCGCGCAGAAGCTCGGGCTGAGTCAGCCGACGGTCAGCGCCGCGCTGAGCCGGCTGCGCCGCCATTTCGGCGATGAGCTGCTGGCCCGTACGGGAAATCAGTATGTTCTGACGCCGTTGGCGGAACGCCTGGTCGAGCAGTCCGCGCAGGCGTTGTCGTGGACGAATCGGGTGTTCGAGAACCGGGCGCGGTTCGACCCGGCGACCGCGACCCGCGAGTTCGTGGTGATCGCCTCGGATGCGCAGTTGCCGGTCCTCGGGCGGGCGCTGACCGAGCTGCTGCAGCGGGAGGCGCCCGGCGTGCGGATCCGGTTCCAGCACAGCACCTCGACGGTGGTGCTGCAGGCTCTGGAGTACCTGCGCGACGTGGATGCGCTGGTGCTGCCGCAGGGGATCGTCGCCGGCATCCCGAGCGTCGACCTCTACCGTGATCGATGGGCGTGCGTGGTCTCGGGGCCGCCGGTGCTGACCGTGGACGATCTCTTATACACA
>KL571264.1:48110-51165 GCA_000715855.1 Actinoplanes liguriensis
ACGCCTCCCTCGCGCCATCAGAGATGTGTATAAGAGACAGCCACGGAGGACTTCCTCGCGATCCCGCACCTGGTCCGCGGCACCGACCGCATCGGGCTCGTCCCGGGGCGGGTCGCCGCGCTGTCCGGGCTGGTCACCGCGGAGCTGCCGTTCGAGCTGGGCATTCTGGTGGAGTCGCTCTGGTGGCACCCGATGAACGACCTGGATCCGGGGCACATCTGGCTGCGCGACGCGGCGACCGGGGCCGCGGCGACGATCAGCGAGCCGGGCTGACCCGGGCCAGCCGTCGCGTCAGCACCGCGCCGATCAGACCGGCGACACCGACGGCGACCAGCGCCCCGGGCAGGCCGTTCAGCCCGGCGCCGAGCGCCCGGACGATCAGCGGGCAGAGGAACTCGCCGGTGAACAGGGCGGCCACCCAGAAGCCGGTGCCCCGTCCACGCTGGGCGTAGGTGAGGCCGGCGAGGGCCCAGGAGAGCAGCGCGGGCAGCATGAGCCCGCTGCCGAAACCGCCGATCAGGGTGAAGCCCACGACGACCGGGACGGACGGCGCCAGCCCGATGCCGACGTAGGCGACGCCGAGCAGGCCGAACGCCGCGGGCACCAGGACCGCCGGGCCGCGCCCGGCGAGCCGGCCGAAGGAGAACGCGGAGATCGCGCTGGTCACCGACGAGAGCGCGCTGATCAGGCCGATCGCCGAGGAGGAGGTGACGCCGAGCGCGTCGAGGCGGAACGACAACTCGACGACCATGACGTAGAACAGCATGCCGCCGGCGAGTGACGTGAGGACCGGGCGGGCGAAGGTGCGCCACGGCAGCCGGGGCAGGTGCTGCTCGGTGTGTGCCTGCCTGACTGGCTGCCAGAGCAGCAGCGCGGACAGGACCGCCAGCGGAACGCTGATCAGATACAGCCAGAACGGGGTCCGCCAGCTCGACGAGACGAGCACCCCGCCGGCCGCGACGAAGACCGTCGCCGCCACCACGGTGACCACCACCTGCAGGCCGAGCATCCGCTGCCGCAGCGCGCCGTGGTAGTAGTCGGCGAGCAGCGTGGTGCAGCAGGTCATGATGCCCGCCTCGGCGAGGCCGACCAGGACGCGGGAGCCCAGGATCGCCGGCAGCGACGGCAGGTAGAGCGGGGCGGTCCCGACGATCGCGTAGAGGATCAGCGAGACCGTGAGCAGGCCGGTGCGCCCGACCCGGTCGGCGAACCGGCCGGCGACCGGCGCGGTCAGGCCGATCAGCAGCGAGGGCGCGGTCAGGACCAGGGGCACCAGCAGGTCGACGCCGGGAACGCCGGCGAATGCCCGGGTCATGGCCGGCATGCCGGGCGCGAGCAGGACGGCGCCGAGAACCGGAAGGCAGGCCGCGGCGAGCAGGATCGCGGCCTGGACGGGGCCGGCGGGGCGGCCGGTGCGCGGGTTGACGGTACTGGTCACGGATGCGAGTTCCGGGGAATCGGTTGCGATATCGGCCACGAACGTCTCCTGCCGTATCAGGCGATCACCTGTGATCGCCGCCATAGGCGAAAGACTCGCACCGCGCTTTCCCCGTCACATAGACGAAATGTTTGGGTGCGGCCATCGACGAGGTCTATAGCCGCATCCGGTCTCGTCTCATCCTCCGCCATCGGCGGTTCCGGAACGGGCGATTCGGTCAGCCCGCGGGAGCGGACAGCCGGAAGCCGGCGATCGCGCCGTGCAGGAACGGGTGTTTCGGGTTCTGCGAGCGGCCCAGATAGTTGAACTGGGTCGCGCCGAGCAGCAGGGCGCCCATCCTCGGCGCCGGGTTCACGCCGCTGACCTCGCCGTCGATCAGGAACGTCAGGGTGCCGGCGACCCGGACCTCGACGTGGGTCCAGACGCCGACCGGCAGCGCGATCGCGGCGTCGACGAAGTCCTCGGTCTCCATCCCGCCGAGCTTCATCGCGAACCGGGCCGTGCCGTTGCCGGTCCGCGGGGTCAGGAACATGTAGCTCTGCGTGTTGAAGCCAAGGTCGAAGACGCGCGCCGAGTTCGCGATGCTGTCCAGCCGCACCCAGGCGGAGACGGTCAGCGCGGTCAGGTTCGCCGGCAGGCCGGCGGGCAGGACCACGTGCGCGCCGGTCCCGTTCAGCTCGACGCCGCGCTCCCCCGGCACGGCGCCGCCCGCGAGCACGGCATCAGGCCACCTGCGGTTCTCCTCATGAAGATCAATCAGGGGGTACGCGGCCACGACGCCCGTCCGTCGCCGGGCGGGTGGCAGCGCGAAGTAGACGTTGTAGTGCTCGTGGTGCACGTCGAGGAACGGGCTGAGCCGGACGCGTGTGCCCGCGGCGACGACGCTGAACTCGGCGGCGCCCGCCTCGCGGCGCAGCGTGCGCGGGTCGGCCGTGGGCAGCGCCGCGGGCGGGGCGGTGCCGTAGCGGGCGGCCAGGACCAGCGGACCGTAGGTGAGGGCGTGCACGGCCGGGTTGTCGGGCGCGGGGCGCCATCGCGTCGTCAGGGGCAGGTCCAGCGTCACCACGTCGCCGTGCCGCCAGACGCGCCGGAGCACCGCGAAGGTTCCGGGCCGTTCGCGGCGCGAATCGCCGTTCACTGTCAGGACCGGCTCGCGGACCCAGCCCGGGATCCGGACGCGCAGGGTGAACGGCCGGCCGGTGCCGGTGACCGTGAGACGCACCCGGCCGTCGTACGGGAAATCGGTCTTGATCTGGATCTTGTTGCCACGGAACTCGATCTCGGCCGGGATGAACAGGTTCACCGAGAGCGTGTCCCCACCGGCGTCGGCGATCGGCTCGGCGAACTTGGTGTGCGTCTCCAGGCCGGTGCCGTGGTCGCAGCTGAAGTTGCCGTAGTCGCTGCTGTACGAGCCCGGGTCGGAGGCCAGCCCCTCCTTGCCCTTGCGGGACGCGGTCGGCGACAGCCCGGTGTAGTAGGTGACGTTGCCGTGCGCCGAGTCCGGGTCCTGCTCGCCGAGCATCTGGTTGAGCAGCGCCCACTCGTAGTAGTCGAGGTAGTCCGTGCGGCTGGGATCGATCGCGGAGAGCCTGCGGGTCAGCTTGAGCATGTTGTACG
>KL571264.1:51423-54942 GCA_000715855.1 Actinoplanes liguriensis
GCGGGTCAGCTTGAGCATGTTGTACGTGTTGCAGTTCTCGCAGGTGTTCTCGCCGAGCTGGCTGACCACCTGGCCGGGCGGCCCGAAGAGCTCGGCGTTCGCGTTGCCGCCGATCACGTAGCTGTGGTGGCGCACGACCTGGTCCCAGAAGTACGTGGCGATCGTCCGGTAGTACTGCTCGCCGGTCGCCTGGTAGGCGGCGGCCGCGCCGACGATCTTCGCGATGTCGGTGTTGGCGTGCCGGCCGGCCAGAGTGTCGCGGCGCTCGGACAGCGGCACGAAGATCTCGTCGTGGTCGAACGCCCGCGCGAGCGCCAAGTATGCGTCGTCTCCGGCTTGCGAATGCAGGTTAACCAAGGCCTCGTTCATGCCGCCGAACTCGACGTGCAGCACCTTCTGCATCTGCTCGTGGGTCAGCCGCGCGACGCGGGATCCGATCCAGCCGGCGATCTTCACGGCGACGTCCAGAGCAGCGGCGTCGCCGAGCAGGCGGTGCTGGTCGAGCAGCCCGGCGAGGATCTTGTGAATCGTGTAGTACGGCGCCCACGGGTTCTTCCCGGCCTCCAGGTCGTCGAAGACGGTCTCCGGGAACGCCGAGAGGTAGCCGTTCGGCGCCTGGCAGGCGGCGAGCGCGGTGACCAGGGCGGCGCTCTTCGCCCGCAGCTCGGCGTCGTCCAGGTGGTACGCGGCCTGCGCCAGCCCGGAGAGCAGGTGGCCGGTGGAGTGGCCCCTCAGCTGGACGTCCGGGGCCTCCCAGCCACCGAGCGGAGTCGCGGTGCTGGGCAGGCCGGCGGTCACCCGGAACATGTGCAGCAGGCGATCGGCGTCGACGAAGCGCAGGTAGGCGACGGTGCGGTTCATGTTGTCGAGGTAGCGGCCGGGCAGCAGCCGCACCCGGGGCGCCGGGCCGGCCGCCGGGCGGGCCAGGTCCGGCAGTGGAGCGGCGGCGAGCGCGGCGCCGGAGGCCAGGAGGGTGCGGCGTTTCATCGGTACCACCTCAGGGAGACCGGGCCGAGCAGGCCGTACGCCTGCCGGGCGGCAATGCCGAACACGGCGGGGCTGGTGACGCGCAGGCGGTTGAGCAGCGTGGTCGCGACCTCGACCTCGATGGTGTTGCGGCCGGGCCGGAGGGTCAGGTCCGCGGCAGGTTCCAGGACGTCGATCGGGGGCAGGAGGCGGCCGTTGAGCCGGACCCGGCAGGTGTCGACGACCTTGCCGAGCGCCAGCAGCGCGCGTCCCCCGGCGCCCGCGTCGACCGTGGTGCGGTAGCGGCCGATGCCGGAGACGTCGGCGAGCTCGGGGATCGCGGACCACGGGACCAGGGCGTCGAGGGCGAGGGCGTGCGTGGTGACACCGGCCGGCTGCCAGTCCTCGACCTCGAGATCCCAGCCGGTCAGCGGGGTCTCGGCACCGGTGAACGTGCGGGTGACGACGGGAACGTGCCGGTGCCGGCAGGTGACGAGCATGCTCTGGCCGGGCTGCAGCGTGATGTGAATGCGGATTCGGTTGCCGGCCCGGGTGTACGCGAGTCCCCGCTCCTCCCCCGTCCAGGCGTCCACCTCGACCGGCACGCTGGTCCGTGACGCCGTGGTCAGCCAGACGTCCTGGTCGATCGCGGTGATCACCCGGTTCTCCGCGTGGCGGGCGTTGGCCAGGTAGTAGTGGTCGGTGTCGTCGTCGACGCGGCGGACGGTCATCAGCGACGACCGGTCGTACTCCACGTCGCGCCGCACGCCGAGGGCCTCCAGCGCGACCGGGATACCGGTCTGGTCCGCGACAACCCGGGTGCCGGGCAGCGCCAGGAGCTCCGTCAGCAGCGGCTGGAGCGCGACCGGGTGCACGTCCGCCCAGTCCCCGACGACGACCACCGGGAGGCCGGCCCGGGCGAGCTCCACGAGACGGCGGGCCGCCCGTACCGACAGGGTGTGGTCCTTGCCCCGGAACACGTCGCCGTCGAGGATCACCGCCTTGTAGCGCGGCGGGCCCAGGCGGCCGTCGCGGACCTTCGCGGCCGGCAGGGAGAGCGACGCCTCGTCGACGAAACCGTGCGTCCAGCCGATCGGGATGCCGTCGTTCGTCGACCACGGCGCGCCGATGCCGGTCGCGGTCCAGCCCTTCTGGCGGAAGAACGCCAGGTCCGCGCGGGCGGTGCCGGTCTGCAGGAGCTTCTGGGTACGGCGGAACCAGCCGGCCACCCCACTGACGTGCTTCCACGTGGGCTGACGCGGGCCCCACGCCTCGGCGTAGCCGATCCCGTTGCCGTTGTAGGGCGAGAACGCCGCGAATCCGGGCCACGCGGCGCCGGGTGCGTCCTGGTAGGCGAAGCCGTGCAGCACCGCCTGGTTGACGCCGCCGGCGAACACGCTGCCCATCGTCTGCAGCACCCGGTTCCAGGTGGTGCTGTAGGCGCCGTTCGCGTACGCGGCCGACTCGCACGAAAGAATCTTCCGGCCGGCCATGTCGCGGGCGGCCGCGAGGACCCGGAAGTCGTCCAGGTTCTTGAAGCCGAGCGACTCGCCCTCCGGGACGTCGAGCAGGGTGGCGCTGCGGATCGCGTCGGTGGACAGGCCGTACGGCTGGCCGCGCAGTTTCAGCCCGAGCGAGTGCGCGAAGTCGCGCAGCGGCAGCAGGTGATGCTCGTGGTAGAGGTCGGAGAGGACCTGGTTGAACGCGTCGCGCAGGTGGTTGGTGGCGTCGCTGCCGAACGCGTAGAGGTACTTGCCCTTCGGCGCGAGCAGCACCGGGAGCACGGGCAGCAGCTCGGCGCCGGTGCGCTTGGCGAACTCGGCCGGCATGTCCGGCGTCCAGAGCGTCCCGTCGGTCTCGATCTCCAGGGAGTCCTCGAACAGGTCGCCGCCGGCGTCCCGGAGCAGTCGCCGGATCGGGGAAGTCAACACGTGTTCATTCCACGAACGCAGAATCGCTTTCGTGCCGGCCGCGCTGAAGTGGTCGACCACGTAGGCGGCCGGGTCGGTGTGCGGGCCGCCCTCCGGCTGCTGGCCCGAGCCGCGGACCAGGTAGGTGAAGAGCAGCCAGCTTCCCTCCCCGGCGGTGGCCGTGACCTGGCCGCCGACCGGGGTCAGGGTCCGCACCGAGGCCGGGTCGAGGACGCCGGTGGCGACGAGCCGGGCGATCTGCACGGCGAACGTGCCGGGCGCGACCGGCGCGGTGATCGTCCCGGTGAACGGGGTGACGGTGTGGACCAGCTCCTTCGCGGCGGCCGGGTCGTCCGGGGTGATGCCCGGGACGGCGGCCGGCCAGCTCGCGCCGACCGCCAGGTCCACCGTCAGGCCGCGCCGCCTCGCCTGGCGCAGCGCGGACTCGACGGCGTCCCGCCACGGTCCGGTGCCCCAGCCGTGCCCGGCCGGGTCGAGATCCGCCTTCACGCTGTGGTGCACGTCCTGGATCTCGACGCCGGCGAAACCGGCGTCGGCGATCTGGTCGATCTCGCGGGCGATCTCCACCGGGTCGACCAGGCCGTGCGGCCACCACCAGCGGAACTTGGCGCCGCCGCTGACG
>KL571264.1:55192-55800 GCA_000715855.1 Actinoplanes liguriensis
CCGCGGTGGAGGGCCAGGGCGCCACGGCGGCGGCCCCGAGCGCGATGACGGTACGGCGTTTCATCGGATGGCTCCCAGGGTGGTGGTGAGGACGGCTTGCGGGCGCAGGGTGACCGGGCCGAGCAGCCCGGACGGGAGGATCTTGTTCCGGGAGTTGGCGAGCGTGTTGGTGACCCGCACGCTCACCGTGTTGGTGCCCGCCGTCAGCGCGGAGGTGACATCCACCGTGTACGGATGCCACAGCGCCGCCGGCAGCGTGACCCCGTTGACCGTGACCGTGGCCAGGTCGTGCACCTCGCCGAGGTCCAGCGTCAGCCGGCGTCCGGCGAGGTCGGCGGCGGTCAGGTCGAACGTGGTCGTGTAGATCGCACTCCCGGAGTACGCCGGCGCGAACGTCGTCCAGGAGCCCAACGGCCGTTCCCGCGGCGCCGACCCGTCGATCAGCTGAACCGTCCACGGATTCGCGACCGCGATCGGCGTGAGCGGGTCATCGACGACGGCCGTGCCGCGATAGGTCCGCCCGTTCGCCGTTCCGGTCAGCGGATAGGTGCCCGGGGCCTCGGCGGTGACGACGGCCCGGAGTCCGTTCCTGACGGGATCCACCGACA
>KL571264.1:55956-59989 GCA_000715855.1 Actinoplanes liguriensis
ATGTGTATAAGAGACAGGCGGAACACCACCCCGAGCGTCTCGTACGGCTTGAGCGTCAGCGGCACCGACGACCCGTCGTACGTGGTGGCCGCCGTGAGCGATCCGGTGCGCGGGTCGCTGAGGAACGGCACCCCGCGCGCCGGGAACGCGGCCGTGGTGGTGACCGCCGCGTCGCTCTCGTTGTTCAGCACGAAGACCGTGTCGTTCCCGCGCCGCACCCGGAGGACACGAATGGCGGGCGCCGCCGGGGTCAGCCGGGCCGCGGCGAACGCGGACACGTCGGTGGAGGTCCGCACGCCGGCGAGAGCTTTCGCCAGCTCGGCATCGTGTCCGAACGCCTCCCGAGCCGGAAGCGCCCCGGCCACGACCAGCTTCCCGCCGGCCCGGGTGAACTCGCGCAGCAGTTTCGCGCTCGCCAGGTCCAGGATCGGTGTCGCCGGGAGGACCAGCTGGTCGTAGGCCGCCCTGCCGACCACGAGCTGCCGCCCGCGGACCACGCCGTGGAAGCGGGCCACCGGGTCGCCGCTCAACGACGAGTCGCTGAGCAGGTCGAAGTCCACCTGCGCGCGTTCCAGGGCGTACGCCGTATCGGTGAACGCCGCGTCGAGTGTCCCGGCCGTGTCCGTGGACCGGGTCATCTCCGCCGCGCGCTGCGGCTGGATCAGCGCCGTGCGGGCCAGGCTCGTCCCGCGGCCCAGGTCCATCACGCGCCCGATCCACGTGTCGACCTCGGGCATGTCCGGCCAGAACGTGCTGCGCGGCCCGAACGGCGGCGGGAAGTTCACCGACGTCTCGTCCGTCCACATCGCGTGCAGGAACGTCTGGTTCACGCCGCGGGTCGCGAGCGCGCCGACCGTCGCGCGCATGTAGTCCGGCGCGATCTGCCAGCCACCGTTGCCGAAGGTCTCCATCACCACCCGCGGCGCCCCGCTCTGGTGCGCGGCCGACGCGGCGTTGCGACCGAGCATGGTCTGCTCGCCGGCCACGTAGTCGGCGGTGATCTCGTCGCTGCCCGGCACCTGCGCCCACTGGTTGACCTTGGACAGGTCGCCGGTGCTGTTCATCCGGTCCTGCGGGCTCTGCTCGTCGAGCAGCGGGTTGGTGATCAGTTTCAGTCCGTGGCGGCCCATCCAGTCGGCCTGCCGCTGGTAGTAACCGGTGGCGAAAAGGTTGTTCACCGCCCGCCAGTAGAGGCCGGCCGCCGGGTCGAGCGCGTCCGCCGCCGACGTGTAGGCGACGCCCGGGCTGCCACCGGCCGCGCGGACCGCCGCCGCCATCCCCGGTGACCAGGGCAGCTGCTTGAACGGGTGCGGTTGCGCGGAGGCCAGGAACGGCTCGTCGTCCCAGAAGCCGAGCACGGTCGAGCCCATCGCCCAGCCGAACCGGCGGACGTATTCACCGGGCACCCGCTCCAGGAAGGCATCGGTCGCCGCCGGGTCGAGCAGGTCCAGGTAGTCGCGGACGTAACCGCTGGAGTCGTCGGCGAGGGTCTTGCCGGCGTACACGTCGAGCTGCCACTCCCCCGCCGGGACCTGCCAGGTCGCGCCGGTCAGCTCGATCGGCGTGCCACTGCCGGTCGTCCGGGCCGCGGCGGCGGTCCGGCCGGCGATGGTCACCCGGTCGGCGGGGAAGTCCGCGAGCGCGCCGGCGGTCGCGAAGTCGTTCGTGAAGAGCGCGGACCCGGAAGATCCGGTGACGGTGAGGTTGTCCCATTGCGTGCGCTGGGTGCCCTCCGAAGAAAGAGCGACAGAGCCTTTCCCGTACGTCGTGTCGGCCGCGACCGGCTGCACGGTGGCATTGATCTTCGGCGCGATCGTGCCGCCGGCGACCGTCACCGCGATCGTCTGCGCCCGGGAGGCGGAGAAGCCGGGCGTCGGCACGCCGGTGGTCAGTCGCGTCCGGACCCCGTCGTCGACCCGGTACACGCTGGCCACGCCCTTGACGTCGACGTCCACCAGGTAGCCGTTGCGGCCGGCGGCGTCCGCGCGCACCCAGAGCTGCACGCCGCCCGTGGTCAGCGTCGCCTTGCCGCTGACCGTGTAGTCGGTCCAGTCCACGCCGGGCGTGAGGGTGGCCGCGCCGGTCGACAGCGCCGGGTCGACCACCAGCCTGCCGTCGCCGACCGACAGGCCCGAGGTCCGGTCCAGGTCCACGGTCGCCGGGCCGGTGACGATCCGGGTCGAGCGCAGCAGCGCCTTGAGCCGCAGGTCCGGCCGGGCCGGCCAGGTGCGGTCGCCGACCGTGCCGCCGTCGGCGACCAGTCCACCGGCGCGGCCGCTCGGGAAGTTGTTGTCGTTGAACAGCCACACCCTCATGCCGGTGCGCCTCGCCTCGCGCAGCACGTGCCCGACCAGGTCGAACCAGGCCTCGGTGAAGAACGCCGGCTGCTGGGTCGCCCCGCCGTAGGGGAACAGGGCGAACGAGTGGACGCCCTTGGCCCGCATCTCGGCCATCTGCCGGTCGGTGATCTCGGTGGTGATCGTGTTGTTCCAGTACCAATAGATGCTCGGCAGGCTGTCGTCCGGCGGGGTCGAGGTGGACGCCGCGGCCGGGATTTGTGAACCGGCGATCGCAAGAAGAACGGCGATCAACGCGGTCAAGGCCTTACGCATCGAACCTCCAGGTTCCGGCGCCGACGGCGCGGGTCAGGCCGGGCAGGCGGATCTCGGCGGTGGCGCCCGGTGGGACGGTCACCGTGAGGTGCACGGTGTCGCCGGTTCTGATCCAGGAAGAGCTGATGCGGCCGTACGGCGACAGATAGCTCCCGGAAGCGGACGCCGGGCCGCCCTCGGTGGCCGGAGCAATGATCAGGTCGCGGAATCCGGCGGAGCCCGGTTTCTGATCGATGCCGGTCACGCGGCGCAGCATCCAGGCGTCGAGCGCGCCCAGCATGAAATGGTCCTGCGACTGGCCGCTGCCGCCGTCCCAGGTCTCGCCGAGCGCCGTCAGCCCGGCGACGACCTGGTGGCCGAGGCTGGGGCTGGTGGTCTGCGTGGCGATCCGGTAGACGACGTCGTCGCGGCCGGCGGCGGTGAGCACGTTCAGCACCGACGGGAACGAGATCTCGCCCATCACGAGGTGGTCGCCCTGCGCGGTGATCGCGTCGATCAGGTGCTGGAGCTGCTGATCCCGGAGCTCGGCCGGGACCGCGTGCACGTCCAGGGCGAGGGCCGTCGCGCCCTGGCCCCCGCCGCCGAACAGGCCGGTCGCCGGGTCGTAGTACCTGGCCCAGAGCGCCGTCGCGAGATCGTCGGCGGTCGTGCGGTAGGTCGCCGCGTCGGTGTCGTGCCCGAGGACGGTGGCGATCCGGGCCAGTCCGTCGGCGATCCTCCAGACGCCGGTGCTGCCCGGGATCGCCTTCACCACGGCCGGCTTCTCGGTGGTGATCCAGTCGCCGAGGCCGTAGTCGTAGACGCCGTTCACCCAGCGGGTCGTCTGACCCTGCAGGTAGGCCAGGTAGCGCTGCATCGCCGGGTAGTACCTCTCCAGGATGTCCCGGTCGCCGTAGGTCAGGTACGTCTGCCACGGGACGAGGACGAGCGCGCCACCCCAGTTCGGGTCGTCGCGGTAGGAGCCGGCGAGCGTGACGTGGTCCGGCACCGTGCTCGGGACCAGCCCGGACGCCTCCTGCCCGTCGGCCATGTCCTGCACGATCTTGTCCATCAGCGGTCGTACGTCGTAGCTGCGCGCGATCGCGTCGTAGGCGAGCTGGTCCTGTTCGAGCCAGCCCAGCTTCTCCCGGCTCGGGCAGTCGGTGAGGATGCTCTGCATGTTGTTCTCGACCGCGTGCCGGGTGAGCCGGTGGATGCCGTCGAGGATGTCGTCGGAGGTGTCGAACGTCCCCGCCGGGTCGTAGTCGCCCATTGTCCGGAGCCCGTTGACGGTGATTCGCGAATCGGAGGTGAGCCCGACGACCTCCAGGTAGCGGAAGCCGTGGTAGCTGAACTGCGGATGCCAGGTCTGGGTGCCGCCCCTGCTGGTGAACTGGTCCCAGATCGGGGTGCCGACGTTGCTGATCGACTGGTCGACGTGG
>KL571264.1:60188-61365 GCA_000715855.1 Actinoplanes liguriensis
ATGTGTATAAGAGACAGAGTCAGGGTGATCTCGGGCAGGCCGGCGATGGTGCGGCCGACGTCGAAGACACCGGGCGAGACCTCGGCGCCGGTGAGCCGTTCGACGATGCGGACCGGCTCGCCGAGCCGGGCGGTGAGCGGGCCCCGGGCGGGCGCGGGGACGGCGTTCTCCCAGGTGGACGGGTTCTCCCGGCGGGCGTCGTAGTCCTCGCCGCCGTACCAGGAGGAGACCGTGGTCGGGCCGAGCGCGGTACGCCAGGTGGGGTCGGTGGCGACGGTCTGGCGCCTGCCGTTCGTGTAGGTGATCTCCAGCTGGGCGATGACCTGGGGGTCGCTGACCTGGCGGGCGAACTTGCGGTAGCGGCCCCTGGTGTCGAGCGCGTTCGCCGTGCCGTTGCCGAGCGCCACGCCAAGTGAGTTGGCGTTCTTCTTCAGAACCGTCGTTACGTCGTAGGCGGCGTACGGCACGCGGTCCGAGTAGTCGGCGTCGCCCGGTTCGAGGACGGCGTCGCCGACCTTGCGCCCGTTGAGGGTGGGGACGTAGACGCCGAGCCCGCTGAGGTAGAGACGGGCCTTGGCGACCTGGCCCCGTACGGCGAAATCCTTCTTGAAGACGGGCAGCGCGGCGGGCAGCCAGGTGTCCGGGGGCGCCTGACCCGTCGTCTCCGCGGCGGTGGTCCAGTCGTCGGTGTGCGCGGTCTCGACGCGGAAGTCGACCGGGAAGCTCGCGGTGCGGCGGTCGGCGGTCAGCGTGTCCGTGCGCGGGCGCAACACGACTCGATCGAAGGTTTTCTCCGCGCCGAGGTCCAGGGTGAGCTGGATGTTCGCGTCCGGGCCGTCGTGCGCGGCGCTCTGGTAGCCGGTCGCGGCGCCGTCGGCCAGCAGTGCCGGCTCCCACTCCTTGCGGATCGTCTCGGTCTCCGAGGCGGTGATGAACTTGCCGCGCCCGTCGGCCAGGTTGACGCCGGGCGTGGCCGAGTCGCGGACCTCCAGCTCGGCGAGCTGAAGCCGGTAGGTGAGCGCCGGGAAACGCCGCACGTCGCCGCCGGTCACCATGCGGTTCTTGCTGTCCAGGGGTTGCTCGGCGAGCGGCAGGCCGAGCTTGCTGACGTCCAGCCGGACGTAGCGGGCGGTCCGCTCCGGGAGGGAGACGACGACGGGCTGGACCGGCTTCGTGC
>KL571264.1:61571-66494 GCA_000715855.1 Actinoplanes liguriensis
CCACTCGCGGTTGCCGATCCATCGGGCGTCCCAGGTGGTCAGACCGGTCTCGAACCAGGCCGGATCGCTCCAGGAAGTGAAGCTGCGTTCGCTTGTCCACGTCCGGACCCGCCAGTAGACCCGGGTGCGTTCCCCCAGCGGGCGCCCGGCGTAGCGGGCCTCGACGTCCGATCCCCGCACCCGGCCGGAATCCCAGAGATCGGGGTGGGCGAGCCTCGCCGGGGACGTCGCCGCCTGGATCTGAAAGGCGACATGGCCGGTACGGGCGTCGCGCCAGCTCAGATCCGGCGACGTCACGTCGATGCCGAGCGGGTCCGTCCGCCCGCCGGTCCGCAGCCCGACAGGCGCCGCCCCGGCCCCGCCGCCATACGCCGATCCGGCAGGCACGCCGGCCTCAGCCGATCCGGCCGGCGCCGCAGCATAGGCCGCCGGTTCGACGGGCGCGGCCGCATACGCCGGTTCGACCGGCGCGGCCGCGTGGGCCGGGACGGCGGGCGTGGCGGTGATCAGGAGAGCGGTCACAGCGAGGACGCGAAGTGGTGAGGGGCGCACGACGGCTCCTGTCCCAGGATCGTTTCAACGCACGGCGATTCACCTGCGCCAGCAACAATGCCGACCAGCAGGGATCACAGTGGAGGACGGGGTTGTGAAACGTTTTAACGCGGTGGTAATCGCCACGCTATATGCGCCCAACATTCGCGTCAATAGCCCCTGGTGAATGCCTCCCGCGCCGTCGCAACCCCGCGGCGACACGCGCTGCCGGCCACGGTGGACGGTGCCGGTAGCGCCAGGCACGGTGGGCGCGGAGGCGCGCCGGGCGCGGGAGCCGGCTGGCCCCGAGCGTGGTTATGGAGGCGCCATAACAACGGTGGGAGCCAGCCGGGCAAGCGGGAGGCGCGGCTGAGGGGCGGGACGCAGCGGGGTAGCGGGAGTGTTCGGGGGGTGGAGGCGTGGTAGACCGGTGGGGTGACGATCGAGCGGGATCAGGGTGAGGTGCTGGGGCGGATCCGGCAGGGGCTTCTCTACACCGAGTCGGAGGCTTCGTTTCAGAACGGGCGGCGGCGGGCGGACCTGGTCTTCGAGTACAACCAGACACGGCCCGGGGACGAGGAGCGGCGGCGGGAGCTGCTCGAGCGGATCCTGGGGTCGGTGGGTGCGCGGACGGTGCTGCTGTCGCCGTTCCACGCCGGGTTCGGCAGCAACGTCCACATCGGGGACGACTTCTTCGGGAACGTGAACCTGACCTTCGTCGACGACGTGGAGATCCGGATCGGCGACGGGGTCATGATCGCGCCGGGGGTCACGCTGACCACTACCGGGCACCCGATCCACCCGGATCTGCGGGAGGACTTCCGGCGGTTCTCCGAGCCGATCGTCATCGAGGACAAGGTCTGGATCGGCAGCAACGTGGTGGTGCTGCCCGGCGTCCGGATCGGCTACGGCTCGGTGATCGGGTGTATAAGAGACAGGTGCCGGGTCGTCCGGCCGATCACCGAGGAGGACCTCAAGACCCGGACCACGCCCGCGCTCTGACCGCGGAAGCTGGGCATCATCTCCCCGCGCGGTTGAAGGACGTCCTGACCGGCCGATCCGGGCCCGGGTAATCTGACGGGAGCCGTTCAGGAATACGGAGGGTGGCCGTGATGGGCACTGTGACACCGGCCGGGCCGGGACGTCCGCGCGACCCCGAGGTCGATCGGCGGATCACGCAGGCCGCGCTCGACGTGTTCGGGGACGCGGGGTGGGCCGGGTTCGCGATGGAACCGGTGGCACGGCGGGCCGGCATCGGGAAGGCGACTCTCTACCTGCGCTGGAGCGACAAGCGGGCGCTGCTGGCCGACGCGCTGACGGCCGGGCTGCCGCGGATCAGCGACGTCGACACCGGCACGCTGCACGGGGACCTCGTCGAGCTGGCCGCGCAACTGGTCGCGCTCTACGCCGGGCCGTGCGGCCGGGCGGCGCTGCGCCTGCACCTGGAGGCGGCGTCGATCACCGGGATCGCCGAGCACTACGAGCAGATCCGGACGGCGCAGATCGGGGCCGCCCGGGACATCATCCGTCGCGGCATCAGCAGGGAAGAGCTTCCCGGGGGTACGTCGGTGACGCTGCTCCTGGACACCCTGGCGGGCGGCGCGATGATGCACGCGCTGACCACGCCGCCCGGCGCGCGGGCGGCGCTCACGGCGCGGGCCGGGGAGCACGCCCGGCGACTCGTGGACTTCCTGCTGCACGCCGTGGCGACGCCGGCTCACGCCGTACGGGAAACCGGTTTTGATCGGTCTTGATCGAACGGCACGGCGGTGAGCCAGCTGTCGGCGAGATCGGCGAGCGGGATGCCGAGGACCTCGCTGAGGCAGACGATGGTGCCGAAGGCCGGGGTCGGCACGCGACCGGCCTCGATCTTGCGCAGCGTTTCCGGGGAGATGCCGGCGGCCAGCGCGATCTCGGCCTGGCTGCGGGCGCCGCGGGCGGTGCGCAACGCGGCGCCGAGGCGCTGGCCGGCGGCGATCAGGTCCGGGGTGAGCGGTGGGCGGATCATTGGTCTCCTCTCCGGTGGTGGTATAACTATACCGCATAAGGAGGGGTCAACGTGATCGAGCTCAAGGCTCCCGGGGAGATCGCCCGGATGGCCGTCACCGGGCAGTTCGTCGGCGAGCTGCTGGCGGAACTGGCCGGCATGACCCAGGTCGGGGTCAACCTGATGGACCTGGAACACCACGCCCGCGGCCGGATCAAGGAGCGCGGCGCCGAGTCGTCCTACTGGGACTACTCGCCCTCATTCGGGCGGGGGCCGTTCCGCAACGTGCTGTGCCTGTCGGTCAACGACGCGGTGCTGCACGGGCTGCCCCACAAGTACACGCTGCGCGACGGTGACCTGCTCAGCATCGACATGGCGGTCGCCATCGACGGCTGGGTCACCGACTCCGCGGTCTCCGTGATCGCCGGGACGCCCGCGCCGGCCGACCTGAGGCTGATCGAGGCGACCGAGGTGGCCCTCGAAGCCGGGATCGCCGCGGCCCAGCCCGGTGGCCGCCTGGGCGACATCGAGGCGGCGATCGGCGGCGTCGCCCGGCAGTACGGATACACGATCAACCTGGAGTTCGGCGGGCACGGCGTCGGGCGCACGATGCACGAGGCGCCGCACATCCACAACGACGGCCGGGCCGGGCGCGGCATCCGGTTGCAGCCGGGGCTGACCATTGCGATCGAGCCGTGGCTGTGCGCGAGCACCGACAAGGTGAAGTACGACAAGGACGGGTGGACGATCCGCTCCGCCGACGGTTCGCGCACCGCGCACTCGGAGCACACCGTGGCCGTCACCGAGGACGGCCCGCAGGTCCTGACCCGGCGGCCGGCTTCCTTGTCATGACGGAACATGGTTGACGGGCGGGCCGCGTCGCAGCCTTGAGGCATGACAACAGATCTGACCGGCCGCCTCGCGGTCGTCACCGGGGGCAGCGACGGCATCGGCCGGGAGCTCGCCCTCCACCTCGCCCGGGCCGGGGCCGACCTGGTGCTGCCGGTGCGTGACCCGGCCAAGGGCGAGGCCGCGGCCGCCCTGATCCGGGATGCCGTCCCGGCCGCCAAGGTCCGGCTCGAACGGCTCGACCTGGCCGGCCTCGCCTCGGTGGCC
This sequence comes from Actinoplanes liguriensis, assembly GCA_000715855.1. Classification (GTDB taxonomy): domain Bacteria; phylum Actinomycetota; class Actinomycetes; order Mycobacteriales; family Micromonosporaceae; genus Actinoplanes; species Actinoplanes liguriensis. The sequence continues at coordinate 65,206 of KL571264.1, forward strand.
GCGTTCGCCGACGGGCTGCTCGGCGAGGGGCGGCCCGTCGACCTGCTGGTCAACAACGCCGGGGTGATGCTGCCGCCGTCCCGCCAGGTCACCGCCGACGGGTTCGAGCTGCAGTTCGGGACGAACGTGCTGGGCCACGCGGCGCTGACCCTGCGGTTGCTGCCGCTGCTGCGTGCCGGGCACGCGCGGGTGACCACGCTGACCAGCTCCGCAGCGAAGCAGGCCAAGGTCGACTGGGACGACTTGCAAGGGGAGCGGCGATACGGCGGGACCCGTGCGTACGGCCGATCGAAGCTCTTGAACTTGATCTTCGCTCTCGAGCTGGACCGCAGGGTCGCCGAGGTGTCCAGCAACGCGGCGCATCCGGGGACCACGCTGACCAACCTCTACCGCACCACGCCCGGGCCGCTGCGGGCGATCACCGGGCGGTTCGCGCAGACCGTCGCGCGCGGGGTGCTGCCGCCGCTGATGGCCGCGACCGCGCCGGACGCGGGCGGGCGCCTCTACGGCCCGGACGGGTTCGGCGAGTTCACCGGCGGGCCGGCCGAGCTCAAGGTGTACCGCTCGGCGCGGCGGCCCGGCGACGGCGAGCGGTTGTGGCGAGTGATACACCAGCTCAGCGGGCTGCCCGAGGAAGAATAGGGCGGTGGAGCGGGAACGACTCGCGGCCTTCCTGCGCAGCCGCCGGGAGGCCCTGCAACCGCAGGACGTCGGGCTGCCGCGCGGGCTGCGCCGCCGCACCGCCGGGCTGCGGCGCGAGGAGGTCGCGGTGCTCAGCGACCTGTCGGTGGACTATTACACCCGGCTGGAACAACCGCGCGGCCCGCACCCGTCGGAGCAGGCGCTCGCCGCGGTCGCCCGCGGGCTGCGCATGACCGTCGACGAGCGGGATCACCTGTTCCGGCTCGGCGGGTTCGTGCCGCCGCGCCGCGGCTCGGCCGGCAACGACCACGTCAACCCGGGCATGATGCGGGTCCTCGACGGGCTGGGCGATGCCGCCGCGCTGGTGGTCAACGGGGTCGGCGAGACACTGCGGCAGACCCCGCTGGCCCGGGCGCTGCTCGGCGACGACAGCGTGCGGTGCGGGCTGGACCGCAGCCCGCACCACCGCTGGTTCACCGACCCGGCCGAGCGGGCGCTGATCCCGCCCGAAGACCAGGCCGGCCACGGGCGGATGATGGTGGCGCACCTGCTCGCGGCCTACACCCGGGACGGGACGGCATCGCGCGCCGCCCGGATCGTGACGGCGCTGCGCTCCGGCAGCCCCGAGTTCGAGGAGCTGTGGCGGG
>KL571264.1:66718-73331 GCA_000715855.1 Actinoplanes liguriensis
CCCCCGCTGGTCGGGGCGCTCGACCTGCACTGCCAGCAACTTCTCGACCCGGATCAGTCGCAGTCGCTGGTGGTCTACACGGCGGCGCCGGGCAGCGAGAGCTACCAGAAACTGGAGCTACTCTCGGTCGTCCCGCTCGACATCGTCCACTAGCTCCAGCTGCAGCGCCACGTCGAACCGGCCGATCACCAGGCGCAGCACCACCGGGCCGCGGCGCCACCACACCTCCGGCTCCTCGCCCGGCAGCCGGTCCGTCGGCGGGCCGAACACCCGGGTCAGTGCCGCCGTCGCGGTCGCGAAGACGTCCTGCTCCAGCTGCTCGCGGTTCCCCTCGTCGCCCTCCTTCCACGGCGCGAGGATCGGGACCGACAGCGCGCGGGGGCGGCCGTCCTCCAGCGGCAGGAACGCGCCCGGGCCGTCCAGGCCGTCCCCCGGGTCCAGCCGCATCGACCAGTCGAAGCCGTCCGGGATCACCGGCCAGCCCAGCGCCGCCGCCACCTCCGGGCCGGTCGCCTCCCGCAGCATCGGGCCCACCGAGAGCATCTTCTCGGCCAGGCGCACGATCGCCGCGTCGTCCAGGGCACGCGCCACCGTCATCGTCCTCCACTCGCGATCGGTCCCGCATCATTCTGCCGTCGCCGGGATCCCCCCGGTCCGGCATCATTCTGCCGACGCCGGGGTCAGCCCAGGTTCCGGTGGTCGAACACGTTGGCGTCGGAAGGTCGCCAGGCCGGGTCCAGCGGGGTCCGGAACTGGAACTCGTAGACCTTCGCGGGCGGCACCCCGCCGGCGCCGGGCAGCGCGTGCGGCTGGCTGACCTGGTAGTACTCGACGGGGATAGCGCCGGACCGCAGTCCGCTCAGGAGCGCGGCGTTCGCCGGGCGGTTCACGTACTCGACGAAAGTGCCGTCGCGGCCCATGATGTCGCGCAGGTAAGGCCCGCTCCCCTGCTGGTTGCCGTCGCGCTTGCCGAGATCCGCATTGCCGCCCTTCGCCTCGACCACCACCAGCTTGGCCACCGTGCCGTCCGGGTTGCGCACCACACCCCACACGTCGAGCTCCCCCGGCTTCGGCTTCGCGTGCACGTCACCGAACATCTCGCCCACGTCGACGCCCAGACTCCGGGCGAACTCCCGGCCGCTGATCATGCCGGCCCGGTTCGAGGTGAGGGTCCGCGCGTCGTAGGCGCTCGCGTACTCCCGGCTCGCATGAACCAGATCGGTCACCGACGTGCCCAGCTCCGGATGCTCCCCGGCGAGCCGGCGCAGCGTCTCCTCGGTCCGGGTCAGGTTCTTGCTGTTCAACTGCTCGGTCGTGACCGGCTCGTAGAGTCTCGCCGCCGGGCCGGTCGCCGCCCGGTGCAGCGCGTCGAGCTGGTTGTTGAGCCGATCCAGCTGCGCCGCGCGATGCGCCTCGGCCCGCACGACGTCGGCGCCCTGCGTGTGGAACAGGGCGCTCTCCCTGCCGAGCTCGGCGGCCCGGTCCGAACCCGTCGGATGATCCAGACGGCCGGGGTCACCCCGCTCGGCCGGGACCTTGATGTCCCTACCCAGGCCGATCCGCTCGTGCGCGAACGTGACCTTCCCCGAATGGGTGTAGCGCAGCGGCGTCCCGTCCTTCAGTCGGAACGTGTCCTTCGGGTCGCCGACCGCGTGATACCGCTCGCGGACACCGTGATCCTGCTGATGCCGCTCCAGGTGGATCGGCTCACGCAGCTTCGCCGGCACGTGCCCCTCCCCCGGCCGCAGGTCGTCCGCGGTGAACCGGGTCCGCTCCGGCGCCGCCGGCAGGTCCTCGGCGGGACGTTTGAACAGGTCACTCAGCCGGCCGGCCGGATCGTCGGCGAAATGGTGCGCGGCCGGGTCGTCGAGCAGGTCGGTGATCGCCTCGCGGCGGCCCGCGGCGCCCGGCCCGTCACGCAGGTCCAGGTGGTCGATCAGCTCGCCGAGCCGCTCGCCGGCCGCGTGATCCCCGCCCAGCGCACGGTCGTGCAGGTCGAGCAGCTCGGCGACACGGCCCAGGTCGTCCGGGCTGAGCCTGCGGTCGCCGGTGCCGTCGTGCTCCGGAGTCAGGACGTCCCGCGTACCGGCCGGGCGGCCCTCCGTGGTGTGCAGGATCTCGGAGATCTCGTGGCTGGTGACCGTCGTGATGTGCTCCCGGGCGGTGCCGGCGTTCACCTCCACCCTCCAGCGGCCGCCGTCGCCCCGGAAATGCCGGGACTCGCCCACCCCGGTCCGGTCCATGTGCCGGGCGTCGAACTCGACCCGGACGTCACGCTCGCCGCCGATCCGCAGCACGTCCTGGTCGCCGCGGACGAAGTCGACGTTCTTGAACAGGCGGCCGAGGACCTCCGGCACCGCCTCGTTCACCTCGTGCCGGACCAGGCCCGGATCGGCTTCGCGGCCGAAACCGTGGTACTCGCCGCCGATCACCTGGCGGGAGTTGATCGGCGCGTCGGTGCGCAGCTTGGCGATCTCCATCAGGCGCTGCCGCAGCCCCGGTGGCCGGGAGCGGCTCAGCTCGTCCAGCTTGCGGGAGATCTCCTCGGGCGACGACGGGTGCCGGGAAGCCTCGCCGTTCTCCGAACGGACCTCGCTGAAGTGGTCGCGGACCATCTCCTTGAAGCGGCGGCCGGTGGCGTCGAGGTGCTCGGCGGGGCGGTCCAGCGCCCGCTGCACGATCTCCGGGGTGAGGCCGTCCTCGCCGCCGAACCTGCGCGAGACGGCCCGTTCCATGGCCGCCTGGTCCGCGGCCCGGTTCTCGGACCAGCGCTGAACCCGCTGGGCGTAGTCACGCCACCGCTTCTGGGTCTCCGGGCTCGTTTCCCGTTCCCGACCCCCCACTTCCCGCGAGCCGTCACCGCGCTCACCGCCCCCGTCGCGGACACCGCGCTCACCGCCCCCGTCGCGGCCACCGCGCCCGTCGCTCCCGTCGCGGCCTTCATGCCCGCCGCCCCCGTCGCGGCCTTCGCGGCCTTCACGGCCGTCACTACCGCCGCCACCGCCGCGGCCTTCGCGCCCGTCGCGGCCTTCGTGCCCATCGCGGCCGCCGCCATCGTCGCGCCCATCGCGGCCGCCGCCCTGATGCTCGTCCCTGCCCCGATCGCGGCCAGGCTCATCCCCGCGCGAATCCCCACTACGCGAGTCCGGCCGGGAATCACCACCGCGCTGATCCGGGCGAGAGTCGCCGCCTCTGGGATCGCGGGCAGACTGATCCGAAGCGGACTCGGGGCCACGCCGCGGGCCATCGGTCCTGGGTTCTCCACCGCGGGCTTCGCCCGGCGGAGCATCAGCAGTGCGAGGGCCGGCCGCGTCGATCCGTCCCGGTTCGCTCCCCCGAGAAAAACCCGCTTCCCGTACGTCGGGCCGCGGCCCACCCGCACCGGCCCGCCCGCTCTCAACCCCTCCGGTCCGGGCGCCAACCGGTTCGGGCGCGCCCGGCTGAGCGGGAGCGAACGGCTCAGCCCGTTCCGGAACACGCGGGCCACCCGCCTCGCCATGCTGCCCGTTCGCCGACGTGGACACCTGATCATGCGAAGAGTTAACGGCGGTTCTGTTCTCGAACCTCGATTCACTTCCGCCAAGCCCTTCCGACGCCGTCCCACCAGCGCCGTCCCGCCCGCCAGCACCGCCCTGCCCAGCACCGCCCTGCTCGGCGCCGCTCTCAACGGCACCGTTCTGCTCGGCGCTGCGGCCGGGGGCAGTGTCGGGTGTGGCCGCCCCTTCGTTTCCACCCCGCCCAGCACCGCTCGTCGCGCCATCGGAGGCAGCCCCGTCAGAGCCGGACGGCGTGCTCTCCTGGCCCGGCCGATCAGAACCGATGGTGGTCTGCTCCGGAGTGACTCGGTCGGAGCCGGCCGCCTCACGGTTCCCGTCGCCGGGGGCGCCCTCTCCACGCGCGTCACCGCCAGCGGCATCCGACTCCGCAGGACGATCCGAAGTCCGTGCATTCCCTGCGTTCTCCGACGCGGGCTCGGCGACCCGCTGCTGCCCGCCACGATCCGCTCCGCCGCCACGATCTGCCCCGCCGCCCTGCTCGGACGACCCACTCGACCGCTCCGGAGCCCCGCCCGGCGACCCGCCCGCCTTGTCCGAAGAGCCACTCGCCTGTTCGGAAGAGCCGCTCGACCGCTCCGACGACCCACCTGACTGCTCCGGTGAACCACCTGACTGCTCCGGTGAACCACCGGAACGTTCCGATGAGCCGCCTGACCGCTCAGGAGAGCCAGCGGACGGCTCGGGGCGGCTCTGCGGGGACGACTCGCCGAGCGGCTGGGTCGACGGGGTGCCGGATGCCTGCTCGGCGGGGGCGGTTTCCGCGGACGGGGCCGCTTCGGGCGTACCCGAATCGGAAGTTGATGTGGATTCTGATTCCGAACCGAGCTTCACATCGCCGAGCGCGTTCTGTTCGCCCAGCTTGAGGCGCAGGTCCGCGCCCGCGTCCCGCATTCCCTCGCGCATGCCCTTCGCGCCGAGCACCCCGCCGAACAGCCCGGCCGTCGCCACCCCGTCGAGCGGGTTGAAGTTCTCCCGGTCCACGTACAACCCGTGGTCCTTGGCCCAGTCCGTCAGGTTCATCGCGTCGAACAGATCGTCGCGGTACAACCGCAGATAATTGTCCCCGAGCTGGCCCAGCGCCATCGCCGCGCCCTCGGTCAGCGGGTTGTGGCCGCCCATCGCGATCGGCCCGCCGAGGAACCCCGCGAAGAACCCGTCAACCACCTCACCGGCGAACTCGATCGGATCGAACTCGGCCAGCGGATCGTGCCCCTCGGCGGCCTGAATCGCCATGATCCCGGCCTTGGACCCGGCCGTGAACGCGGCGAACTGCAGGCCCCGCTTGAGCCCGGCCTTCAGCGCCGCCTTCACCGCGCCCTTGAAGCCCTGGCCGACCAGCTTCTCGACCAGCTCCTTCAGCGCGGTCTTGAGCGCCTGCCGGCAGGTGGCGATCGCCAGGCCCTCGCCGATCGAGGACAGCCCGAACGTCTCGATGATCGTCAGGACGACCTGGACGGTGGCCACCGCGAGCATGACCAGGTTGATGACGTCCATCATCTTGGCCGCTTCGACGCTGAGCGCGGCGCCGTGAACAATCGTTCGCATCTGGTTGAACGCCGCGGCGTCCGCGGTCACCTGCTCGAGGTACTTCTCCAGGTGCTCCTGGGTCTTCTGCGCCGCGCCGTCGCCCTGCCAGACGTGGTACAGCTCGTTGAGCTGCGTCCGGACCGCGATCGCGTGCTCGGAGTGCAGTTGCGCGGCCTGGCTGTAGTAGTCGGCCAGGTCGAAGAGCTCCTGCTCACGGCCCTCGGGGATGTCGACGAGCATCTCCAGGACCGGGCCGACGATCGGCACCCACTGCTCGCATTCGCGGAAGAACTCGAGCAGCTCGTCGAGGATGGTGTCGAAGACGGAGCCGAACGCGTTGCTGCCGGGCATCAGGCTCGGGTGGGCCGGCGCATCGTCACACCGCGCCCGCGATGGCGCCGCCGCCGGTCTGGTCGGTGGCGTCGTAGGTGGCCATCGCCGTCGTCACCTTGCCACCGAGCTCGTTCAGCAGGCCGCCGGCGGTCCGCAGACGCTCCTGCAGCGCGTGCGCGAGGGTCCCCTCCTCGCCCATCGGCTTGTGGTACTGCTGCTCGAACGCGGTGCCGGCCTCGTCGTGACCCCACGGCTGACCGCCGTCCAGGTCCTGGATCTGCAGGAGCAGGTCCGCCGCTTTCCGCTGGAACTCCTCGGCCTCGGCCTTCAACCGATCACCGACGCGCGCGACGGGCTCCGGGCCGTCCGGCAGGTTCAGGTACGTGCTCATCGACGACCCTCCTCCCCTGCTGACGCCGAACCCTCATCCTCACCAAAGGAGGAACATTCGCACCCATGACAGATGTCATGGATAGTCGCCGCGCAACACATTGAGCACGGACGGGCGCCACCACGCGAGCTCGGTGTCGTAGGTGCCGACCACCACCTCCTGGCCGCCCATCAGCCGTACCAGCTGGGCGCCGTGCGGCAGCGTCACCTCGGTGACCTGGCGCTCGGCCGGGCCCGCGGTCACCTCCTCGTGCCAGCGCACGAGATAGCCGTCGGCGGTGCCGACCGGCCCGGCCACACGGATCAGGCCACTGATCTGGCCGCCGCCCGCGGTGAGGAGTGCGTCCGCGACCTCCGCGGCGATCTCCGCCTGCACCCGCCGCATCGCCGGAGCAACCGGTCCACCCGGAACCGGAGTGGGAGCAACCGGTCCACCCGGAACCGGAGTGGGGGCGGCAGGCCCAGCCGGAGCCGGAATACCAGCGACCGGCTCAGCCGGGGCCGGCAAACCAGCGGCCGGAGAGCGCGGCTCAGCCGGAGAAGCGGCGACGGTTTCGGTCGCGGACGGGACGACTCGCCGGTGGACCAGCTCCTGCGCCCACCGCAACAGGTCGGGCACCTGCGGCCCGGTGAACTCGGCTCCCATCTGCGAACCGGGATTAACCGCCAGCCGGCAGCCGTCGCCCGGCCAGGCCCGCACCACCGCGACGAACGGCACCCGGATCGTCGCCCCCGAGAAGCCGGCGTCCCGCAGCCGCCGCGCCGAGGTGAACACCGCGACCGTCGCGTCGCCGGCGGCCCGCCGC
>KL571265.1:0-5024 GCA_000715855.1 Actinoplanes liguriensis
CCGCCTACGTGAGCCGCCACGCCGCCCGTCCGCACCGGTAAAGGCCGTGAGCCGCCATGCCGCGCGCCCGCACCGATGAAGACCGGAAGCCGCCATGCTGCGCGCCCCGCATCGGTGAAGGCCCGAAGCCGCCACGGCGTGCGCCCGCACCGCTGAGGAGCGGCTCCCCGCGGGGGCATAGGCTGCCGGGATGGCCGCTTCCGGGTACACCGATCTGGACCGCCCGCCGCTCTCCGAGCGGGCCCTGACCAGGGCCCTGGTGCACCCCGGCGGCCTCTGGTCGCGGATCGAGGTCCGCGCCGAGACCGGTTCGACCAACGCGGACGCCGCCGAGGCCGCCCGCGCCAACGAGCCGGAGGGCCTGGTCGTCGTCGCGGAGCAGCAGGTCGCGGGCCGTGGCCGGCGGGATCGGCAGTGGCTGAGCCCGGCCCGCGCCGGGCTCACCCTGACCGTCCTGCTGCGTCCCGGCATTCCCGATCCGGAGCGCGGCCGGCCGGCCGCGACGCCCGGAACGTTCGGGTGGCTGCCGCTGCTGGCGGGGGTGGCGCTGGCCGGCGCGGTGTCCCGGGTGGCCGGGGTGGAGGCCGCCCTGAAGTGGCCGAACGATCTGCTGGTCGGCGACCGTAAGTGCGCGGGCATCCTGGCCGAGATGGCCGGGGACGCGATCGTGGTCGGGATCGGGCTGAACGTGAGCACCCACGCCGAGGAGTTGCCGGAGACCACCGGGGTGCCGGCGACCTCGCTGCGCCTGGCCGGCGCCGAGACCCTGGATCGGGATCCGCTGCTCCGGGCGCTGCTGCGCGGGCTCGAGAGGTGGTACGGCGGCTGGCGCGAGGCCGGTGGCGACGCCGAGATGTGCGGGCTGCTCGGGGAGTACCGGCGGCTGTGCGCGACGATCGGCCGGGACGTGCGGGTGCTGCTGCCCGGTGGCGGCGAGCTCACCGGCGAGGCGACCACCGTGGACCGGGACGGGCAACTCGTGGTCCGTACGGTGGAAGGCAGTGAACATCGCGTCTCAGCGGGTGATGTTCTGCACGTACGCTGACCGCGTGGCGTTCCCGGCGGAAGTTCTCTCGGAGCAGGAGGAGGTCGTCCTCCACCTGCGTCCCCATGGCAAGTCGGTGGTCGGCCCGGCCCTGGTGGTCGCGCTGACCGTGGCCGGCACGATCATGGCCTGGGTGCTGCTGCCGGAGAACGAGGGTGGCCGCATCGGCCTCGGGCTGGTGGCCGCGATCATGCTCTACAACGGCATCCGGTACGGCGTGGTCCCGCTCGTCCAGTGGCGCTGCACGCACTGGGTGGTCACCACTGAGCGGCTTCTCACCCAGCGTGGCCTGCTCGTCCGTGAGCGGCGCGACCTGCCGTTGAACCGGGTGAACGATCACGCGCTGACCCAGTCGCTGCTGGACCGGATGTTCGGCACCGGCACCCTGGTGATCGATTCGATCGGTGAGCAGAGCGCCCGGCTGGCCGGGGTCCCGCACGCACAGTGGGTGCAGACGACGCTGTACGAGTTGATTGAGCGGGCGCCGGACGACGACGAGGAGGACGAGGACGAGGACGGGGAGGAGGTCAGCTCTGCAGGCGGGCGTCCAGCTCCGCCGCGCTTCCCGGCACGTCGATCGCGCTGAGCTCGGCGAAACCTGCGGTCGCGTCCATCTCGGCGATCGTGCCCTCGTGGCCGTCGACCGGCGGCTTGAGGAAGACGAAGGTCCGGTACGCCCAGAAGCGGAAGATCGTGGCGATGCCGATGCCGATCAGCGTGACGCCGAGGAACAGGACCTTGTCGTTCTCCTCGGTGAGGCCGAAGCCGTACTTCCCGACCGCGACCAGGCCCGACTGGATCGCCATGCCGACCAGGTTGAAGCCGAAGAACAGCACATACTCCCGGCGGAGCGCGGTGCGCGTGTGGTGCCGGTAGGTCCAGAAGCGGTTCGCCAGATACGCCAGCGTCGTGGTGACGACGGTGGCGATGACACTCGCCTTGACCGCGCCGATCGGCAGCGCGACCCAGGTGATCGCCAGGTAGAGCAGGGTGTTACCGGCTCCGATGATGGCGAAGGCGACAGCTTCCGGAGCGAGACGGCGCAGGCGTTCCGTCAGGGGTTGGGCGGAAGGCATTGGACAACCTTACGGGGCGAGAGGGGGAATGCCGAATCACGGAAGTGTGGGTGACGACGATGTCACACCGGGGCTCTGCTCCACGTTGGTCCGGAAGACGAACTTCCGGTAGGACCAGAAGCGGAAGATGGTACCGATCGCGGTGCCCACGAACTGCCCCGCGATGTTGTCGGCGGCCTGGCTGCGCAACGCCGGCCAGAAGTGCCCGAGGCCGTAGTGGCTGATCGCCAGGCAGGAGAGGGCGATGCCCAGGCCGATCGCGTTCAGCACGAAGAACGTCGTGTACTGCCGGGCCAGGTTGGTGTGCGCGCCGTCGCGCCACGTCCAGAACCGGTTGCCGAGGAACGCCAGGGTGGTGGCGATGATCGTGGAGATCGTCTTGGCGCTCAGGGGCTCGCTGCCGTTGCTCCGCAGCAGGTTGAAGATGATCAGATCGACGGCGAACGCGGCCCCGCCGACCGTCCCGAACTTGCTCGCCTCCCGCACCAGAGCGCGTAGCCGGGCACGCATTCCGGCAGGCCGCGGTGAGGATGGGGGCACGCGACCGAATGTACCGTCGCCGGGCTCACCTCGCTGACCTCGTTGCACAGTCTCAACCCGCGGTGCCGGCATGGTGACGCTGCCGGTACGGACTGTGACGGAACCCGTCGATCTCGCGGATCTCGGCGAGCCGCCCCCGGCACTCCGCGCATCGACCGAGATGGGTTCGCATCCGGTGCGCGTCACGGGGGGCGAGCCGGCCGCGCACCTGCGGGCCGAGCCGGTCGCCGGCCCACCGGCACTCCGGGTGCTCGGCCGCGGTGACGTGCTGCTGGAGATAGAGGCTGCGCAGGCCTTCGCGGGCGCGGTGTGCGAGGACCGCCACCGCGTTCGGGGTCAGGCCCATCTGCGGGGCGAGCTCGGCCGGGGTGCTGCCCTCCACCTCGGTCTGCCAGAGCACGTCCCGCCAGCGCGGCGGGAGTTGCCGGAAGGCGGCCGCCGCGAAGCTGCGTTCGAGCTGGTCCAGTGCCGGGTCGGTGAACGGCTCGCAGGCGTCGTACCGGGTCAGGTCGTCGGTGAACTCCAGCCGCCGGTCCGAGCGGGCGCGCTGGTAGCAGACGTGCCGCATGGTGGTGTGCAGGTAGGCGCGGAACGCGACCAGGGGGCCGCGGCCGGCTCGCAGCGACGCGAACACCTTGGCGAACGTCTCGGCGACCAGGTCGTCGGCGTCGGCGGAGTCGCGTGCCAGGCCGAACGCGAACAGCCGCGCCGCTGCCCGGTGCCGCTCGTAGAGCGTCCCGTAGGCGGCGGTGTCGCCGGCCCGGACGGCGGCGAGTAGATCCGTGTCCGAGTCCACGTCGTTGCCCGGGGTCGTCATTCCGCCTCCTGTGGCAGGAACTGCGAGGAAAGCCCGATTACGCGAAAGTGTACGGTGCTATGTCCCTTTTGCGAAAGTTGTCGGGAGTGACGGTGTGGCTGGCGCAACTGCGCGCTCGTGCGCTGTCCGGCGAAGAATCAATCGTCATTGCGCACCGCAACCAAAGATTGTGCGGTTGTCCACAGGTTCAGCCGATGAACTGCACGGGCCCGGGGCTTAACCTGATGTGACTCCCATGACAACAGCCGGATTTCCCCGGCTGCTCCGTCATTGGTCAGTGCCGACCGAAGGAGCTTCACTTTGTCTAACCCCCACACCTCGCACCCCCGTCTGCTGGCGTGGATCGACGAGGTCGCCGCCCTGACAACGCCCGACCGGATCGTCTGGTGCGACGGTTCGGACGCCGAGTGGACCCGCCTCACCGACGAGCTCGTCGAGTCCGGCGCGCTGGTCCGGCTCGACGAGAAGAAGAAGCCCAACTCGTTCTGGGCACGAACCAGCCCGTCCGACGTGGCGCGCGTCGAGGAACGCACCTACATCTGCTCGGCCGACGAGGCCGACGCCGGTCCCACCAACAACTGGATGGCGCCGGCCGAGATGAAGACCCTGATGACGGAGCTGTACCGCGGCTCGATGAAGGGCCGGACGATGTACGTCGTCCCGTTCTGCATGGGCCCGCTCGACGCGGACAACCCGATGTTCGGCGTCGAGCTCACCGACAGCCCGTACGTCGTCGCCAGCATGCGCATCATGACCCGGATGGGGGCCGAGGTCCTGAGCGCGATGGGCGACGACGCGGACTACGTCCCGTGCCTGCACTCGATCGGCGCGCCGCTTTCCCGGCATGAGGAAGACGTCGCCTGGCCGTGCAACGAGACGAAGTACATCTCGCACTTCCCGGAGACGCGGGAGATCTGGTCGTTCGGCTCCGGTTACGGCGGCAACTCGCTGCTCGGCAAGAAGTGCTACGCGCTGCGCATCGCCAGCGTGGCCGCCCGCGACGAGGGCTGGCTCGCCGAGCACATGCTGATCATGAAGCTGACCTCGCCGGAGGGCGTCGTCCGCTACATCGCCGGCGCGTTCCCGTCGGCCTGCGGCAAGACCAACCTGGCCATGCTCGAGCCGACCCTGGAGGGTTGGAAGGTCGAGACCGTCGGCGACGACATCGCCTGGATGCGCTTCGGGGAGGACGGCCGGCTCTGGGCGACCAACCCGGAGTTCGGGCTGTTCGGCGTCGCGCCCGGCACCGACTTCCACACCAACCCGAACGCGATGCGCACGCTCGCCAAGGGCAACTCGGTCTTCACCAACGTCGCGCTGACCGACGACGGCGACATCTGGTGGGAGGGCATGGGCGAGCCGCCCGCGCACCTGACCGACTGGAAGGGCCAGGACTGGACGCCGGAGTCGGAGGCGCCGTCGAGCCACCCGAACAGCCGCTTCTGCACGCCGATCGAGCAGTGCCCGATCCTCGCCGACGAGTACCACGACCCGCGCGGCGTGCCGATCGACGCGATCCTCTTCGGCGGCTGTCTCTTATACACAT
>KL571265.1:5285-5457 GCA_000715855.1 Actinoplanes liguriensis
TGTGTATAAGAGACAGCCGCAAGACCACGATCCCGCTGGTCACCGAGGCGCGCGACTGGGTGCACGGCGTGTACATGGGCGCCACCCTGTCCAGCGAGACGACCGCGGCCGCGGTCGGGGAGGTGGGCGTGGTCCGCCGCGACCCGATGGCGATGCTGCCGTTCATCGGCTA
>KL571265.1:5721-6000 GCA_000715855.1 Actinoplanes liguriensis
ATGTGTATAAGAGACAGGGATCGACATGGCCAAGGGCGCTTCCGGCGACGCGTCGAAGCTGCCCAAGGTCTTCTACGTGAACTGGTTCCGCCGGGACGCGGACGGCGGGTTCCTCTGGCCCGGCTTCGGCGAGAACAGCCGGGTGCTCAAGTGGGTCGTCGAGCGGCTGGACGGCAAGGCCGACGCGGTGGAGACCGCGATCGGTCACGTCGCGACGCCCGAGGCGCTCGACGTGACCGGCCTCGACCTGGACCCGGCGGCCCTCGAAGCGGTGCTGCG
>KL571265.1:6237-7589 GCA_000715855.1 Actinoplanes liguriensis
TATAAGAGACAGGCTCTGGGCCGAGCTGGACGCGTTGCGCGCGCGCCTGGCCGACGCCTGACCCTGCCGGTACGAGGCTCCGCGCCCGCCCTCAACGACGAGGGCGGGCGCGGCCGGCTTTTTCTATAACGCTTTGAGGAAGAGGGTCTCGCCCGGACGGCCACCCCGCCGGTGCACGAACAGGTTTATCGAGGCCCGGATGGTTCCACCGCGCACCGCCACCACTTGAGTGCGCTGCGAACATGGCTACCCTTGCCGGTGATGAGTGTGCGCTCGCTGGTCTACAGGTTCTACGAACGACGGCTCGCCGGAAAGCTGGTCGGCAAGCCGGTGCCCCGTCACGTCGGCGTGATGTGCGACGGCAATCGCCGCTGGGCCCGGGAGATGGGTTTCGTCGATCCGAACGACGGCCACCGGGTCGGCGCCGTCCGGGTCAAGGATCTGCTCACCTGGTGTGATCAGGCCGGGATCGAGCACGTCACGCTCTATCTGCTCGCCACCGACAACCTGCAGCGCCCGGCCGCCGAGCTGGATCCCCTGGTGAAGATCATCGAGGATCTGGCGACCGAGCTGGCCGAGGAGGGCAACCCCTGGCGGCTGCGGATGGTCGGCGCGCTCGACATCCTCCCCGCCGGGACAGCGGCGACGCTGAAGGCCGCGCAGGAGAAGACGCAGGACCGCTCCGGCGGCGTCGAGGTCAACATGGCGGTCGGCTACGGCGGCCGGCGCGAGATCACCGACGCGGTGCGCTCCCTGCTGCACCAGCACGCGGCCTCCGGCGGCACCCTGGAGGAGCTCGCCGAGATCCTCGACGTCGAGCACATTGCCGAGCATCTCTACACCCGCGGCCAGCCCGACCCCGACCTGGTCATCCGCACCAGCGGGGAGCAGCGGCTGTCCGGCTTCCTGCTCTGGCAGTCGGCCCACTCGGAGTTCTACTTCCACGACGCCAACTGGCCCGACTTCCGCCGCATCGACTTCCTGCGTGCCCTGCGCAGCTACGGCAGCCGTCAGCGTCGTTTCGGATCATAAAACATCATTTGGTACGACATTTTCGGCGCCCGCTCTCAGGCGACACGACCCAGCCCCGTGCGTATGGTGCGCGACCCCACCCCGTCCCCGGGCCGCCTCGCGCCTCACCCTGTTCGGCTGGCTCTCAGCGTGGTTATTACGTGCCTCATAACCACGCTGAGAGCCAGCCGCCCAGCGGGACCCGCGCCGTGGCCTGAGCACGCTGCGGGGGCCGCGCGCCCTACGCGGTGGCCGAGGCTGCGGCCGCGCCTCACCGCGTCGGCTGGCACTGGCGGTGGTTATTCGTGCCTTATAACCACCGCCAGAGCCAGCCGGTCGGC
>KL571265.1:7829-15529 GCA_000715855.1 Actinoplanes liguriensis
AAAACGTCGTACCCAAATGGGTTTTAGAAGCGGTTGATTCCGTCGTTGACGAATTTGGCGACGGCTTCGGGGGACGCGAGCGTCAGGTCGGCCGCACTGGAGACGGCCTCGCCGGTCTCGTCGTTGGCGACGGCGATCGCCATGCCGAAGAAGTGCGGGTCGACCGCCTCGCGCGCACGCAGCGCGTCGAAGGCGCGGATGTCGGACATGTCGTCCCCGAAATACCACCCACAGCGGGAGTCCTGCACGGCCTCGGTGATGACCATGCCCTTGTCCTGGTCGACGGGCGGCTTCAGCTCGACCACCATGCGGCCGCCCTGGATCTTGAGACCCTGGGCCCGGGCGCGCTCGCCGGCCCACTGCTCGACCTCGCCGGCCCGCTCGGGGCAGTTGCGGAAGTGCAGGGCGACCGACAACCGCTTGTACTCCACCTCGACGGGCTCGGCGAACGCCTGCCGTGCCTCGGTGGCCAGAACCTGCATGGGCTGCACGTACTCCAGCGCGGCGGGCTTCGTGACGACCTCACCCTCGTGCAGCATCTCCAGGCCGTAGAGCCCGTAGAAGTCGACATGGGTCAGGGTCGGAAAACGACCGCGCAGAAAGTCCACCGGACGGGCTGAGACGATCGCCACACGGCCGACCTTGGTCGCCAGTCGTTCCAGAACGGCGGGCACCGCGGCCACTGGTTGCGACTCGCCCGGCGTCTTCGTGATCGGTGAGAGAACGCCGTCGAAATCGAAGAAGAACGTTGTTCTCGACGCGTGACGGGCGGTGTGCGCCCAGGCGTCGTCAGCGCTCGCGGGATGGGTTTGACCTTCGGTCTGTGCCACGTCGCCAGACTACCCGCGGAGGGTGTCCTTTTATGCCCGGCGGAATTCGCGTGGGGCGAGCGTCACCCATGAGTGCCCGATTTTGCGCACTACCGCGGGAGGCTGTTGACCGCTAGCGTTTGTGTCATGGCACGGGGTTATCCCGAGCCAGCCGGTCGGCCCGGACCTGCGATTACATGCGCCACAGGGCCCGCAATCCGCCCCTGTGCACGTCCGGCGGCCGGAGGTGGCGGACCGCGGGTGGCGGGTTGCACGCCCGCTGGAGCAGGCCTGTGACATCTCGCCGTACCGATGCCGGTGTCGCTTCTTCTTCCGACCCGGCCGACAAGGTGACCAAGACCCGTGCCACGACGTCCCGCCGCAAGGTGCGGGACCGGCACGCCGACGCCGAGCCGGCCCCGGCCGGCAAGGTCTTCGTTCTGGACACCTCGGTCCTGCTGTCCGACCCGGCGGCGTTCCGCCGGTTCACCGACCACGAGGTGATCGTCCCCCTCGTGGTCATCTCCGAACTGGAGGGCAAACGTCACCACCCCGAGCTCGGCTGGTTCGCCCGGCAGTCCCTGCGGATGCTGGACGAGCTGCGCATCAAGCACGGCCGGCTGGACCAGCCGGTGCTCTGCAACGACGAGGGCGGCACGCTGCGCGTCGAGCTCAACCACGCTGATCAGAGCGTGCTCCCGCAGGGTTTCCGCAACGACTCGAACGACACCCGGATCCTCTCGGTGGCGCTCGGGCTGGCCGCGGAGGGCCGCGACGTCACGCTGGTCAGCAAGGACATGCCGCTGCGCGTGAAGGCTGCCTCGGTGGGTCTGACCGCCGACGAGTACCGGCACGGCCAGGCCAGCGACCCCACCTGGACCGGCATGGCCGACCTGGAGCTCGGCGAGGGCCAGGTCAGCTCGCTCTACTCCGGCGACGAGCTGGAGGTCGAGTCGACCGAGAGCCTGCCGTGCCACACCGGCCTGATCATCCATTCACCGCGAGGGTCGGCGCTGGGCCGGATCACCCCGGAGAAGACGGTGAAGCTGGTCCGTGGCGACCGGGACGCGTTCGGTCTGCGCGGGCGTTCGGCCGAGCAGCGGATCGCCCTGGACATCCTGCTCGACGAGCAGATCGGGATCGTGTCGCTGGGCGGTAAGGCCGGCACCGGCAAGTCCGCGCTGGCGCTCTGCGCCGGCCTGGAGGCGACGATGGAGCGCAATCGCCACAAGAAGGTGATCGTGTTCCGCCCGCTCTACGCGGTCGGCGGCCAGGAGCTGGGCTATCTGCCCGGCAGCGAGTCGGAGAAGATGTCGCCCTGGGCGCAGGCGGTCTTCGACACGCTCGGCGCCGTGGTGCACGGCAACGTGGTCGACGAGGTGCTGGCCCGGGGCATGCTCGAGGTCCTGCCCCTGACCCACATCCGCGGCCGCAGCCTGCACGACGCGTTCGTGATCGTGGACGAGGCCCAGTCGCTGGAACGCAACGTGCTGCTGACGGTCCTGTCCCGGATCGGGCAGAACTCGCGGGTCATCCTGACGCACGACGTCGCCCAGCGGGACAACCTGCGGGTCGGGCGCCATGACGGCGTCACCGCGGTGATCGAGGCGCTGAAGGGGCATCCGATCTTCGCTCACGTCACCCTCACCCGTTCGGAGCGTTCCCCGATCGCCGAAGTGGTTACGGACCTCTTGGAGGACATCCCGCTGTGAGGTGACGCCAGCGCGGATCTTTGTCCCGATTGTAGGGAAAAAGTCGGTGACTAAAGTCACAGATCCGCGCTGGCATTTCACATCCCCTTCACGCCACGGCATGGTGTCTGGCGGGCACCACGCCGTGGCCGTGACTCTTTCGTCGCGGCTGTGAGGCGGTGCTCGCGGCACGATCGACCGCTTGCCTGCGGGTTCGTGTCGCGTCATTGCCCCCGACGAAGGGAACCTTCGTGAATCGGCTCTGGAGCCGGCTCGGAGTTCGCACGGCGTCTGTCGGTCTGCTGGTGGCGGGACTCGGCGGCGGTGTGTACCTCGGACAGGACCGGGACGATCCGCAGCTGAGCAACGCTTCCTCGATCGAGATGCAGGCGAACGCGGAAGAGATTGCTCTCCTGAAGCAGCGGCAGAACGAGCACGCCGCGGCCCGCGCCTACCGCACCTCGGCGGAGGACGCCGCGGCCGGCAAGGCAGCCGCGGAGGCCAAGGCCGCCGCGGCCAAGGCCCGGACGCTGGAGAAGAAGGTGATCGCCGCCGAGGCCGCGGAGAAGAAGGCGGCCGAGGCGAAGAAGGCCGCCGCGTCCGGTGGCGCGGTGCCCTACGCCGGCGAGATCCCGAGCTCCTGCAGTGAGTACTCGGGCAGCCGTGGCGTCGGCTGCGCGCTGATGCTGGACGCCGGCTTCAAGATCGACCAGTTCCCGTGCCTCGACAAGCTCTGGAAGCGCGAGAGCGGCTGGAACTACAAGGCCGAGAACACCGGCTCCGGGGCGTACGGGATTCCGCAGGCCCTGCCGGGCAGCAAGATGGCCTCGGTCGCGTCGGACTGGAAGACCAACCCGGCCACGCAGATCAAGTGGGGTCTCGGCTACATCGAGGGTCGCTACAACACGCCCTGCGGCGCCTGGAGTCACTCCGAGAGCACCGGCTGGTACTGATCAAGCTCTGAACAAGCTTCGGTAACGGGGCCGCGCGGCATTCCGCACGGCCCCGTTCCACTGTGATCAAATGTCCGTATGGTCCGAAATGTCGCCTTGATTGTCCTGGCGGTGGTTCTCGTCGCCGGCGACGTGCCGGCGCGGGCCGGCGGACGGCCGATCCTCGAAGTGGTCGGCGGCAAAGAGGCCAAGACCGGCGAGTTCCCCTGGGTGGTCCGGCTCTCGATGGGCTGCGGCGGCGCGCTCACCGCACCCCGGGTGGTGCTCACCGCCGGCCACTGCGTCGGGCCGACCGGGCCGAACCAGAAGATCACCGTGACCGCCGGCGTCGCCGACCTGAAAGCCCCCGGCGCGGTCACCGCGCACTCGGTCGAGGTGATCCGCGCGCCCGGCTTCATCACCGAGACCCGCGGCGACGACTGGGCGGTGATCAAGCTCGACCGGGTGCTCGCACTGCCCACACTCGACCTGGTGCCGGACGCGTCGAGCGACACCGGCCAGGTCACCGTGATGGGCTGGGGGCAGACCAGGGAGGGGTCGCTGCGCCAGGAGCGGCGGCTGCACTACGCGACGGTGCCGACGATTCCGGACGACACGTGCGCCAAGGCGTATCTGGCCACGAAGATCGCGGTGGTCCCGGAGGACTCGATCTGCGCCGGGCGGCACGGGGTGGACACCTGTCAGGGCGACTCCGGCGGGCCGATGGCGCGGCGCGGCCCCGACGGCAAATGGGCCCAGGTCGGGATCGTGAGCTGGGGACTGGGCTGCGCCCGTGACGCCTATCCGGGGGTTTACACCCAGATCTCCACCTTCCGTACGGCCATTATCGCCGCCACCCGCAAGCTGGGCTGATCGCCCGGTGGCCGCCGGCGCGCGCGCCTGGAACCATCGAGTCATGAGTTACGGGCTGTCCGACACCCGCTCCGAAGAGTCCGCGAAATTCGGCACCGACGCCTTCTACGCGTCCATGGGGCGCGCCTTCGTCACCATGTGCGCGATCATCCCGATCCTGTTCCTCATCGAGGCGCTGGACGTGGCGGTCGGCCGTGGCACGCTCGACGTGGCCGGCGGCATCATCCCGCGCCGCGTCGACGGGCTGGACGGCGTGCTGCTCAGCCCGTTCCTGCACGACGGCTGGGACCATCTCTACGGCAACGCGGTGCCGCTCATCCTGGTCGGCACGTTCGCGCTGGCCGGCGGCGCGCGCCGGTTCGTCTGGTCGACGCTGACGATCATGCTGGTCAGCGGCCTCGGCGTGTGGTTCGTCGGCGATCCGAACACCGTCGTGGTCGGCGCCAGCGGCGTGATCTTCGGTTACCTCGGCCTGCTCTTCGCCCGCGGTTTCGTCGAGCGCAGCTGGTGGAGCCTGGCGGTCGCCGCGTTCATCGGGCTCCTCTACTGGTACCAGATCTACAACATCCTGCCGACCGACCGCGCCGTCTCCTGGCAGGGGCACGCGCTGGGGCTGGCCGGCGGTTTCGTCGCCGCGTTCCTGTTCCGCCGCCGCTGACCACGCCGTGTGAGTTTCTCCACTGTGAACCCGTATCGGGGCTTGCTTTCGGGTGGGGGAGCCATCCGTCCACAGTGATCTCGGGCTCACCGCCTTGATCATCTGCCGCGGCGGCACGCCGGCGACGGCCTGGATGCGGTCCCGCTGCTCGTCGGCCGCGGCGTTTCCCGCCGACCGTTCACGCCGGGCCGATGGGGTGGCCCGGGCGACGCCGATGGGGTGGCCCGGGCGACACCCGGGCCACCCCAGCCGGGTTCACATGACCGGCTCGTCGCCGATCGCGACGGTCGGCAGGTGCCCGTCGAAGTCCACCGCGGAGTAGAGCGCCAGCTTCTCCAGCCGGTGATACGAGTCGATCACCCGGATCGTCCCGCTCTTCGACCGCATCACGATCGACTGGGTGTGCGCGCCGCCGGACCGGTAGCGCACGCCCTTGAGCAGGTCGCCCGAGGTCACGCCGGTCGCCACGAAGAAGCAGTTGTCGCCGGTGACCAGGTCGTCGGTGGTGAGCACCCGGTCCAGGTCGTGGCCGCCGTCCAGCGCCTTCTGCCGCTCCGAGTCGTCGAGCGGCCACAGCTTCGCCTGGATCATGCCGCCCAGGCACTTGATCGCGCACGCCGCGGTGATGCCCTCGGGGGTGCCGCCGATGCCCATCAGCACGTCGACGTCCGATTCCGCCCGGGCCGCCGAGATCGCCCCGGCGATGTCACCGTCCGAGATGAACTTGATGTTCGCCCCGGCCTGCCGGACCTCCTCGACCAGCGCCGCGTGCCGGGGCCGGTCCAGGATGCAGACGGTCACGTCGGAGACGCTGGACCGCTTCGCCTTCGCGATCCGGCGCAGGTTCTCCGTCGCGCCGGCGTTGATGTCGATCACGTCGGCGCAATCCGGTCCGACGGCGATCTTGTCCATGTAGAAGACCGCGCTCGGGTCGAACATCGCCCCGCGCTCGGCGACCGCGAGGACCGCGACGGCGCCCGGCATGCCCTTGCTCATCAGCGTGGTGCCGTCGACCGGGTCGACCGCGACGTCCACCTCCGGGCCGGTGCCGTCGCCGACCTGCTCCCCGTTGAAGAGCATCGGCGCCTCGTCCTTCTCACCCTCGCCGATGACGACGACGCCGCGCATCTGGATCGAGTTGATGAGCTTGCGCATGGCGTCGACGGCCGCGCCGTCACCGCCGTTCTTGTCGCCGCGCCCGACCCATCGGCCGGCGGCCATGGCGGCGGCCTCGGTCACGCGGACCAGGTCGAGGGCGATGTTGCGGTCGAGATCCTGGGGAATCCGTGCAGGCATGTCGGCCTCCTCGCGTCTTTGCGGGGCTGGTGGATCCTCCGATCCTGGCACCTCAGGACTGCCAAGTCCCGGTTCAGCGACATGGTTAACAATGAGCACGTGGAACCCGCTGCTACCGAACCCCTGTCGACCGCTTCCCCGGCGCCCGCCCAGCCCGCGCCGGGCACGCCCACCGCCTCGGGTCAGCCGGCTCCCACCGCCCAGCCCGCTGCCCCCACCCAGCCTGCTGCCCCCGCCCAGTCCGCTGCTCCCGCCCAGCCTGCTGCCCCCACCCAGTCCGCTGCCCCCGTCCAGTCCGCGCCGGCGACGCCCGCGGCTTCGGATCAGCCGGCTTCGCCCGCGTCGGCCAAGGCCACCGACCCGGTCGGCCAAGGCCACCGACCCGGCCGCCACGGCCACCGACCCGGACACGTCGGACGAGGCGGGCGCGGGCGGCGGCTCGGACATTCAGGATGCGCTGGCCGTGCCGATCGCCACCGGCGTGCCGGTCGCCGGGGACGCGCCCGCCTCGCCGCGCCTGGCCAAGCGCGAAGGCCGCTCCCCGCGCGACATGGCGTTGTCGCTGCTGGTGCTGATGGTGCCGATCGTGCTGCTGCTGGCCTTCTACCGGGTGGTCCTGGGCGGCGACGAACCGTTGACCGTCGACCCGGCCTCCTCGCTCCAGCTCGCGTCCAAGGAGTTCACCGTCCTCGCCCCGACCGGCCTGAACTCGGACTGGCGGGTCACCGCGGCCACCTTCAAGCGCGAGACGGGCGGCGCCACCCTGCGCATCGGCTACGTCGGCCCGGGCGATGACCCGGTTCAGCTGGTGGAGAGCACCGTCCCGGCGGACACCCTGGTCCCGGCCGAGGTCGGCAAGGAGGGCAAGCGCACCGGCGCCTACCGCGCCGAGACCGGCACCTGGCTGGTCTACAGCGGCCGCCCGGAGGAGACCGCCCTGATCCTGACCGAGGCCGGCCGCACCGTCCTGATCATCGGCAAGACCGACCAGTCAACCCTGGAGAAGGTCGCCTCCTCCCTGAAGTAGCCCCGGCCGGCCGGCACCCGCTCCGACCCGGCTGCGGACCTACGCCGAGCCGGGCGCGTCCTGCTCGGCGTATTCGGCGGCGCGGGCTTCCCGGGTGTGCCTGGTTCGGCGTATGCGGTGGCGCGGGCTGCCCAGGTGTGGCTGGCTCGGCCTATTCGGCGGCGCGGGCTGCCCGGGCGGCGTCGATGCGCTCCCGGGCGCCGTCCAGCCACTTCTGGCAGATGTCGGCCAGCTTCTCGCCGCGCTCCCACAGCGCCAGCGACTCCTCCAGGCTCCCGCCGCCCTGCTCCAACCGGCCCACCACATCGGCCAGCTCGGTCCGCGCCTGCTCGTAGCTCAAACTCTCGTCGCTCATTCGCCCTCTCCCGGAACAGCCGCTGCCACCAGCGCATCCATCATTCGTCGTCACCGGCG
>KL571265.1:15750-25350 GCA_000715855.1 Actinoplanes liguriensis
ATCCGCAGCGGATCGCCCGCGCCGACCTCGTCCGCCGCTCGCACCACGTGCCCGTCGCCGCGCTGCACGATCGCGTAGCCGCGCTGCAACGTCGCCAGCGGCGACAGCGCCCGCAGCCGGGCCAGCGTGTGCCGCAGCTCGTCGTCGGCGCGGCGGACCCGGTGCTCCAGGCTGCGGGCGGCCCGGTCGCGCAGCGCCGTCACCTCGGCGGACCGCTGCTCGACCAGCGTCTCCGGCCGGGCCAGCACCGGCCGGGACCGCCACGCCTCGATCCGCTGCCGCTCCCGGTCGATCTTCGTGAGGATCGCGCGGTCCAGCCGGTTGCGTGCCTCGAAGATCCGGTCCACCTCGTCGGCCAGGTCGGGCACGATCCGCTTGGCGGCGTCGGTCGGCGTCGAGGCGCGGAAGTCGGCGACATAGTCCAGCAGCGGAGTGTCCGGGTCGTGGCCGATCGCGCTGACCACGGGCGTGCGCGCGGCGAACACCGCGCGGCACAGCGCCTCGTCGGAGAAGGGCAGCAGATCCTCCACGCTGCCGCCGCCCCGGGCGATCACGATCACGTCGACGCTCTCGTCGTCGTCGAGCACCTTGAGCGCGCCGAGGATCTGCGACACCGCGCTCGGCCCCTGCACGGCGACGTGGGCGACCCGGAACTCGGCGCCCGGCCAGCGGCGGCGGACGTTCATCAGCACGTCCCGCTCGGCGGCGGTGTTCTGCCCGGTGATCAGGCCGATCCGGTTCGGCAGGAAGGGGAGCGGACGCTTGCGGCGGCGGTCGAACAGGCCCTCGGCCTCGAGCAGTTTCTTCAGCCGCTCCAGCCGGAGCAGCAGCTCACCGAGGCCGACCTGGCGGATCTCGTCGGCGCGCAGGCTGAGCGTGCCGCGCGCCGGATAGAACTCGGGCTTGGCGTGCAGCGTCACCCGATCGCCCTCGGCCAGCTCCGGGGCGCCCGTCTCGAGCACGTCCTCGCTGGTGGTGACGGTGAGGCTGAGATTCGCCGCCGGGTCACGCACGGTCATGAAGACCAGCCCGCGCGAGCCGGAACGACGATTGATCTGGGCGACCTGCCCGTCCACCCAGACCCAGCCGAGCTTGGTGATCCAGGCGCCGATCTTCTGGCTGACCACGCGCACCGGCCACGGATCGTCGGCGGTGCTCTTGGGCGGCGCTGTTCCCTGCTGGGTGGAGGCGGCCTGGGCTTCGTTCACCCGGCCAGACTAGGTCAGCCCACCGACATTTTCGTCGGCGCGATGCTGCGCCACGTACGCGTGCGGCTCGGCGTGCCGGCCCACGTATCCGCCGAGATCCACCGGCGTACGCCGCTCGGGCATCTGTTTCTCGACAGCTCGCACGAGCACCATCGTGATCAGTCCCGCGCAGGCCCAGAACACCAGGTCAGCCCCGACATATCGCAGGTCGGCGTGTACCCCGCGGCCGAGGCCGAGACAGGGGAACGGGAAGCCGCGGCGCTGTGGATAGTCCGCAAGGCAGCACCGATCGGTGACGACCAGCAGCCCGATCCCGAGCCCGGACACCGTGACCAGGACGGCCGCGAGGTACCCGGCCCGGCTCGGCCGCACCCGGTGCAGACCGAGCAGAACCGCTCCACCGAGGGTCACCATGACGTGGAACACCACGAAGACCACGCCGTCGCCGCCGGTGGACAGGTCGAGCAGACCGACGCCGCACAGGAACCAGCCGGTCATCACGCGCAGCACCGTCGGGATCGCGGGCCACCCGTCGTCCCGCTCGGCGTTCATGAATCCGAGTATCCCGCCCTTACCGCCCGTACGGCGCGAAACGGATCAACGGGGCGCAGGCCGCTGACGCACGCGGTAGGCACGCCAGGCCAGGCCGATGACGACGAAGAGCAGGAATCCGGCGTACGCCCAGAACGCCACGTCCATGACCAGGTGCACCGGATCGACCTGCCATCCGGCCGTGACCGCCAGCTCGCGCGCCGCCTCGGGGGTGTCCGCGGTGCCCCCGCGCCACAGCCACGCGTACGGCCAGCCGCGGTCCTCGGAGAAACCGAACATGCAACAGATCTTCTCCGTACGTACCGGAAGAGTCCCGAGCGTGCCCGCCGCCGCACTGGCCACCGCGCCCACGGCGGACCAGACGCCCGGAGGGCGCAGCCGGTGCCAGAAGATGAGCGTGACCCCGGCGGCGAGCAGCACCAGCCCGGCCGGGGTGAACACGACGCCGATCAGCCCGAACGCGCACGTGAGAGCCCCGAGCATCACCTGGTACGGATGATCGGCGATCTTCGCGTCGGTCGTCATGGAGGGATCTCTACCACCCGAAGGCAAGCGTTGTGGCGCTGATCGCAGGAGAGCGGGCCGCGCAGCGGGGCACGTACCATTGCCGGGTGACTGAAGCTCGTAAGCGGGTGTTGCTCGCCAAGCCGCGTGGTTACTGCGCCGGCGTCGACCGTGCGGTGCAGACCGTCGAGGAGGCGCTGAAGCTCTACGGCGCCCCGGTCTACGTGCGTAAGCAGATCGTGCACAACAAGCACGTGGTCAGCACCCTCGAGGCCCGTGGCGCGATCTTCGTCGAGGAGAACTACGAGGTGCCCGAGGGCGCCACCGTCATCTTCTCGGCGCACGGCGTCGCGCCCGAGGTGCACGACCAGGCCCGCGAGCGCAACCTCAAGGCCATCGACGCGACCTGCCCGCTGGTCACCAAGGTCCACCACGAGGCCAGGCGGTTCGCCGCCGAGGATTACGACATCCTGCTGATCGGCCACGAGGGGCACGAGGAGGTCATCGGCACCGCCGGTGAGGCTCCCGCGCACATCCAGCTCGTCGACGGCCCCGACGACGTGGCGAACGTGGTGGTGCGCGACCCGTCCAAGGTCGTCTGGCTGTCACAGACCACGCTCTCGGTCGACGAGACCATGGAGACCGTGGCCCGGCTGAAGACGAAGCTGCCGCTGCTGCAGTCGCCGCCCAGCGACGACATCTGCTACGCGACCTCCAACCGGCAGCACGTGATCAAGGAGATCGCGCCGGAGTGCGACGTGGTGATCGTGGTCGGGTCGACCAACTCGTCGAACTCGGTGCGCCTGGTCGAGGTCGCCCTCGGCGCCGGCGCCCGCGCCGGTCACCTGGTCGACTACGCCGCCGACATCCGGGACGAGTGGCTGGAGGGCGCGACCACGGTCGGCGTCTCCTCCGGCGCGAGCGTGCCGGACGAGCTGGTCATGGAGGTCCTCGCCTACCTGGCCGAGCGTGGCTTCGGCGAGGTCACCGAGTTCACCACGGCGGAGGAGCGGCTGACCTTCTCCCTCCCGCAGGAGCTGCGCCGGGACATGAAGGCAGCTGAGCTGGCCGGCTCCGCTTCGCTCCGCGGGCGATCGCCTGATAACCGGTGAGATGGCGGGCGGTTCTCCGCCACCCGCACAACCCGCGCGCGTCGAAGAACCACTCGCCATCTCACCGGCGGCGATCGCCGGAGTGGGCTGTCAGCTGAGTTCGGGGGCCTGGGGCTGGCGCGGGGCGATCTCGATCTGAGGTGGCTGCGCCAGCTCCTCGTCCGAGACCCCCATCTCGGCGAGCTTGCGGGCGCTGACCAGCACCCGCGATTCCAAAGAGCCAACCGCTTTGTTGTACGCGCTGACCGCCCCGTTGAGCGACACCCCGAGCCGGCTCACGTGGTCGCCGAGCGTGGACAGCCGGCCGTAGAGCTCCCGGGCCAGGCCGTGCACCGCGACCGCGTTACCGGTCAGCGTCTCCTGCCGCCAGGAGAACGCGATCGTGCGCAGCATCGCGACGAGCGTCGCCGGGGTGGCGAGCACGACGTTGCGGCGGAACGCGTATTCCATCAGCACCGGGTCGCGTTGCAGCGCCGCGTCCAGGAACGGGTCGGCCGGCACGAAGAGCACCACGAAGTCGGGCGAGGACGCGAACGCCGTCCAATACTCCTTCGCGGACAGCGAGTCCACGTGCGCCCGCAGGTGCCGGGCGTGCTGGTCCAGATAGAGATCCCGGTCACGTTCGTCGCGGGCCTCCATCGCGGACAGATAACCCTCCAGCGGCGCCTTCGCGTCGACCACCACGGTGCGCCCGCCGTGCAGCCGGACCACCAGATCGGGCCGGACCACCTGCTGGTCGGTCTCGGCGGTGACCTGCTCGGCGAAGTCGCAGTGCTCCAGCAGCCCGGCCGCCTCCACGATCCGGCGCAACTGGTGCTCACCCCACCGGCCCCGGACCTGCGGGGTGCGCAGCGCCGACACCAGCTGCCGGGTCTCGCCGCGCAGCTCGGTGGAGACCGCGCCCATGGCCCGGACCTGTTCCCGCAGCTCGGCGTAGGCGTCCACCCGGTCACGCTCCAGGTCGGCGACCCGCTGCTCGTAGCGCCGCAGGGTGTCCTGCAGCGGAGCGACCGCGCGGGCCACCGCCTCCTGGGACTGGGCGGTCGACTCATAGGACAGCGCCCGCATCGACTGCTCCAGCCGCTGCTCACCGTCACGGGCCGCGGCCACCGTCGCCTCCAGCCGGGCGATGTCCGCCGCGGCGCGGGCACGGGCGGCCAGCCAGCCCAGGGCGGCGCCGGCCGCCAGACAGAGCAGGATCACGCCGAGCGTCGAGTACGTCACCCTCGCAGATTGCCAGACCGGTACGACAAGACGTCCGAGGGTACTTTGGAAAACATGAACGGCGTGTTGCTCATCCTGGCCATCGTCGCGGTCGTCGCCCTGATCGTTGTCGGCATGCAACGTGGTGGCGGCAAAGTCAAGCAGACCCAGCTCGAGGACGCCCGTGCCGAGGCGCAGAGGTGGTATGAACGGCTCGGCGGCCAGGTGATGAACCTGCACGCCGACGAGCCGGCCGCCCGGCAGGCCCTGGCCGACGCCGGTGAGCGGTACAACGCCGCCGGCGGCCAGCTCCAGCAGGCGAACTCGGTGCGGCAGTTCGAGCTGGCCCGCGAGTCGGCCCTGGAAGGCCTGGCCTACGTGCGGGCGGCTCGCCTCGCGATGGGCCTCGACCCCGGCCCCGACCTGCCGCCGCTCGCCGCGGCCCGGGGCAGTGGGCAGCTGACCCAGGAGCGCGAGGTCAGCGTGCAGGGCCATGCGTACAAGGCGGGCCCGCAGCCCGGCCCGGAAACCCCCTACTACTACCCCGGCGGCCGCGTGCAGGGCCGCCCGGTCCCGGCCGGGTGGTATTCGACCCCGGTCTGGAAGACCGCGCTCGGTGCGGGCGCCGGCGTGCTCGGCGGCATGCTGATCTTCGACGCGCTGTTCTCGCCGGCCTTCGGTGACGTCGGCGGCTACGCCGACGGTTACCAGGACGGCTTCGACGCCGGCAACGACGTCGACACCAACGGTCTCGGCGACTTCGGCGGCGACGCCGGGGGCGGTGGCGGCGACTGGGGCGGCGGCGACTTCGGTGGTGGAGACTTCGGCGGCGGCGATTTCGGCGGCGGCGACTTCTGATCTACCAGGGCTGCGGCGGGCTGTATAAGAGACAGGGGTGCAGGCGCCGCGTCAGCTCGCGGCGCAGCTCCCGCGGCCCCGGCCAGATCTGGCTCAGGTCGGCGACGAACGCCGGGCCGCGCGCCGTGACGGTCTGGGCCGGCCAGCCCGCGCCCGAGCCCTGCACCGGGTGGACCGCATCCATGTCCACCGGCGTGACCTCGAGCATCGTCCGCAGGCCGCTGCGGCGCACCGTCACGGCGGCCACGTCCTCCCAGGCCAGCAACACCGGATCGCTGCCCTGCGCGGCCAGCTCCAGGCCGCCGGCGGACACCCGCACCCACGTGGTGAGCGCGGCGCGCGCGGACAGTGAGTAGAACGCGGCGACCGCGCCGCCGACGATGACGGCCTGCAGGGTGGTCACCCACCAGGGGTCGCCGGTGTCCCGGGCCAGCCGGCCCACGATCGGCGAGACCACCAGGTACGACAGCATCAGCACGGCGAACACCGCGACGAACGTCCGGGCCGGCGACGACCGGAACAGCGTGGTGTCCTCGGCCGGAGCCTCGACCTCCTCCGGGGCGATCGGCATGCCTCCTATGGTGGACCGAACCAGGGGTTCCGCTCCCGGGATCGCGGCTTTTGCCATCGGGGACCGGCGCCTGCCGTTACGGGTGCGAACGGGGTGTGCAAATGACGGAATCGGTCAGCGTCGCGGTGGTGGGGGCCGGCAGCCGGGGCTTGACGTACGCCCGGCTGGCGGCGGCGAGCGGGCGGGCCCGGGTCGTCGCCGTCGCGGAGCCCGACGACGAGCGGCGTGAACGGTTCGCCGCCGAGTTCGGGCTGCCCACGGCGGGGGTGTGCCGGGACTGGGCGGAACTGGTCGGTGGGCCGCGGATCGCCGACGCGGTGATCGTGGCGACCCAGGACCGGCTGCACGTGGAACCGGCGGTGGCCCTTCTCGGACACGGGTACGACGTCCTGCTGGAGAAGCCGATGGCGCCGACCCTGCCGGAGGCGACCCGGATCGCGGCGGCGGCCGTCGACAGCGGGCGGATCTTCGGGGTGTGTCACGTGCTGCGGTACACGCCGTACACCGCGATGATCCGCGAGCTGATCCGGGACGGCGCGCTCGGCGACGTGATCAACGTGCAGCACCTGGAACCGGTGGGGTGGTGGCACCAGGCGCATTCGTACGTCCGTGGGAACTGGCGCTCCGAAGCCGAGTCCGGACCGATGCTGCTCACCAAGAGCTGCCACGACGTGGACTGGATCATGCACGTGGTGGGGGACGGCGTGGCGCGGGTGTCGTCGTTCGGCGGGCTCGCGCACTTCCGGCCGGAGCGGCAGCCCGACGGGGCCGCGGACCGGTGCGTGGACTGCGCGGTCGAGGCGCAATGTCCGTACTCCGCAAAGCGTCTCTATCTCGGTTGCCTCGGTGACCCGAGCCGCGAACGGTGGCCGCTCGGGCCCGTGACCTCGGACGCGACCGAGGAGGGGGTGCTGCGCGCGCTGCGCCACGGGCCGTACGGGCGCTGCGTCTACCGCTGTGACAACGACGTCGTCGATCACCAGGTGGTGAACTTCGAGTTCGCGGGCGGCGCGACGGCGACCCTGACGATGACCGCGTTCACGCCGTCCGACGGCTATCGCCGGACCAGGGTCTTCGGCAGCCACGGCAGTCTCGAGGGGGACGGGCGGTCGATCACCGTCACCGACTTCCGGGACGGCAGCGAACGTGTCGTCCCGGTGCCGTCCGGTGACGGCGGGACCGCGGCCGGAGGACACGGCGGCGGCGATGCCGGACTGGTCGAGGCGTTCCTGTCCGCCGTGCTGACCCGCGACGAGTCCCACCTCGGCTCCGGTGCGGCCGCCAGCCTCGACAGCCACCGGGTGGTGTGGGCTGCCGAACAGGCGCGCCACACCGGAACCGTGGTCACTCTCTGACCCCTCGTCTCAACGCTCGTTGCAGAACGCGCGTCTCAACGCTCGTCTCAGGCCTCTTGTCTCGGGTCCCTTGTCTCGGGACGCTTGTCTCAGAATGCGCAAGCGATCACCAACTCCGGTGTCCGGTCGCGGAGCAGATCCAGCTTCGCGACCCGGCCGGCGGCCCGGACATCGCCGTCGATCAGTTGCAGCTGATCGAGCAGTTCGCCCGGCCCGAGCGCCTCGGCCAGCGGAACCTCGGCCCGCATCGACAGCTTGCGGTCCGACTTCGCCTTGCGGATCTGGCGCAGCGCGTCGCCGGCCAGGTCCAGCAGAGCCGGTTCGCTCTCCGGCGCGACCCGGGTCAGCTCATACCGCGTCGGCCAGGGCGCCCGGTGCACCGACCCGTAACGCCACCACGACCAGACCTCCTCCGTCACATACGGCAGTAACGGCGCGAACAGCCGCAACTGCACCGACAGGCCGGTCGCCAGCGCGGCGCGAGCCGAATCCCCGGCCGGCCCCGACGAATACGCCCGGTCCTTCACCAGCTCGATGTAGTCGTCGCAGAACGTCCAGAAGAACGTCTCCGCCGCCTGCAGCGCGTCGGTGTGCTGGAACCGGTCGAACGCCTCGGTCGCCGTCGTGACGACACCGGCCAGCCGGCCCAGCATCGCCCGGTCCAGCGGCTCGGTGACCGCTTGCCGAAGGGCGTCCGCCGCGCCCAGCCCGAGCGCGAACTTCGACGCGTTCAACAGCTTCGTCGCCAGCCGCCGCCCGATCTTGAGCTGCGCCGGATCGAACGTCGTGTCGACGCCGGGCCGCCCGTTCGACGCCCAATAGCGCATCGCGTCCGCCCCAAACCGTTCGAGCGGCTCGCGCGGGGTCACGACGTTCCCCTGGGAGCTCGACATCTTCTTGTGGTCGGGGTCGAGGATCCAGCCGGAGAGGACCGCGGTGTGCCAGGGCAGCACCCCGTGACTCTGCTCGGCGCGCAGGACCGACGCGAACAGCCAGGTCCGGATGATCTCCTGACCCTGCGGTCGCAGATCCATCGGGAAGACCCGCTCGGCCAGGTCACCGGCGGCGATCTGCGGAGTCAGCGACGACGTGGCCCAGGTGTCCATGACGTCCGGATCGGCGGTGAAGCCACCCGGCCGGTCCCGCGCCGACTCGTCGAACCCCGGTGGGCAGTCCGAAGTCGGGTCGACCGGCAGTGCCGAATCGTCCGGTATGAGAAGCTGGTCGCGGTCCGGCTCGCCAGCGTTGTCGAGCCGGTACCAGATCGGGAACGGCACGCCGAAGAACCGCTGCCGGCTGATCAACCAGTCGCCGGTCAGGCCGGAAACCCAGTGCTCGTAGCGGTGCCGCATGTGCTCCGGAACCCAGTGCAGCTCCCGGCCGCGGGCCAGCAGCCGCTCTCGCAGCTCCGCGTCCCGCCCGCCGTTGCGGATGAACCACTGCCGGCTGGTGACGATCTCCAGCGGCGCCTCGCCCCGCTCGAAGAACTTGACCGGATGCGTGATCGGCCGCGGCTCCCCGATCAGCTCGCCCGACTCGTGCAGCAGCCGGACGATCTCCCGCCGGGCGGCCGTGACGGTCAGCCCGGCCAGCGGACGATAGGACTCCGCCGGGACACCGGCCGGCGCCTCCGCGAGAAAACGCCCGTCCCGCCCCAGGACGACCCGGGTGTCCAGATCCAGATCACGCCACCAGGTGACGTCGGTCAGATCGCCGAACGTGCAGACCATCGCGACACCGGTGCCCTTGTCCGGCGCGGCCAGCGGATGCGCGAACACCGGGACCTCGACCCCGAACAGCGGCGACCGCGCCGAGGTCAGCCCGGCGAACCGCTCGTCACCGGGCTGATGAACCAGCGCGACGCACGCCGGCAACAGCTCCGGCCGGGTGGTGTCGACGTCGATCGGCCCGGCCAGCCCGTGGAAGCGCAACAGATGGAACGCGCCCGGCCGATCCCGATCCTCCAGCTCGGCCTGCGCGACCGCGGTGCGATAGCCGACGTCCCACAACGTCGGCGCCTCGGCCGAATACGCCTCCCCACGAGCCAGGTTCGCCAGGAACGCCCGCTGGGAGACGGCCCGCGCATGGTCGCCGATCGTCGTGTAAGTCAGTCCCCAGTCGACGGACAACCCCAGCCGCCGCCAGATCGCCTCATACGCTGTCTCGTCCTCGGCGGTCAGCCGCCCGCACAACTCGACGAAGTTGCGCCGGGAGATCGCGACCGGTGGCTTCGGTGG
>KL571265.1:25555-26982 GCA_000715855.1 Actinoplanes liguriensis
TTTCGCCGGCGGCTGCCAGCCCGGCTCGTAGGGCAACGACGGATCACAGCGGACGCCGTAGACGTTCTGCACCCGGCGCTCGGTCGGCAGGCCGTTGTCGTCCCAGCCCATCGGATAGAAGACGGCCTTGCCCCGCATGCGCTGGAAACGCGCGACCGTGTCGGTGTGGGTGAACGAGAAGACGTGCCCGATGTGCAACTCGCCCGATACGGTCGGCGGAGGAGTGTCGATGGCGAACACGTCCGACCGCTCCTTCTGCCGGTCGAACGTGTACGTGCCCTCCTCCTGCCAACGCGGCGCCCACTTGCCCTCGAGCCCGTCCGGCGACGGCCGCTCGGGGAGGCCGGGGCGCCCGGTTCCCGTATCAGTCATGCGGCCACCCTAGGCTCGTCGCCAACGCGGCTGCCAGGCGTTTTCCGGGCGGTGGACAACCGCCGGAACCGTGCCCCGCTCACTCCGCCGACTCGTGCTCCAGCAGCCAGGACTTCACCGGCAGACCCCACCGGTAGCCACCCAGCGACCCGTCCGTGCGCAACACCCGGTGACACGGCACGATCAGCGCCACCGCATTGCGCGCGCACGCCGCGGCCGCCGCCCGGATCGCCGCTGGGCGCCCCGCCAGCTCCGCATAGTGCGAGTAGGTCACCGGATCGCCCGGCTTGATGTCACGCATCACGTGCCAGGCATGGGCCATGAACAAGCCGGTCGTGTGCTGCTCGACCGCCACCGCATCCAGTGCGGTCAGGTCACCGGCGAAATAGGCGCGCACCGCGGCCTGCGGCGCACCGACATCGTCGGCCGGCTCCGCGGCCTCCACCAACCTCGGGTGGATCAGCCGGACCAACCCCGGGACATCCGTGGTGAACCCGGATGCGCGAACCGCGCCCGAATCCGCCACCACCAGGGTGAACGGGCCGGCCGGGGTCTCCATCGTCGAATGCCGCAACATGGTCATCAGCTCCTTTTCTCGGGGGTTCAGCCTTGCCGATTCCGGTCGGCGGCGAGCAACTTTCGCTGTCGCCTGTGGACAGCGGATCGGCCTGTGGACAACGCGTTCCGAGGCCGGCGCGCGAGGTACCTTGGGCGCCTGCCCGTCGCAGGGTCAGGCGGCTCGCCAGAGCCGGATCAGTGCATACGAGCGCCAGGGGCGCCAGCGTTCGGCATGCACGGCGAGCGCCCTCGCCGAGTCCGGCAGGCCGAGCGCGGCCGCGCCACGACGGGCGGCCAGATCGGTGGGAAGGAAGACGTCCGGGTCGCCGATCGCGCGCATGGCGACGTAACCGGCGGTCCACGGGCCGATGCCGGGGAGTTCCAGCAGGCGGGCGGTGGTCTCGGGGCGGTCGGCGCCGGGCTCGAGGTCGAGCTTGCCGTCGGCCACGGCGGTGGCCAGGGCGCGGATGGTGGCGCGGCGGGCCGCCGGCATGCCG
>KL571266.1:0-3011 GCA_000715855.1 Actinoplanes liguriensis
TGTGTATAAGAGACAGGAACATTCCCGCTTTATTCGGATATGTGTGCAGGCTGAGGAGTGGGCCGGGTGGGGCGGTGGGCGGCCTGCTCGACCAGGACGTGGCGGCAGGCCTGGACGGCGGGGGTCAGGGGGCGGTCGCGGTGGTGGATCACGCCGATGGGCGGATGGACCGGCGGGGAGTGCAGGTTGCGTACCGTGATCGACGGTCCTTGATCGTCCTCGGCCACCGACCGGGCCAGCAGGGCCACGCCGAGACCGGCCGCGACCAGGTCCCGGATGCTCTGCGGGCTGTGCGTCTCGAACTGCACTCTCGGCGCGAACCCGGCCGTGCGCGCCGCGTCCTCCAGGATCCAGCGCAGCCCACTGCCCTCCGGCAGGCAGACGAACGGCTCGTCGCGGAACTCGCCGAGGGTCAGCCGGCCCGACCCGCTCAGCGGATGACCGATCGGCAGCACCAGCACGAGTTGCTCGTCGGCGAGGGGCAGCGCCTCGAATCGGGCCGGCAGATCCGCGTGGACCGGGCCGACGACGAGGTCCAGCTCCCCGTTGTCGAGCGCTCCCAGCAGGCCGGTGACCAGGCCGGACTTCAACCGCAGCGCGAGCCCGGGAAACCGGTCGTGGAAGCGTGCGAGCGCGGCGGGCAGATCGTAGGGGCCGAGCACGGCCGTCGCGCCGACCGAGACCCGCCCGGTGACCACCGCGGTGATCTCGCCCATCTCCAGCCGGGCGCCGTCCAGCTCGGCGAGCACCCGGCGGGCCCGGGCGACGAACATCTCGCCGGCCGGGGTCAGCGCCACCCGCCGCGTCGTCCGCGCGAACAGGGCCACCCCGAGCTCGGCTTCCAACGCTCTGATCTGCGCGGACACCGCGGACTGGGCGACGTGCAGCCGCTCGGCGGCGCGGGTGAAACCGCCGTAGCGGGCGACCGCCTCCACGTAGCTGAGTTGTCGAAGCTCCACGTGTTCATCGTGCCGCACGATGAATCCCATCGGGAACGTGTCTTGGACATATCAATCCCGTGGGACCAGGCTGGACCGTATGTTCTTGACGCGAACGGGACGGATCGGGCTCGGCTGCATGGGCTTCTCCCAGGCGTACGGCCCGGCCGACGACGACCAGTCGATCCTCACGATACGGGCGGCGCTGGACCACGGGGTGAGTCTGCTGGACACCGCCATGAGTGGCCACGAAGTTCGGCATCGTCCGTGGCCCGGACGGGGTGCGGCTCGACGCGCATCCGGATCGCGTCCGCACGTACTGCGAAGAATCCTTGAGAAGGCTCGGCGTGGACGTGATCGACCTGTATTACCTGCACCGGGTCGATCCTGAAGTGCCGGTCGCGGAGACGGTCGGCGCGATGGCGGCCCTGGTCAGCGACGGGTTGGTGCGTCAGCTCGGGCTCTCCGAGGTGAGCCCGGCCGAGTTCGAGGCGGCCCGGGCGGTGCACCCGATCGCCGCGGTGCAGATGGAGTGGTCCCTCGCGTGGCGCGAGCCGGAGGACGACATCGTTCCCGCGGCGCGGGCCGGTGGCGCCGGGCTCGTCGCCTACAGCCCGCTCGGGCGCGGGCTGCTGACCGGGGCGTTGCCGGCGGAGCCGTTCGGGCCTGGCGACTTCCGCGCCGGGGACCCCAGGTTCGCCGGGGAGACCTTGGCGGCCAATCTCGCGCTTGTCGACGCTCTGAGAACCAAGGCTTCGGCGTACGGCGTGAGCACCGGACAACTCGCCCTGGCCTGGCTCCTGGCGCAGGGCGACGACGTGGTCCCGATCCCGGGAAGCCGCAACCCGGACCGGGTGGTGTCGAACGCGGCCGCCGCGGACGTGGTTCTCTCCGCGGGCGGCCTGGACGAGCTGAACGCCGTCGCCCCGCGCTCTGCTTGGCGGGGCGATCGGCGCTCGTTCGCTGCTTACAACACTTCTCGTAGTTCCGGTTAGCGGACGGCCCGGAAGGCGGCGCGCATCTCGGTGGCGAACAGCTCCGGCTCCTCCCAGGCGGCGAAGTGCCCGCCCGCGGCCGGCTGGTTGTAGTAGTTCACCGTCGGGTAGTACGCGGAGATCCAGCTCTTCGGCGCCTGGAACAGCTCCCCGGGGAACGCGCTGAAACCGACCGGCACGGTGATCGGGGGCAGGCTGCCGTCGCCACCGGCCGCGGGGTGGTTGCTCTCCCAGTAGATCCGGCTGCCGGAGACCCCGGTGTTGGTCAGCCAGTAGAGGGAGATGTTGTCCAGCACGTGGTCGCGGGTCAGGTTGCCGGTCGCCGAGCCGCCCGTGAACGCCTTGGCGATCTTGGTGTAGCTGTCGGTGTCGTGGTCGAGCATCCACGCGGCGAGCGCGGCCGGCGAGTCGGAGAGCGCGTAGCCGATGGTCTCCGGGCGCCAGCCCTGCTCCTGCGTGTAGGCGCTGCCGGTCTTCTGGAAGTCCTGCAGGGCGGCGTACGCGGCCTTCTCCTCGGCGGTGTCCTGCGGCACCGGCACGCCTGCGAGGGCGAAGACGAACAGGTTCATGTGGATGCCGGCCAGGCCCGGGGTGGCCAGGCGGGCGAGGGTGTCGGTGACGGCCGCGCCGACGTCGCCGCCCTGCGCCACCCACTTGGTGTAGCCGAGGCGGCTCATCAGCGTGCCCCAGGCGGTGGCGACGCGGGCCGCGCCCCAGCCGAGCTCGTCGGGCTGCTCGGAGAAGCCGTAGCCCGGGATCGACGGGATCACCACGTGGAACGCGTCCGAGGCCTTGCCACCGAAGCGGGTCGGGTCGGTCAGCGGGCCGATGGCGTCGATGAACTCGATGATCGAGCCCGGCCAGCCGTGCGTGAGCAGCAGCGGCAGCGCGTCCTTGTGCTTCGACCTCACGTGGATGAAGTGGATGCCGAGGCCGTCGATCTCGGTCGTGAACTGCGGCAGCGCGTTGATCTTCGACTCGAAGCGGCGCCAGTCGTACCGGGTCGCCCAGTACTTGGCGACGGCCTGGTTCGCGGCGAGCTGCACGCCCTGCGAGCTGTCTCTTATACACATCTCTG
>KL571266.1:3189-12687 GCA_000715855.1 Actinoplanes liguriensis
GCCGCGAGCCGGAGATGTCGACCCGGAACGGGGTGATCCTGGAAGCGCCGGTCGTCGCCGGGGCGCTGGTGGCGGCGGCCGCACCGGCCGCGCTGGCCGGGGTGGCGCTCAGCGCGCCGGCGACGGTGGCGGTGGTGGCCACGGCGATGCCGGCCGCGAGGCCGCCCTGCAGAACCGTCCGGCGGGTGGGTCCGGAAGCGTCGGTGGTCATTGGTCTTCCCTTCGTCTTCGATCTCTCGATGAGAAGACTGGCCCACCGACCCACCCGGCCGAGCCCGTGACAACCACTGGTCGGTCCCTGGTCACCCCCGGGCCCGGGACCCCGGGGATCCACCGGTCCTCCGGGTCAGCCGGCCCACTCCTTGGCCAGCAGCTCGAAGGACCGGACCCGGTCGGCGTGGTCGTGGGTGATCGTGGTGACCAGGAGCTCGTCGGCCCCGGTGACCCGGCGCAACGTCTCCAGCCCGGCCGCGACCGTGGCCGGTGAGCCGACGAACTGGGTGTCGACCCGGTCCGCGACCAGTGCCCGGTCCTCGTCGGTCCAGGTGGCGGCGGCGGCTTCCGCCTCGCTGGGGAAGGGGACCGCGCCCAGGCCGGTGCGGATGCTGCGCACCCAGTGGGCGTAGGGCGCGGCCAAGCGCCGGGCGGTCTCGTCGTCCTCGGCGACGACCACGTCGGCCGAGACCATGAGGTGCGGTTTCGCCAGGTTCGCCGACGGCACGAACGACTCCCGGTACGCGGCCGCCGCCTCCAGCACCTTCGCCGGCGCGACGTGGTAGTTCGCGGCGAACGGCAGTCCCCGGGCGCCGGCCGTCCGGGCGCTCTCCCCGCCGCTGCTGCCGAGCAGCCAGATCTCCAGGTCGGCGCCGGCCCCGGGGACCGCGGTCACCTCGTTGCCCTTGCCGTCGCCGTAGGGCCCGGCGAGCAGCCCGCCGATCTGGTCGAGGATCTCGTCGAGGCCGAGCGGCTCGGCGCCGGGCTGGGCGAGCAGGCTGCTTGCCAGGGCGGTCCGGTCGGAGGCGAAGATCGGCGCCCAGGAGAACGGCTTCGGGATGAGCAGGCCGTCGACGACGCGTTCCTCCTGCGGCGCCGCCTCATTCTTCAAGCGAAGCGCTTCTTTTTTGGCCTGACCGGAACGGCCCAGCCCCAGGTCGAAACGCCCCGGATAGAGCGCGTCGAGCAGGCCGAACTGCTCCACGATGGACAGCGCGGTCTGGTGCTCGGTCTGCACCGCGCCCGAGCCGAGCCGGATCCGCTCGGTCACCGCCGCGATCTGCCCGAGCAGCAGCGCCGGCTGCGCGGACGCGACGCCGGGCGTGAAGTGGTGCTCGGCCACCCAGTAGCGGTGGTAGCCGAAGTGCTCGGCGCTGCGCGCCAGATCCAGGGTGCGGCGCAGCGCGTCGCCGACGTCACCGCCGGAGACCAGTGGCGCGAGGTCAAGGATCGAGAGGGGTACGGACATCGGATCTACCGCCCTTTCAACTGGCGTAGCACGGGGGCGACCTCGCTCGCGAACAGTTCCAGCGAAGCCCGCTGCTGCTTCTCGGTGAGGCCCTCGGTGTCCGCGGACAGGTGGGTGACCTCGTGCCCGAACCGCTCGTGGTAACGGTGCACCTTGTCGATGATCTGCTGCGGGCTGCCGATCAGCGCGGAGCTGCGCTCGACGGCGTCCTCGATCGTCGGGAAGACCGGCTCCACGCCGACCTTGCGGAACTGGTCGATGCGGGCCTGCCAGATCGGCCGGTACACGTCGAGCGCCTCCTGCGAGGTCCGCGCGACGTAGAAACCCGCGCTGCCGGCGCCGATCCGGATCGTGGCCGGATCATGCCCGTGGAAGGCCCACCGCTCACGATAGAAATCGATCAATTCGGCGTACGGCTCGATGGGGTTGGTGACGTTGGCGGAGAACAGCGGATCGCCGTATCGCGCGGCGAGCTCGACCGACGCCCTGCTGGTGGCGCTGCCGTGCCACACCGTGATCGGCTGCTGCAGCGGTCGCGGCCAGGTCTCGGCGTCGGTGAGCGACGGCCGGAACTGCCCCTCCCACGTTACTTTCGGTTCGCGCCAGAGCCGCCGGAACAGCTCGTAGCTCTCCCGCTGGCGCTCCCACTGGTCCTCGACCGTGACGTGGAACAGTTGCGCCTGGGCGGTGCCGTTGCCCTTGCCGACGATCAGTTCGAGGCGCCCGCCGGAGAGGTTGTCGAGCGTGCTGTAGTCCTCGAACGCGCGCACCGGGTCGAGCAGGCTGAGCGTGGTGACCCCGGTCCACAGCCGGATCGTGGACGTCTTCGCGGCGATGTGACTGAGGATGACCGGCGGCGCCGACGACAGGAACGGCCGCTCGTGCCGCTCCCCCACCGCGAACCCGTCGAAGCCCAGCTCCTCGCCGAGCACCGCGCTGTCGACGACCTCGCGCAGCCGCTGCGCCGGGCTCTTGTCCTTGTCGAAGTAGGTGATCAGGGTGAGCAGCAGGAATTTCATGCCAGCCCCAGGTTTCCGCGCAGCGTGCTCGCCGAGTATTCGGAACGGAAGACGCCGCGCTCCTGCAGCAGCGGGACGACCTGGTCGACGAAGTCGTCGAGCCCGGCCGGCGTCAGGTGCGGGACCAGGATGAAGCCGTCGCAGGCATCGGTTTGCACGTATTCGTCGAGCAGCGAGGCGACCCGGTCGGCCGTGCCGATGAAGTTCTGCCGGCCGGTGACCTCGATGACCAGGTCGCGGATCGACAGCTTCTTCGCCTCGGCGATCGCCCGCCACTCGTTCGCGGTCTTCAGCCGGTCGGGGAACATCCCGGCCCGGCCCTTGATGATCGTGTCGGCCTCGTCGAGCACCGGATCCACCGCCGGCAGCGGCCCCTCCGGGTCGTAGGAGGACAGATCCCGGTTCCAGAGCTGCTCCAGCAGCAGGACAGCGGTCTGCGGGGTGACCTGCTGCCGCCGGATGTAGTGCGCCTTCTCCTGCGCGTCGGCGTCGGTGTCCCCCAGCACGTAGGAGACGCCCGGGATGATCTTCAGAGAGTCACGATCACGTCCGTACGCGGGAAGTCTGTCCTTGACGTCGCGATAGAACCGCTGAGCATCCTCCAGGTGGTGATGCCGCGAGAAGATCGCATCCGCGAGCCGGGCGGCCAGGTCCCGCCCCTGCGCGGAGTCCCCGGCCTGCAGGACGACCGGGCGTCCCTGCGGGCTGCGCGGCACCCCGAACCGGCCCTTGATGTCGAACTGCTCACCGGTGTGCTGGAACTCACCCGCGTCCGAGTCCCACAGTTTCCGGGCGACCTCGATAAACTCGCCGGCCCGCGTGTACCGGTCGGCGTGGTCGAGGAACCCGCCGCGACGGAAGTTCTCGCCGAAGAACGGGCCGTGCGAGGTGACCACGTTCCACGCGGCCCGCCCGCCGGAGAGGTGATCGAGCGTCGCCAGTTGGCGGGCCAGCTCGTACGGCTCGTGGAAGGTGGCGTTCAGCGTCCCGGCCAGCCCGAGGTGCGTGGTGACGGCGGCCAGCGCGGCGAGCACGGTCAGGGTGTCCGGGCGGCCGACCACGTCCAGGTCGTGGATCAGTCCGCGCTGCTCGCGCAGGCGCAGGCCCTCCGCGAGGAAGAAGAAATCGAACTTGCCCCGCTCCGCCGTACGCGCAAGGTGTTCGAACGACGCGAACTCGATCTGGCTTCCCGAGCGTGGGTCGCTCCAGACGGTCGTGTTGTTCACGCCGGGGAAGTGCGCGGCGAGAATGATCTGCTTAGGCATTCGCGGCCTCCGGGGAGTAGCGGTTGACCGCCACCGGCAGGCCCAGGCGCTCGCGCAGCGTGGTGGCGGTGGAGGGCTCGAACAGGCCGCGTTCCCGCAGCACGGGGACGAGGTCGCGGGTGATCGCGGTCAGGTCGGTGGGTGCTCCGGGACGCAGCCGGACCCCGGCGATCCCGGACGGCTCCCAGCCCGCGATCAGGCCGGCGAGCTGCGCGGGAGTGCCGGCGAAGACCGCCGCGTCGGAGGTGGTCGCGCCCCGGCGGCGGATGGCGGTCTCCTGGTCGGCGTCGAGGAACACCACGATGTCGGCGAAGACCTTCTTCCTGGCCGGGAGCTGACGGACGATCGTCGCGGCGCTGTCCACGTCGGACGGCGTCACGAAGTAGACGTCGACGTCCAGGCGTTCCCAGACCCGCGCCTGGTGGGTCAGCGCGGCGATCACCGGCTGTCCCTGCGGCGGCCGCGGCACGATCGACGGCCCCTTGACCGTGAAGTGCTCCCCGGCGAAGTCGACGTAGTGCAACTTGTCCCGATCGACGAACCGGCCGGTGGCGACGTCCTTGATGATCGCGTCGTCCTCCCAGCTGTCCCAGAGCCGGCGCACCACCTCGACCGCGTCGGCCGCCTCGGTGAACAGGTCGTCGAAGCCGAGCGGCGCGCGACGCCCGAGCAGGTCCGCCTCGGCCGGGTCCGCGGAGACACGCACCTGCCAGCCGGCCCGGCCGTGACTGACCCAGTCGAGGGTGGCCAGCGCGGTGGAGAGGTGGAACGGCTCGGTGTGGGTCGTCGTGGCCACCGGCACAAGTCCGACATGTCGGGTCAGGGGCGCGACGCGCGACGCGACCAGCACCGCGTCCGGCCCACGCCTGCCGAACGCGTCGTCGAAGGTGATGAAGTCCAGCAGCGCCTCGTCGGCCTCGCGGGCCGCCGAGATCCAGTCGGCCGCGTCGAACGAGTCGCCGTTCAGAGCGGCCGCAATCCGTAATGTCATGCTGAAACCTCCAAAGTGGGCACGGCGGCCAGCAACTGGCGCGTGTACTCGTGCTGCGGCTGCTCGAAAACGGACTTCGACGTCCCTCCCTCGACGACCTGGCCGTCGTGCATGACCAGCACCCGGTCGGCCAGATCCCGGACCACGCCGAGGTCGTGCGAGATGAACAGCAGCGCCGTCCCGTCCCGCTCGCGGATCTCGGCGAGCAGGTCGAGCACCTGTGCCTGCACCGAGACGTCGAGGGCGGAGACCGGCTCGTCGCAGATGATCAGACTCGGTCGCGGGGCGATGGCGCGGGCGATCGCGACGCGCTGCCGCTGCCCGCCGGAGAGCTGCCGCGGGTAACGGTCGAGCACCTCCTCGCCGAGCCCGACCCGCTCCAGGACCGGCGCCACCGGCTCGCCGCGCGGCAGGGCCTCGGCGACGATGCGCCGGACCGTCCAGCGCGGGTCGAACGCCGACAGCGGGTCCTGCGCGATGAACTGCAGCCGCCGGCGCAGCGGCCGCCGGGCCCGCTCGGGCACCCCGCTGAACCGCTGACCCTCGAATCTGACCTGGCCGGAGGTGGGTTCGACGAGCCCGAACAGCAACTGCGCGACGGTCGTCTTGCCGGAGCCGGACTCGCCGACCAGGCCGACGATCTCGCCGCGCCGGATCGTCACGCCGACGTCGCGCACCACGGCCCGATCGCCGTAGACCTTGCGCAGCCCGGTCGCCTCGATGACCACCGGCCCCGGCTCGGAAGTGGTCCCGCGCCGGCGGCCGCTTGCAGCGGCGATCAACTGCCGGGTGTACGGGTGATCAGCTCCGGACAGGAGCTTGCGAGTGGCGCCACTCTCCACGAGCCGGCCGTCCTTCATCACCAGCACCCGGTCGGCAAGCGTGGACACGACGGCCAGGTCATGGCTGATCAGGAGCAGCGTCTCGCGGCGCTCGGCGAGCAACTTCAGGATCTGCGCCTGCACGGTGGCGTCCAGGGCGGTGGTGGGCTCGTCGGCGATCAGCAGCTTCGGGCCGCCGGCCAGCGCGGAGGCGATCAGGGCGCGCTGGCGCAGACCGCCGGAGAGCTGGTGCGGGTACTGCCCGGCGCGGCGCTCCGGTTCCGGGACGTGGACTTCTTCGAGGAGTCGGAGGGCTTCCTTCGTACGCTCGAATCGGGTTTTGCTGGAATGGATCCGCAGGACCTCGGCGATCTCGGCGCCCACCGTCCGCAGCGGGTCGAGAGAGACCAGGGCGTCCTGCAGGATCAGGCCGGCGAAACCACCACGCAGGTGCCGCCAGTCGCGGGGTGCGAAACGGCGCGCGTCCCGGCCGTCGATCTCCAGGGTCGTCGCGTCCACCCGGGCGCCCGGACCGGCCAGTCCGACCAGGCTGCGGGCGGTGACGCTCTTGCCGGAGCCGGACTCGCCGACGATCGCGACACGTTCGCCGGGCTCGATGGTGAAGCTGACCCCGCGGACGGCTTCCACCGTGCGTCGCGGCAGATGAAACGTGACCCGCAGGTCCTCCAAGGTGATCATGGGAGTTCCCGTCCCTCGAAGCGGCGCTGGAAGAAACGCCCGGCGACGGTCAGGGAGATGATCGTGGCGGTGACCACCAGACCCGGCAGGACCGAAGCCCACCAGGCGATGTGCAGGTAGCCACGGCCTTCGGAAATCATCGCGCCCCATTCCGGCGACGGTGGTTGCGGGCCCATGCCGAGAAAGCTCAGGCCGGCGGCGAGCAGGATCGCCTCGCCGAGCCCGATCACGGCGAGGACCGGGATCGGACCGAGGACGTTGGGCAGCACGTGCCGCAGCACCAGGCGGGACCGGGGCGCGCCGAACGCGACGGCGTGCGTGACGTACGCGGCCCGCCGGACCACGAACGTCTGCGCCCGGACCACCCGGGCGAAGTGCGGCACGAGCGACAGCCCGATCGCCACGATCAGGCTGGTGGTGCCGGTCCCGGCGATCGCGATGAACAACAGCGCGAGCAGGACCAGCGGAAACGCGGACAATGCGTCGAACGACCGGCTCAGCGCCTCGTCGGCGAGCTTGTGGCTGAGCCCGGCGAGCAGACCGAGC
This sequence comes from Actinoplanes liguriensis, assembly GCA_000715855.1. Classification (GTDB taxonomy): domain Bacteria; phylum Actinomycetota; class Actinomycetes; order Mycobacteriales; family Micromonosporaceae; genus Actinoplanes; species Actinoplanes liguriensis. The sequence goes on from KL571266.1 coordinate 9,993, forward strand.
AGGATGCCGGAGCCGACCGCGATCAGGGTCGCCGAGACGCTGATCGACAGCGAGTGCCGGGCGCCGTGCACGACCCGGGCGAAGACGTCCCGGCCGAGCTGGTCGGTGCCGAACCAGTGGGTGCCGGACGGCGCTTCGAGGACGTGCAGCGGATCGGCCCGCAGCGGGTCGCCGGCGAACAGGCCCGGCCACGCCGCGGCGATCAAAGCCAGGATCAAGAACATCGCGGCCAGTACGACACCTGGCCGGGCCAGGCGCAGGGAGCGGAGACGGACGGTCCGGGGACGGGTCAGGGCGATCGTCATCGCTCAGCTCCTTCGCAACCGGGGATCGATGAGCAGGTAGGCCAGGTCGGTGACGGTGTTGATCACGACGAAGACGGCCGCGGCCAGGATCACCACGGCGAGCACCACCGGCAGGTCACTGGCGTTGACCGCCTGCACGGTGACCTGGCCCAGCCCGGGCCGGCCGAAGACCTGCTCGATGATCACCGTGCCGCCGATCAGCACACCGAACGACCAGCCGAGCATCGTCACGGCCGGCAGCAGCGCGTGCTTGAGCGCGTGCCGGGTCAGCACCGCGCTCTCCCGCAGGCCGCGAGCCCGGGCGGTGACCGCGAACGGCTCGTCGAGCGCCCGGTCGAGGCCGTCCCGCAGCACCTGTGCGAGGGTGCCGGCGATCGGCAGGCCCATGGTGATCGCCGGCAGCACCAGGGCCGCGAAGCCCCGGTCGCCGGAGACCGGGAACCAGCCGAGACGGAACGAGAAGACACTGAGCAGCACGATCCCGATCAGGAACGGCGGGGTGGAGACCAGCACCAGCCCGAACGTCGAGGTGAGCCGGCGAGCCACGAGCGCGAGAACCAGCGCGAGGAGCACGCCGAACACGGCCGCGGCGGCGGCCAGCTTCACGGTCGGCAACAGCTGACTGCCGATCACGTCGGAGACCGGGCGCTGTAACAGGTACGACCGGCCGAGGTCACCGTGCGCCGCCCGCCAGAGGAAGTCCAGGTACTGCACGACGGCCGGACGGTCGAGGTGCCACTCCGAGGTGATCTGCGCGCGGATGCCCGGAGTGTCGGCGCCGTCGCCGATGATCGCGTCGACCGTGCTGCCCGGGGCGGCGAGCAGCGCCAGGTAGGCGGCGGTCGCGGCGGCCCAGAGGACCAGCACGCCCGCCCCCGCCCGGCGCAGGATCGCCGTGATCACTTGCTCAGCCAGAGGTTGTACGCGTCCACCGGGACACCGGCGGTGGGTTCGAACCCGACGCCGCCGACCGACTTCGACGCGGCGATCTGATCCTGCGGCGCGTAGAGCGGCGCCACCAGCGCCTGGTCGGTGATCACCAGCTTCTGCAGCTGCCGGTACAGCTCGGTGCGCTCGGCCTGGTCGGTGGTGGCGACCGCGGCGTCGAGCAGTTTGTCCAGCTCCGGGCTCTTGTAACCGGTCCGGTTGATCGAACCCGTGGAGTACAGCAGCAGGTTGAGCGCGGCGCCGGCGTCGGTGTCGGCACGGGAGTTGTCGAACAGCTCGTACGCGCCGTCGGTCAGCGCCTTCGTGGCGGTGCCCTGGTCGACCAGCTGGACCTGCACGTCGATGCCCGCGCTCTGCTTCACCGCCGCCTGGATCGCCTGCGCCAGCACGTCACGGCGATCACGGATGAACGGGGCGGACTGCACCAGACGTACCGTCAATCGTTTGTTGTCCTTTGTCCGGAAGCCCTCGGCGTCCCTGGTCGACCAGCCGGCCTCGTCGAGCAGTTGATTCGCCTTCGCGGCATCGCCGCCATAGGTGCCCTCCAGTGACTTGTCATAGAACGGACTGGTCGGTCCGATCACGCTCCACGCCCGGGTCGCGGTGTTCCGGTAGACCCCGTTGAGAACCGCGGGCACGTCCAGCGCCTCGCGGAACGCCTGCCGGACCTTGACGTCGTCGAACGGCGCGTGCGCGGTGTTGAAGTAGTAGGAGTACGCCGAGCCGGAGTTCAGCCCGCGCTGCAGCGACAGGTCCGGGTTCGCGCTGACCAGCGACTCGTCGGTGGCCGGGACGCCCTCGACGATCTGGACCTGGCCGGAGGTCAGCGCGCCGACACGCACCGACGACTCCTTCAGGAAGCGGTAGGTGATCTGGTCGAGGTATGCCGGACCGCTGTGTCCGGCATTCGCCGGCGCCCAGTTGTAGGCCGGATTCCTGGTGAAATGCACCTCCTGGCCCGGGGTGTAGCGGTCCATGACGAACGGGCCGGTGCCCGCCAGCTCGGGGCCGCCCGCCTTGAGGTTCTTCGCCTCCTTCAGCGACTTGGGCGAGATCTGCGCGCCCTGCGGGGAGGAGACGAAGTCCAGCAGCAACACATCCGGCTTCTTGAGCTGGAAGACGACCGTCGAAGCGTCCTTGACCTCGACCCGGTCCAGGTTCTTGAGCTGGACGGCGGCGACGCCGGGCGCGTAGTTCGGGGCGAGCAGCTGGTCGATGTTGGCCTTGACCGCGGCGGCGTCGAACTTCGTGCCGTCCGAGAAGGTGACGTCGGTGCGCAGCGTGAAGGTGTACGTCCGGCCGTCCGGCGAGACCTCGTAGCCGCTGGCCAGCCAGGGCAGGAAGCCGCCCTTGTCGTCGTGGGTGAGCAGGGCCTCGAAGGTGTTCCAGACCAGCAGCCGGGTCTTTGCCTGGGCGTACTGGTGCTGTCTCTTATACACATC
>KL571266.1:12917-15171 GCA_000715855.1 Actinoplanes liguriensis
GGTTTCGACGGCCCAGGTGAGCGAGCCGCCGCTGACCGGCTTGCCGGCGTCGGCGGTGCTGCCCGAGGAACCGGCGGAACAGCCACCGGCCAGCAGCAGGGCGGTGACGGCGACGATGGCGGGAAAGTGGCGCATGGACGACCTCCTCTCCCTATTTCCTATAGGTCACATAGGAAAAAGGCAAGAGAGCGGTGATGTCCGTGACATCGTTCTGCCGCTTTCTCAGGCGGTGGCCGTTGTGACTTTCTCGCGGCGCCTGACCGCCCCCTCAGGCGGCGGCCTTCGCGGCTTTCTCGCGGCGTTTGACCACCCTCAGGGTGCCGAAGCGGGCCAGGCCTCGCAGGTCGCGGAAGCGCTGGTAGTCGAGTCGCTGCGGGCGCAGCTCCAGCCAGCTGTCCTTGCTCAGCACGCGGTGCCACTTGGCGTGCGGGAGAAACAGGTAGAAATCCGGATGGGCGGACTTGTCCTGACTCGTGATCTTCAGGATCTCTGCCTGCCGCCCCGCCTGCCGCAACACCAGGACCGGCCGGTCCTTCGACTCGCCGGCCGACTCCTCGAACGGGACGTCGGCGAACCAGATCTGACCCGGCTTCGGCGGCCAGTGCCCCCGGCCGCGGTCGGTCGCGTAACCCAGCGTGCCGGTGCGCCACTGGTCGATCAGCCGCCAGACCGCCACCAGCAGCACACCGATCCCGGCGAACTCCACGATCGCCAGCGCCAGGCCACCCCGCGTGGCCGAGCCCGTCACCACCTCGGCCAGGCTCTTCGTCTTCATCGAGGCCCCGAGCACGATCGCGCCGGCCACCGCCGCCACGCCCAGCCCGGCCAGGTAGGCCGGAGGCAGCCGGTCCAGCGCGGCCCACGCGCCGATGCAGGCGAGCACCGCGACCAGCACATTCCCACCGGCCAGCCCCGGCAGGCTCCACCACGGCAGGCCCGCCGCGTGCCAGGCGACCACGGTCAGCGCGGTCGCGGCCAGGACCGCGGCGGCCCGGCCGAACAGCGGCGCCGGCCGCAGGCCGATCCGCGCCGGTCTGTACCACCACGCCACGGCGACCGCGAGCGCCGGCGTGAACAGCAGCCAGAACCAGCCCCAGTTCCGCTCGGCGGGGTCACCACCGCCCTCCACCAGCACGGCGACCGGCCAGGCGAGCACGGTGGCGACGAACCACAGCCCGAGGACCTTGAACACGAGAGAGAGCAAGCCACCACGCACGGTGATCACTGTAGTCCTTTGTGGACCGGTGTGTTTCCTCCTATCGGCTTGAACCATCCGCGGAAACCGTCCGTTCCCCATGTCGTGCAACCTGACCTTGTCGACGAGCCGACCCCTTCGTCTTCGTCCGACTCGCCCACGCCTGACGCGCTTTCGGCGGACTCGGCTTCAGCATCGGGTGGCGGAAAGACTCCCGGTCGCGTACGCCGAGCTCTGCGGCACCCGTGGGTCGGGCGCAGCCTGACCGTCCTGGCCTGCCTGATCGTTCTCGCCGAACTGCTGTTCCCGAACATCCTGAAGCGCCTCACCCTGGGCAGTTTCGTCCGGATCCCGATCGAGGCCGCGATCATCATCGCCGTGCTGATCGTGCTGCCCCGCAGGGCACGACGGATCACCGCGATCCTGGGCGCCGTCGGGCTCGGCTGGCTGGTCCTGGAGAAGTGCCTGGACATCGGCTTCTTCTTCGTCCTGGCGCGGCCGTTCGACCCGGTCCTCGACTGGGTGCTCTTCGACGACGCGTACGACTTCGTGCGCGACTCCTACGGCACCGCCGGACTGGTCGGCTCCCTCGCCGCGATCGCCCTGCTGATCGCCGGGGTGCTCGGCCTCACCATCTGGGCCATGCTGCGGGTCACCACCCTGCTCGGCGAAGACCGGCGCAAATCCGCGTTCACCGGCGCCGGCATCGCCGTCGCCTGGGCACTGTCCCTGATCCTCGGGGTGCCGACCATGATCGCGGGCGTGCCGCTCGCCGCCCGGACCACGGTCAGCTACGCCTGGGACCGCGCCGGGCAGGCCCGGGCCGGAGTCAAGAACGAGGCCGCGTTCAACCGTGAGGTCCAGGTCGACGCGTACAAGAACGTCCCGCCCGACCAGTTGCTCACCGGACTGACCGGCAAGGACGTCATGCTCACCTTCGTCGAGAGCTACGGCCGCAACGCCGTCGAAGCGCCCAACCTGGCGCCCGGCGTCGACCCGGTCCTCGACGCCGGCACCGCCAAACTCAAAGCGGCCGGCTTCAGCAGCCGCAGCGGCTGG
>KL571266.1:15350-17479 GCA_000715855.1 Actinoplanes liguriensis
CAGAGATGTGTATAAGAGACAGCCTTCGGCGGCGGCAGCTGGCTCGCCCACTCGACCACCATGTCCGGCCTGTGGATCAACAACCAGAGCCGGTACCGCAACCTGACCGCCAGCAACCGGCTCACCCTGCCCAACCTGTTCCGCTCCGCCGGCTGGGACACCGTCAGCGTCATGCCGGGCGCCACCCGGGCCTGGCCCGAAGGCAACTTCTACGGCTTCGACCGGGTCTGGGACAGCCGGAACCTCGGCTACAACGGGCCGCGCTTCAGCTGGGCGCCGATGCCCGACCAGTACACGCTGAAGCAGTTCAACGAGGTCGAATACAACAAGGCCGGCCGCAAGCCGCTCTTCGTCGAGATGCCGCTGGTCTCCAGCCACACGCCGTGGGCGCCGCTGCCCGAGTTCATGGACTGGGACCAGGTCGGGGACGGCTCGGTCTACAACGCGATCGTCGCCAAGCAGCCGACCAAGACGCAGATCTGGAAGGCGTCCGCGACGGTCCGGTCCCAGTACGGCAAGTCGGTCCAGTACACGGTGACCACGCTGACCGACTGGATCGCCAAGTACGGCAAGGACAACCTGGTCATGGTCTTCCTGGGCGACCACCAGCCGTCACCGGTCGTGACCGGCGACGACGCCAGCCACGACGTGCCGATCACGATCGTCGCCAAGGACCCGGCCGTTCTCGACCGCATCGCCGGCTGGGGCTGGACCGACGGGATCAAGCCGGCGGCCAACGCGCCGGTATGGCCGATGAACGCCTTCCGCGACAAGTTCCTGACGGCGATGGGGCCCGGCGGCACCAGCCACTGACGGGTTCCCTTCCCAGGCCGCGTGCGGCACCGACCTCCACCGGTGCCGCACGCCCGTGTTCGGGGGCGTTTGACTCGCCTCTTTCTCGGCTGGGGATGTCTCGTATCGACGTCGGGGCGCCGCTGGGGTCGGACGACCTCGCGCTGGACCTTGGCCGTTGCTCTCAGCCGGCCACCGATTCCACGCTGAGCCCCAGCCAGCCGCCCCCACCTGTCCACCGATACCACGCTGGGCGTCAGCCAGCCGCCCCAGCCGGCCACCGATTCCACGCTGAGCCCCAGCCAGCCGCACCCAGCTGTCCACCGATACCACGCCGAGCCCCAGCCGGCCGCCCCCAGCTGGGCCGTGCTGCAGTTGGGCAGCCCAGATAGCCACGCCGGACCCCAGCCGAGAACAGTCGGCTGGCGCTGACGGTGGTTATGCGACCCCGATAACCACCGCCGGTTCCAGCCGAGAACAGCCAGCTAGGGCCCACCGTGGTTATGCGACCCCGATAACCACAGCCAGTCCCAGCCGAGAACAGCCGGCTAGGGCTGAGCGTGGTTATGCGTCCCGGATAACCACGGTCGGCCCCAGCGGGCCGGCCCTGGTCGTACCGCCCGGACAACCACGGGGCGGCCAGCCGTGGGTGGTCGGCCGGGCCCTGCGGCCTGCCACTTTCCGGTCCCCACCCCAACCAAGGGGGCAGACCGCCCACTCGCCATTCTTACGGGAAGGGCGGGGTTCCGGGGGCCGGGCTGTGGATGAAGCAACAATGTGGACAACCCGCGGGTGAGCTTCGGGGCGTGGTTCAATCGGCAGGTCGCAACAGCGGCCGGAGGGCGTCGAGCACGGCGGGGTCCTCGATCGTCGACGGGACCGGGGTGTCCGCACCGTCGGCGAGGCCGCGCATCGTCGCCCGGAGGATCTTGCCGGATCGGGTCTTCGGGAGCGCCGGGACCACGTCCACCCGGCGCAGGGCAGCGACCGGGCCGATCTGCGTGCGCACGCGGTCGACCAGGTCCGCTTCGAGGCCGGTGGGGTCCGCACCGGCTTTGAGCACGACGAAGGCACGCGGCGCCTGGCCCTTCACCGCATCGTGGACGCCGATCACGGCACATTCGGCGACCGCGGGGTGGCCGGCCAGCACCTCCTCCATCGCGCCCGTCGACAGCCGATGCCCGGCCACGTTGATCACGTCGTCGGTGCGGCCCAGCACGTACAGATAACCGTCCTCGTCGAAACGCCCACCATCTCCAGTCAGGTAGTTGCCTTGATGAGCAGTCAGATACGAGCGGACGTACCGCTCATCGTCCTGCCACAACGTCGGCAGGCAG
>KL571266.1:17679-19137 GCA_000715855.1 Actinoplanes liguriensis
ATGTGTATAAGAGACAGACTCGATCACGATCGAGCCCTCCGCGCCGGGCGGCAGATCATTTCCGGACTCGTCCACGACGCGTACCCGATAGCCGGGCATCGGCAGGGACGGCGACCCCGGCTTGGTCGGCAACGGTTCGATCCCCCGGGGGCTGGCCACGATCGGCCACCCGGTCTCGGTCTGCCACCAGTTGTCGATCACCGGCACGCCGAGCAGGTCACCCGCCCAGCGGTAGGTCTGCGGGTCCAGCCGCTCGCCGGCGAGGAAGAGCAGGCGCAGGGCGCTCATGTCGTACGCGGAAAGGTGTTTGCCCTCCGGATCTTCCTTGCGGATCGCACGCAACGCGGTCGGCGCGGTGAACATGCTGGTCACGCGATGTTGGGCGGCTACGCGCCAGAAGGCTCCGGCGTCCGGTGTGCCGATCGGCTTGCCCTCGTAGAGCACGGTGGCCGCCCCGGCCAGCAGCGGCGCGTAGACGATGTACGAGTGCCCGACCACCCATCCGACGTCGGACGCCGCCCAGAACGTCTCCCCCGGGCGTACGTCGAAGATGTTCTCCATCGACCACCGCAACGCGACCGCGTGCCCGCCGTTGTCGCGGACCACGCCCTTGGGGCGGCCGGTCGTCCCGGAGGTGTAGAGGATGTAGAGCGGGTCGGTCGCGCGGACCGGCACGCACTCGGCGGGTTCCGCGTCAGCGATCGCTTCCGCCCAGGTCAGGTCTCGTTCCTTGAGCAGTTCGGCGGGCTGTTCGGGGCGTTGCAGGATCACCCGCCGGTCCGGGACGTGGGTGGCCGCGGCGAGGGCGGCGTCCAGCATCGGCTGGTAGGGGATGGCCCGCCCGGCCTCGATCCCGCACGACGTCGCGACGATCACTTTCGGACGCGCGTCGTCGATCCGGGCCGCCAACTCGCGAGCGCCGAAGCCGCCGAGGACCACCGAGTGCACCGCGCCCAGCCGAGCGCAGGCGAGCATCGCGACGACCGTCTCCGGCACCATCGCCATGTAGATCACGACCCGATCGCCACGGGTGACCCCGAGCCTGCGCAGTGCCCCTGCGAAGACCGCGACCTCGTCTTGGAGCTGCGCGTACGTGTAGGTCCTCGTCACCCCCGTGACCGGGCTGTCGTAGATCAGCGCCGTCTGCTCCCCGCGCCCCTGCTCGACGTGCCGGTCCAGTGCGCGCCTCGGGATCCGTGATGCTGCGCTGGTAGGTCTGCCGGTAGTCAGCCATGAGCTGACGCTCCGCCGGGTCTGCCGTTTTGTCCACCCGTCTTCACTCCCCAGAAGTTCCGGCGGGACCGCGCCACGATGAAGATCATTGGCCGTGACGGGCGGGAAGTAGGGTTCTGGGTCATGGGGGACGGCTACGAGGCCCGGCTGTCGCCGCGGTGGCGGCGGGCGCTGCTGCTGCTCGCCGTCGTCCTGGTCTCGCCCGTGCTGTGGCAGGACGTCGCT
>KL571266.1:19368-20253 GCA_000715855.1 Actinoplanes liguriensis
GTGGCAGGACGTCGCCGGCCTGCCGCCGATCCCGGGGCGGGTTCTCGCGATCGTCCTCGCTGCCGGGCAGGTCGCCGCGCTGTCGCGGCTGGACCGGGCGCCACGCAGCGTCACGGCCGGGATCCTGCTGTCCGGGGCGATCCTGCAACTGCTGGTTCCGGGGCTCGGCGCGGGGCTGGCGTTCGTCGTGCTCTGCACCTACGCGTGGGCGAAACCGGCCGCCGAGAGCCTCTGGGCGCTGGGCGGCACGATCGCCGCGGTGTGCGGGGCGGCCGCGCTGCAGGGGCGGTGGCTGCTGGCCGCCGGGTGGCTGGGCGCGTCGCTGCTGGCGTGGAGCTGGGGTGCGCTGGGCCGGGCCCGTGGCGCGCGCCGGGAGGCGGAGCAGCGGCAGGCGGTCCTGGAGGAGCGCGGCCGGATCGCCAGGGAGCTGCACGACGTGCTGTCCCACACGGTGTCGGTGATGGTGGTGCAGGCCGCGGCCGCCGACGACGTGTTCGAGCTCAACCCGGCCCAGGCCCGGGAGGCGATCCGGCGCACCGAGGCGGCCGGGCGTGAGGCGCTGGCCGAGATGCGGACCTTCCTGCGTACGGTGCGTGAGGGTGATGAGCCGCACGACGCCCCACCCCAGCCCGGTCTGGGCGGGATCGGGCAGCTCGCCGCGGCGATGGGCGCGGCCGGGCTGGCGGTGACGGTGCGTCGCGAGGGTGACGGCGAGCCGCCGGCCGGGGTGCAGCTCAGCGCGTATCGGATCGTGCAGGAGGCGCTCACCAACACGCTGCGGCACTCCGGCGCGAAACGGGCGGACGTGCTGGTCCGCGTCACCGGAACAGCGGTGGCGGTCGAGGTGCGCGACGACGGCAGCGGCGGCGGCGCTTCCGGCAACAC
>KL571266.1:20538-22493 GCA_000715855.1 Actinoplanes liguriensis
ATGTGTATAAGAGACAGTCCGTGGGGAGCGGCCGAATGAGCATCCGGGTGTTGATCGTGGACGATCAGGCGCTGGTCCGGGTCGGCTTCCGCATGATCATCGAGGCGCGGGACGACCTCGAGGTGGTCGGCGAGGCGGGCGACGGTGAGCAGGCGCTCCGGATCGCGGCCCAGGCGCGGCCCGATGTCGTGCTGATGGATGTCCGGATGCCCGGGATGGACGGCCTGACCGCGACGGCGCGGCTGACCGCGGCGGCGGACCCACCCCGCGTGTCATGCTGACCACCTACGACCTGGACGAGTCGCTCTACGCGGCGCTGCGGGCCGGAGCGAGCGGCTTCCTGCTCAAGGATGTCCGCCCGGGCGATCTCGTCGAGGCGATCCGGGTGGTCGCCCGCGGCGAGGCCCTGCTCGCACCGACCGCGACCCGCCGCCTGCTGGACCACTTCGTCGCCGCGGACATGACCCCGCCCGGCGCGGACACCCGCCTCGACCGGCTGACCGGCCGCGAGCGCGAGGTCCTGGAGTTGCTGGCCCGCGGCGCGTCGAACGCCGAGATCGCCACCCACCTGACCGTCGCCGAGGCCACCGTGAAGACGCATGTCTCCGCCGTCCTGCGGAAACTCGACGTGCGGGACCGGGTGCAGGCGGTCGTCCTCGCCTACGACCTGGGGGTGGTGCGGCCGAGGTCATCCTGAAGTCGCAGATCGAAGACCGTCCTCGCGCCGGAGGATCGGGGCATCGGGAATTCCTAGCGTCGAGACATGACCAAGAAGACCGTTGTCGTCCTGCTGATCACGAACCTGGCGGTCAGCGTGATCTTCGCGTTGATCACCCTGCTGTTGCACGGCCCGATCCTCGCCTACCAGCACGGACACCACCCCGCCGCGGATCCGGCGGCCCTGTCCCGGACGTTGTGGACCCGGCCGCTGCCGATCCTGTGCGTGGCCGTTCTCTACGCGCGGTTCGTCCGCCAGCTCCTCAGGGGCGACCCGCGCGCGCTGCGGCGGGTCCGGATCGTCTCCGCGGCCGGGCTGGCAGGGGTTGGCTGGCTGCTGCTCAGCGCCGAGTACCCGGTGTGGCTGCGGGTCGTCGAGGGCGTCCAGGTGCTGCTCCTGGCCGCGCTGGTGATCACGGTGAATCTACGGACCGTGCGGTCCGCGTTCGACGCGCCGGTTCCGGTCGACACCCGCCCACGGAACCGGAAGGCGGCCTGGACTCTGGTCCTGCTCGCGCCGGTCGTCGCCGAGCTGATGCTGGGCAACCTCCCGCTGAGCCGGCTCTGGGTCTTCCCGATCTTCGTGCCGATCTACGGCGCCGGGGCGTTGCTGATCCGCGAGGTGGTCCGGCGCACCGGCGGCGGGTTCCCGATGATGCTGCTGCTCGGTCTCGCCTACGGCCTCGTCGAGGAGGGCCTGGTCCTGCAGAGCCTGACCAGCCCGCATCTTTACGGCGCCGCGGACTGGGCACCCCGGCTGTTCGGCGTCAACAGCGCCTACACCGAGCTGAACCTGGTCTATCACCCGGTCTTCAGCATCACGGTCCCGATCGTGCTGGCCGAGGCGCTGTTCGCCGGGCACGGCCACCGGCCGTACCTGCGCGGGGGTGGCCTGATCGTCACGGGCGTCGTCGCCGCGCTCGGCGCGCTGCTGCTGCGGGTCACGGTGCCGCCGGCGGAGGATCCGGGCTACACCATGCCGCTGCTCGCGGTCGCTGTCATTCTTGCGGCAGCGCTGTTGGTCACGCTTGCGGCTTTGCGCGTACGGCGTGAGCCCGCCCCGGCACCAGCCCCGTCCTCGGGGATTCCTTCGCCGGCCGTGACCGCGCTGGTGACCGGCGCTGCCGCGTTCGCGTTCCTCGCGATGCTCTTCCCGTTCGCCGGCGCCGAGCAGTCGTTCTTCACTCACGGCGCCTGGGCGTTCGCCCCGATGGCCACGGCCGCGGCGATCGTCGCCG
>KL571266.1:22712-31337 GCA_000715855.1 Actinoplanes liguriensis
CGTGGCACTGCGCCGCTGGAGCGCCGCCCGGTCCCCCGCCCATCTGCTCGGGGCCGCCCTGGGCGCGACCGTCGGCCACACCCTGTTCGGCCTGGTGGCGAACGCCGAATCCGTTCCGGACCGCCTGTTCCTGACGGCGCTGGCCTTGCTCACCGCCGGTCTCGGCGCACGGGCCGTCAGCCGGGCGGCCACGAGGAAAACGGCCCCGGCCGAAGCGGACGCCGAGAGCGAAACGGTCCCGGCCGAAGCGGGCCCCGACAGGGAAACGGTCCCGACCGGAGCGAGCGCCGGAAGCGAGACAGGCAAGACCGCGGCGGACGCCGAGAGCGAAACGGCCCCGGCCGAAGCGGACGCCGGTAGCAAGACAGGAGCGGCCGGCGCGGACGTCGGCAGCAAGAACGGCCCCGCCGGGAGCGAGACGGGCGGGAGCGGGGCGGGCGTCAAGGGTCAGGCGGCCTGAGGGAAGACCTTCTCGACCATGGTCAGCAGCGTGGTCGTCAGCAGGGTGTGCACCTGGTCCCGGGTCAGCACACCCCGCTGCAGCCATTCCCGAGCGGTGTAGGTGGCCATCCCGACATAGGCCCGCGCCATCCCCCGCCGCGCCTCCCCGGGGTCGGTCCCGAGCCCGGTCGCCGTGAGGATGCTCTCGGCGGCCACGTCGATCGCCTCGGCGATCACCTGGTCGACGTCGGTGTCCCCGGCCATCCCGCCGGCGGTGATCGCGGCCAACCAGGACGTGCTGTGCCGGGAGACGACGTCGAGGAACCAGGTGACGATCGCGTCGACCCGCTCGGCCGGGCCGCCGCTGGGCAGGCCCTCCAGGGCCACCTCGGGCACGGTCAGCATCACCCGGACGACCTCGAGGTAAAGCTCCTTCTTCGTCCCGAAGTAGTGGTTGACGAGCCCGCGCGCCACTCCGGCACCGCGGGCCACGTCGGTGGTGGAGACCTCCGCGTACGGCCGTTCGCCGAACAACCGCACGGCGACGGACATGATCTGTTCGCGCCGCGCGTCCGGTTCCAGCCGGCGCCGCCGGATCACCGGCGGGCGCAGCGCCCCGGCGACCGGGCTGGGCGGCGTTCCTGCTGACGACACGATCGTGACCCTACGGCACGTCGATTCATCGCGATCCGAGATGTACGTTTCGTCAATGCCTCGATCGTGGCGACAGATGGATGCCGCCAATTCATCACGGCCTTGTTGACACAGCGCCAATAGTGATCGAGGGTATGTCAATGTCGACGCCTGGACTGGACGGCTACGCCGAGCCGTGGCGCAAGCCGGAACACGACGACCTCGCCGAGATGGCCCGCACCTTCTTCCTCAAGGAGGTGGTGCCGCACGCCGCCCGCCTCGAACAGCAGGGCCATCCCGATCGCGAGCACTACCTGAAGGCCGGCGAGCTCGGCCTGCTCGGGCTCTCGATCCCGGAGGGGTACGGGGGCGGGGGCGGCGACTTCACCCACGAGGCGGTGATGCTGCACGAGCAGCAGATGGCCGGCGAGGGCAGTCTCGGTTTGGCCGTGCACAGCGGGATCGTGACCGGCTACCTCAACGCGTACGGCACCGAGGAGCAGAAACAGCGGTGGCTGCCCGCGCTCTGCTCGGGCGAGATGATCGGCGCCATCGCGATGACCGAGCCGGACGGTGGCTCGGACGTCCAGGCGATCCGGACCCGTGCCGTTCGCGACGGCGACGACTTCCTGGTGACCGGCTCGAAGACCTTCATCACCAATGGGTATTTGGCGGACTTATTGGTCCTGGCCGTCAAGACCGATCAGTCCGCAAAGGCGCACGGCATATCGCTGCTGGTCTGCGAGCTGAACGACGACGCGCCCGGCTTCCGGCGGGGACGCAACCTGGAGAAGATCGGGCTGCACGCGAACGACACCGCGGAGCTGTTCTTCGATGAGCTCCGGGTGCCGGCCGCGAACATCCTGGGCGGGGCGGACGCCGAGAACACCGGCTTCTACCAGCTGATGCAGCAGCTCCCCCAGGAACGGCTGGTGATCGGCGTCGGCGCGGTGGCCGCGATGCAGCGTGCCGTCGAGCTCGCCACGGCGTACGCGAAAGAAAGAATCGCCTTCGGAAAGCCGCTCGTGGGTCACCAGAACACTCGCATGGTGCTGGCCGAGTGCGCGACCCGGACTCGCGCGTCACGAGTTTTCCTGGACGACTGCATCGTCCGGCACCACCGGGGTGAACTGGACGTGGCGACCGCCGCCATGGCCAAGCTCTATCTGACCGAGGGCCAGTGTGAGGTCGTCGACCGCTGCCTGCAGATCTTCGGTGGGTACGGCTACACCACCGAGTACCCGATCGCCCGGATGTACGCCGACGCCCGGGTCCAGAAGATCTACGGCGGCACCAACGAGATCATGAAGGAGCTGATCGCCCGTGCCCTCTGAGGCCTATATCTACGACGCGGTCCGCACGCCCCGAGGCCGGGGCAAGGACAACGGCGCGCTGCACGGGACGAAACCGATCACCCTGGTCACGGGACTGATCGACGCCGTGCGGGAAAGAAGTCCCGGTCTTGATCCGACGTTGATCGAGGATCTCGTTCTGGGCATCGTCACGCCGATCGGCGAGCAGGGTGGCGACCTGGCACGGGCGGCCGCGCTGGTGGCCGGGCTGCCGGACACCACCGGCGGCGTACAACTCAATCGTTTCTGTGCTTCCGGTCTCGAGGCGGTGAATCAGGCCGCGTCCCGGATCCGCTCCGGCTGGGAGCACGCGATCCTGGCCGGCGGCGTCGAGTCGATGTCGCGCAACCCGATGGGCTCGGACGGCGGCGCCTGGTTCCTCGACCCGGAGACCGCCCTGGCCACGAGCTTCGTGCCGCAGGGGATCAGCGCCGACCTGATCGCGACGATCGAGGGCTTCAGCCGTGACGACGTCGACGGCTACGCGATCCAGTCGCAGGAGCGGGCCGCCAAGGCGATCGCCGGTGGCGCGTTCACCCGCTCGATCGTGCCGGTGCGCGACCCGAGCGGCCTGGACGTTCTCACCACGGACGAGCATCCGCGGCCGGACACCACCCGGGCCGGGCTGGCGAAGCTGAAGCCGTCCTTCGCGACGATCGGCGAGCAGGCCGGGTTCGACGCGGTGGCGCTGCAGAAGTACCACTGGCTGGAGGAGATCGAGCACGTCCACCACGCCGGCAACTCCTCCGGGATCGTGGACGGCGCCGCGCTGGTGCTGATCGGCTCGGAGCGTCTCGGACGCGAATCCGGATTGACTCCGCGCGCGCGGATCGTCGGCGCGGCCGTCAGCGGCGCCGACCCCACACTGATGCTGACCGGGCCGACGCCCGCCACCATCAAGGCACTTGAGGTAGCGAACCTCGCAATTTCGGACATCGACCTGTTCGAGATCAACGAGGCGTTCGCGGCGGTGGTCCTCAAGTACATCCGGGATCTGAAGCTGGACCCTGAGCGGGTGAACGTCAACGGCGGCGCGATCGCGCTCGGCCATCCGCTCGGCGCGACCGGCGCGATGCTCGTCGGCACCGTGGTCGACGAACTGGAACGCCGTGACCTGCGCCGGGCCGTGGTCACCCTCTGCATCGGCGGCGGCATGGGCGTCGCGACCGTCATCGAACGGGTTGGAGACTTCGCGTGATCTCATATGAGCGGGACGACGCCGGAATCGTCACTCTGACGATGAATGACCCGGACCAATCGGCCAACACGATGAATGCGGCCTACGTCGCCGCGATGACCGCCGCCCTCGACCGCCTGGAGGCCGAGAAGGAGCAGGTCACCGGCGTGATCGTGGCGAGCGCGAAGAGCACGTTCTTCGCCGGTGGCGACCTGCCGTCGATGAGTCAGGCCCGCCCGGAGGACGCGCCGGCGCTGTTCGAGCTGCTCGGGACGATCAAGCGGGATCTGCGGCGCCTGGAGACGTACGGGCGTCCGGTCGTCGCCGCGATCAACGGCGCGGCCCTGGGCGGCGGCTTCGAGATCGCGCTCGCCTGCCACCACCGGATCGCCCTGGACGCACCCGGCACCCGCGTCGGGTTCCCCGAGGTCACGCTGGGTCTGCTGCCCGGGGCCGGCGGCGTCACCCGGACCGTGCGGATGCTCGGCCTGGCCCCGGCGCTGACCGTCTGGCTGCTCACCGGCAAGCGGCTCAAGCCGGCCGCCGCCCGGGACGCCGGCATGATCGACGAGGTGGTCGCCACGCCCGGAGAGCTGATCGCGAAGGCCCGGGAGTGGATCGCCGCGAACCCGGACGCGGCCCAGCCCTGGGATCGGCCCGGCTACCGGATGCCCGGCGGCACCCCGGCCACCCCGAAGCTCGCCGCCATGCTGCCGGCCTTCCCGGCCACCCTGCGCAAGCAGCTCAAGGGCAACCGGATGCCGGCCCCCGAGGCGATCCTGGAGACCGCGGTCGAGGGCGCGCAGGTGGACATCGAGACCGCGTTCACGATCGAGACCCGGCGGCTGATCACGCTGCTCACCGGCCGGATCGCGAAGAACATGATCGGCGCGTTCTTCTTCGACATGAAGGCGGTCAACGGCGGCGCGGCCCGCCCGTCCGCCGAGGTCGCGCCGGCCACCAAGGTCGCGGTGCTGGGCGCCGGGATGATGGGGGCGGGAATCGCGTACGCCTGCGCCCGCGCCGGTCTCGACGTCGTCGTCAAGGACGTGACGCCCGAGGCCGCGGCACGGGCCGTCGCCGAGGGCGACCCGGCGGTGCTGGCCCGGATCACGCCGACCGCGGACGTGGAGGACCTGCGCGGCTGCGACGTGGTGATCGAGGCCGTCTTCGAGGACCCGAAGCTCAAGCACCAGGTGTTCGCCGAGGTCGAGCCGGTGCTTGCGCCGGACGCGCTGCTCGCCTCGAACACGTCCACGCTGCCGATTACCAGCCTGGCCGGGGGCGTGTCCCGGCCGGCCGACTTCATCGGCATGCACTTCTTCTCCCCGGTCGGCAAGATGCCGCTGCTGGAGATCGTGGTCGGCGAGCAGACCTCGGACGCGGCGATCGCCCGCGCGTTCGACCTGGGCCGCAAGATCGGCAAGACGCCGATCGTGGTCAACGACGGGCGCGGCTTCTTCACCAGCCGGGTGATCGGCCAGTTCATCAACGAGGCGGTCACCATGGTCGCCGAGGGGGTGCCGGCCGCGTCGGTGGAGCAGGCGGCGCTGCAGGCCGGCTACCCGACCGGACCCCTTGCCCTGGCCGACGAGGTGACGCTCACGCTGATGGGCAAGATCCACAAGGCCTATGTGGCAGCCGGGGTGAACGCCGGTTACGAGAAGGCGCACGCGCTGGTGCAGGAGATGCTGGAGGAGCACGACCGGGCGGGACGGTCGTCCGGGAAAGGCTTCTACACGTACGAGAACGGGCGGCGCGGCAAGCTGTGGAGCGCGCTCGCCGATCGTGCCACCGAGGCGGGTCGCGCGGTGCCCTTCGCCGACCTGCAGGAGCGGCTGCTGTTCAGCGAGGCCCTGGACGCGCTGCGCTGCCGGGCGGAGGGCGTGCTGCGCACGGACGCGGACGGCAACATCGGTTCGATCCTGGGCATCGGCTTCCCGGCCTGGACCGGCGGCGTCATCCGGTACGTCGAGCAGCACCCCGACTTCAAGGGCCGCGCTGCAGAGCTGGCCGCACGCTATGGCGACAGATTCGCCCCGGCATGAGCGACTGCACCGAGCGGCAGCCACCCGCACCTCTCGACGACATCGCAGGCGAGGGCCAGGAGAGCATGCCAACAGAAGGCACAGCATGAGCGCGTTAACGGGGATTCGCGTCGTCGAACTGGCCGGGCTCGCTCCCGGCCCGTTCGGCTGCATGGTGCTGGCCGACCTGGGCGCCGACGTCGTGCTGGTGGACCTGCCCGGCGGAGCGGGACCGCTCGTTCCGCAGGCCGGCCCGCTCCAGCGCGGCCGCCGCACGGTCACCCTCGACCTCAAGACCCCGGACGGACTGACCGGTCTGCTCGCGCTGGTCGAGAAGGCGGACGTGCTGGTCGAGGGCTACCGCCCGGGCGTCGCCGAACGCCTCGGCTTCGGCCCCGAGACCTGCGAGAAGATCAACCCCCGATTGGTGTACGGCCGGATGACCGGCTGGGGGCAGGACGGCCCCCTCGCCTCCGCGGCCGGACACGACATCGACTACCTGGCCATCGCCGGTGCGTTGGAGCCGCTGGGCCGCCCCGGCGAGCGCCCGCACGCCCCGATCAACCTGCTCGCCGACTTCGCCGGGGGCGGCATGCTGCTCGCCGTCGGGGTGCTCGCCGCGCTGCTGGAACGGGAGCGTTCCGGGCGCGGCCAGGTCGTCGACGCCGCGATGGTGGACGGGTCGGCGCTGCTCACCACGTTCCTGCACGGGATGATCAGCGACGGGATGTGGCGGGGCGGGCGCGGGGAGAACCTGCTCGACGGCGGGGCGCCGTTCTACGACACGTACCGGGCGTCGGACGGCGGGTATCTCGCGGTCGGCGCTCTCGAACCGCAGTTCTATGCGGCGCTGCTCAAGGGCCTGGGGCTGGACGACGACCCGGATCTGCCGGCGCAGTTCGAGCGCCGGCGCTGGCCGGAGCTGCGACGGGTCTTCACCGAGCGGTTCGCCTCCCGGACCCGGGACGAGTGGGCGCAGGTCTTCGCGGGACTCGACGCCTGCGTCAGCCCGGTGCTCACGCCCGCCGAGGCGCCGGGGCATCCGCACAACCGGGCGCGGTCGGCCTTCGTCGAGGTGGGCGGGACGCTGCAACCGGCTCCGGCGCCGCGCTTCGGCCGTACGCCGGCAAGCGTTCCGGAACCGAGCAGGGCCGCGACCGTACCGGATGTCCTGAAGTCCTGGTCTTGATCTTGGCGAGCCGAGTTGACGCCGGGAGGGGCCGCCCAGCCGGACCGTTTGCCGGACCGGCCCGGCTGGGCGGCGTCTGACCGCGGCCGGAGCCGCGTGGGCGCCTCGGTCAACCGCCGAGGCGCTCAGGAATCTCCCACCGGGGGTACCAGGTCTCAACGCCGCCGGGGACGGAACGGCACGCCCGGGTCGCGGAACGTCAGATGGTGCATCATGCCGCCCGCCCGGCGTGTTTCTCCCGGTACATGGCCACGTCGGCCTCCGCGGTCAGCGCGTCCAGGTCCGCCGCGCCGCCGGCCGGGCGCACCGCCACGCCGATGCTGACGCCGACGGCCACCTCACGGCCGTCACCGATCGACACCGGTCGCGTGATCGCCTCCCGGATCCGTGCGCCGGCCCGGGCCGCGGTCTCCGCGTCGGCGTCCGGCAGCAGCACGACGAACTCGTCGCCGCCGAGCCGCCCGGCCATGTCCCCGGACCCGATCGCGCCGTGCAGCCGCTGCGCCACCTGATGCAGCAGTTTGTCCCCGGCGGCGTGCCCGTGGACGTCGTTGACCTGCTTGAACCCGTTCAGGTCGAGCAGCAGCACGGCGAGCCGGCGCCCGGACCACTGCTCCGCGCGGCCGGCGAGCTGGGCCCGGTTCGGCAGCCCGGTGAGGTTGTCGTGCGACGCCTGGTGCTGCAGTTCGCGCCGCACCTGCTGCAACGTGCTGAGCTGGCGCTGGAACGCGCTGGACTGCGAGCCGGTGATCACCGCGATCATGATGTTCATGCAGATCGCGCCGACGCCCTCACCGGCCTGCAGCGGCATCACCAGCAGCGCCGCCGAGGTGACCGCCCAGATCGCCAGGGCGCCGGAGAGCTGGTGCCGGATCGCCGCGATCGCGATCGGCAGGCTCAGCAGCGGCCAGGTGACCTGCGCCGTGTACCGCTGCGTGAAGACCACGAACACCACCACGGTCAGCGTGTCCAGGAGCACCTGGAGCGCGCTGAAACGCGTGTACCACCGCGAGCCGGGCCGCCGGATGCCGAGCACGGACAGCGCGCTCGACACGGCCATCACCCCCGCGCCGCCGAGGCAGGCCGCGGCCAGCGCGGGGTTGACCGCCGACGGGCCGATCCCGCCGATGCCCAGCCCGTAGAGAAGGCTCACCACCATCCCGATGGACCGCGAGACGAGGGCGGCGGCCTCGACCATCCGTCGCCGGGAGAGCAGCGTGTCGTCGAGCGCCGCCGTCCCCTGCTGGACGGTCCCGGTGCGCATGAGCCCTCCCATCGGCAGAACCGGCCCGGACATGAGGAAGGCCGGTCGCGCCCGCGACCGGCCTTCCGGTTAATCCGGATTCAGCAACAGAACCATGCTTCGGTACGTCGTCAGAACTTGAACCCGCCGACCAGCGCCCGCAGCTCCTCCGCGGTCCGGGAGACCTCTTCGCTGGCCTCGCGGGTCTGGTTGACGCCGCTGACCGTGGCGCCGCTGGCCGTCGAGACGTCGTTGATGTTCGAGGCGATCCGGTTGGAGCCGGCCGCCACCTCACCGATGCTGCGGCTCATCTCGCCGGTCGTGGCGGTCTGCTCCTCCACCGCCGAGGCGATGGTGGTCTGGAAGTCGTTGATCTGCGCGATGACCTCGGAGATGCGGTTGATGACCTCGACCGCGCCGCCGGTGTCCTGCTGGATCGCGGTGACCCGGGCGCCGATGTCCTCGGTCGCACGGGCGGTCTCCTGGGCCAGGTCCTTGACCTCGCTGGCGACCACGGCGAAGCCCTTGCCCGCGTCGCCGGCCCGGGCGGCCTCGATGGTGGC
>KL571266.1:31567-34213 GCA_000715855.1 Actinoplanes liguriensis
GTCTGCTCGGCGATGCTGGTGATCAGCTTGATCACGTTGCCGATCTCGGCCGACGACTCGCCGAGCCGGCGGATGCTCTCGGTCGCACGGGCGGCCTCGGAGACGGCGATCGAGGCGACCTGCGCGGCCTCGGCGGCGTTGCGGGAGATCTCCCGGATCGACAGGCCCATCTCCTCCGAGCCGGCCGCGACGCTCTGCACGTTGCGGGAGATCTCGTCGGCCTCGGCCGCGGCCGAGGAGCTCTGCCGGTCGGTGTTGTCGACCGCGGAGGCGATCTCCGCGGAGACCGCGGCGAGCTCGGTGGACGCGGTGGCCAGCGAGTCCGAGTCCTTGGCGATGGTGGTCATCGACTCGCGCAGCTTGTCCAGGGTGCGGTCCAGGCCCTGCGCCATGGTGCCCAGCTCGTCGCGGGACGTGATGCCGCTGCGCTCGGTGAGGTCACCGTTGTCCAGCGCGTCGATCACTTTGCCGATCTTGCGGATCGGGTTGAGGATCGAGCGGACCATCGGGATCGCCATGCCGATCAGCAGCGCCAGGCCGACCAGCATGACCACGATCGCGGTCCAGCGGGTCGACGTGATCGCCTTGTCCATGTCGGCTTTCTCGGTGGCGATCTGGGCCTCGACGATCTCGGTGACCGCGTCCAGCTCGTCGTCGGTCTTGTTGTTCATCTCGGGGATCTCGTCGATCCGGCCGAGCACCGACTTCGGGTTGGCCACGCCGTCGTCGACGAACTTCTTGATGAACGTGTTGAAGGCGTCGAAGTCGCCGGAGTAGCCCTTGAACTGATCGGTGATCGCGGTGGGCAGCCCGCAGTCGAAGATCGCCGCGGAGGCGTCGACCGAGGACTGGATGTCGTCGATCACGTCCTGCGAGACGTCCTGTCCGAGGGCGGCCCGGTAGGCGTCCACCTTCAACTCGCTCTGGCGGTTGTTCAGGTGGTTCAGGGCTGCCGAGCCACACATCAGCTGACTGACCTTGAGGCCCTGGTCGGCCACCCGATCCTGACCGAGCAGGGCGATGGCCCCCATGCCGGCGAGCGTCACCGTCCCGGTGGCGACAATGATGCCCAGCCTCTTGGCTGTGCCGAGGTTTTCCAGGCCGAGCATCTTCCCCCCATGGTTGTCCGACTGCACACAATTTCGGCTGTGCGCCGGATCACCTGAGGAAGACGAGGGGCGTTCGTACGGTTTACTCGGTTTTAATCCGGGTGCAGACCCCGGTGTCCGACCTTTGTCAGCGGTTGATCTTGAAGCGCCAGTCGTCGGGGACCGAGCCGGCCGGGCCGGGCGTCGGCTGGCTCTCCGGGCGGCTGTGCGCCGGAGCCAGCTCGGGGCCGTCGAGGGCCTCCTCGGTCTCGAAATTCCAGAACCAGTCCTCACCGGGCTCGAACGACTGGATCACCGGGTGGCCGGTCTGCCGGAAATGCGCGGTGGCGTGCTGCGCCGGGGAGGTGTCGCAGCAGCCGATGTGCCCGCACTGCGCACATCGGCGCAGGTGGACCCACCACCCGCCGGACTCGAGGCACTCCACACAACCGGTGCCGGACGGCGGGACATCGGGCTGAATCGACGCGCTCACGCGTGGAAACCTATCGCACGTCGGCCGCGTGGTCGCGGTCGTACGCCTCCTGAGCCCCCCGGATGTGTCCCATCTCGCCCTCGACGAGCTCGATCAGCTCCTTCATCTTCGCGGCGACGCGCGTGCCGATCGGGGTCAGGCTGTACTCCACCCTCGGCGGGATGGTGGCCTGCACCTCGCGATGGACCAGGCCGTCGCGCTCGAGCGCCTGGAGTGTCTGGGCCAGCATCTTCTCGCTCACGCCGTCGACCCGGCGGCGCAGGGCGTTGAATCGGTAACTGCCGTCGTGCAGCGCGGCGAGGGCGAGACCGCCCCACTTGCCGGTCACGTTGCCGAGCACGAACCGGGAGGTGCAGTCCCGGGCGAAGACGCTGGGGATCAGGTCGTCGACGGGATCAGTAGTCATGGACGTGAGAATACCCAGTTCCGCCGTACTTTCCGGAGTGACGGCGCACACTGAGGGTTGGCACTTTCGAAAAGTTAGTGCATTCTCTGAGGCAGCACTCGTCGTTGAATCTTCAAGGAGTTCGCCATGACCACCATCGCAGTCACCGGCGCCACCGGACACCTGGGCCGCCTCGTCGTGGACACCCTGATCAACCGCGGTGTCGAGCCCGGCTCGATCGTCGCCGCGGTGCGCAGCCCGGAGAAGGCGGCCGGCCTGCTCGCCCGCGGCGTCCAGGTGCGCGAGGCCGACTTCGACCGGCCGGAAACCCTGGCGAGCGCGTTCGCCGGCGTCGACAAGCTGCTGCTCGTCTCCACCAGCGACCCGGGCAACCGGCTCACGCAGCACACCGCGGCGATCGACGCGGCCAAGGCGGCCGGGGTGGGCTTCGTGGCCTACACCAGCATCCTGCGCGCCGACACCACGCCGGTGCTGCTCGCCGCCGACCACAAGGCGACCGAGGAGCTGATCACCGCGTCCGGCCTGCCGCATTCGTTCCTGCGCAACGGGTGGTACATCGAGAACTACACCAGCCAGATCCCGACCGTGAAGGCGACCGGCGGGTTCCTGGGCAGCGCCGGCGAGGGACGGATCGCGGGCGCGACCCGGCTCGACTACGC
>KL571266.1:34441-34815 GCA_000715855.1 Actinoplanes liguriensis
GGGCCGTCTACGAGCTGGGCGGCGACCGGCCGTTCACGATGGCCGAGCTGGCCGCCGAGGTGGGCGCGCAGCTCGGCGCCGAGATCGGCTACACCGACGTGCCGGCCGAGAAGCTGGTCGAGATCCTGTCCGGGGCGGGCGTGCCGGCCGGCTTCGCCGCGATCCTCGCGGACACCGACGTGCACGTGCGCGAGAACGGCGCCCTCGACAACCCGGGCACCGACCTCACCGACCTGATCGGCCGCCCCACCACCCCCCTGACCGACGCCGTAGCCGAGGCCCTCAAGGCCTGACCCGCTCTGACCGTCCTGACCTGATCTCGCCTGAACCACCAGCGCATTCCGCCCGTCGATGACGAGAGCGCCGAAAAACAA
>KL571266.1:35057-38202 GCA_000715855.1 Actinoplanes liguriensis
CGAAGCGCAGATGTTTTTCGGTGCTCTCGTCATCGACCTGAAGGGGCGGAATGCCCGCCGAGCGAAGCGAGGCCATCAGACTCAGTGACGTCGGCGAAGGTGCCATTCAGGGCGGCGACCGCTTCGTCGGCGCCGACCCTGAGGCCGACACCTCGCTCGCCGGCCCCGAGGCTGATCGTGCGGCCCCTGGTGCGCTCATCGGCGATCACCGGCCAGGCGGTCGAGGAGCCGAACGGGGTGATCGTGCCGCGCTCATATCCGGTGGCGGCCTTCGCCGTCTCGGCGTCGGGCATCGACAGCCGGTTCACGCCGAGCAGCGCCCGCAACTTGGGCCACGAGATCGAACGGTCCCCCGGCACCAGCACGAACAGATAAGCGTCCGGCCCACGACGTACCACCAAGGTCTTGACCAGGTCTTGAATGTCGACACCCTGGGCCGTGGCGGCCTCGGCGACGCTGCTCACCGGCCCGTGCCGGACCACCTCGTGCGCAAGCCCGAGATCCGTCACGGCGTCGATCGCGGCGTTCGTCATCCGATCACCGTAGTAGCTTTGGAGCGGTCCGACCCAGGAGGGATTCTCGATGAGTGACAGGCCTCGCAAGCAGCCCGGACCCGACCACCCCATCACCGTCACGCCGACCGGCGAGCGGGTCGTGGTGACCGTCGCCGGCAAGGTGGTGGCCGACACGCGCAACGCGCTCAGCCTGCAGGAGTCGACCTACCCGGCGGTGCAGTATGTGCCGCTCGCCGACGTCGACCAGTCGCTGCTGGAGCGCACCGGCACGCAGACCTACTGCCCCTACAAGGGTGAGGCCGGCTACTACTCGATCACCGTCGACGGCACGACCGCCGTCGACGCGATCTGGGAGTATCAGGCGCCTTACGACGCGGTCTCGGAGATCAAGGATCACGTCGCCTTCTACCCGGACAGGGTGGAGAGCATCACGATCGGCTGAGCTCGGCGCGGACCGCTGCCATCTGGTAGCGGTCCGCCTCGTAAGGGGTGTAAAGCGAGATGCGGTCGGCCGTCGTGCCGAACCGGGCCTTCAACTGCCCGGCGACCGCGGCCGCATCGCCGGCGACCGCGAAGACGTCGAGGATCTCATCGGTGATCTCCGCGCCCATCGCCACCCACTCCTGCCGGCGCGACAGCATGGTGAGCCGGTCCGCGAGATCACCCCAGCCGTGCAGGTCGAGCACCGCGCGGTAGGACGGCGTCGAGGCGTAGAACGCGATCTGCCGCCGCACCGCCTCCTCCGCCTTCGCTCGCTGCGCCTCGTCGGCGCCGAGCACCACCATCGGGGACAGGCTCAGGTCGAAGCCGTCCAGCGAGCCGCCACGCGCCTCGCGCAGGGCCGGGACCAGCTTCTCCTCCAGGTAGGCCACGCTCGTCAGCGGGTGCACCAGCAGCCCGTCCGCGACCCGCCCGGCCGTCGAGGTCATCAGCTCCCCCACCGCGGCCAGCTCGACCGGCGGGTTCCCGTGCGGATTCGGCCCCGGGTCGAAGAACTCGGTCATCAGCGTGTGCTTGTAGAACTCGCCGCGGAACAGCATCCGCTCGCCGGTCGCCCACGCGGTCCAGATCGCCCGCAGCGCCCCGACGAACTCCTCCATCCGCGCCGCCGGACGACTCCACGGCATCGAGAATCGTCGCTCGATGTGCGGCTTGACCTGTGACCCGAGCCCGAGCCGGAACCGCCCCTCGGAGATCAGCTGCAGGTCGTTGGCGAGCACCGCCACGGTCATCGGATTGCGCGCGAACGCCACCGCGATCCCGGACCGGAGCTGGATCCGCTCGGTCGCGCGGGCCACCAGGGCCAGGGTGGTGAAGACGTCGTGCTTGGTCTCGGCGGCGCCGAACCCGTCATAACCGACCTGCTCGGCGGAGACGGCCGCGGCCTCGGCCTCGGCGGGGGACGCGCTGACCGGCGCGGCGAAGTCAACCAGCATGGCTCAGTCATAACACCTGCAAAAACCCAAAATCCTTCCGGGGGTACGTCGGTGAGCCGTGCCGCCACCCCCTGAGCGCATCACAGCCGCCTGGGCCTCAGTGCGTCACGGCCGCCCGGATCGCCTCGGCCATCACCTCGGCCGTCACCGCGCGCAGCAGATCCAGGTCGACGTCCTCGGTCACCTCTCCGGTGGCCAGCGCGACCACGGCGTCCCCGTCATAGCGCGAGTGCGCCGGATGCAGGGCCCGGGCGAACCCGGTGTGCCCACTCTGCGCCAGCAGATGACAGTCCGCCTTGGAGAGTCGCGCATCGGTGAGAACCACCGCGATCGTCGTGTTCTCCCGCCCGAACCGCGTGTCCGGCCGCTCCACCGGTTCACCGCTGAAGAGCGGCCTGCCCTCCGAGCCCAGCACATCGCCCCACGCGTTGACCACGGCCAGCGCGACGACCCGGGCCGCGCCCGCCGCACCGTCGGCCCGCCCCAGCCCGCCGGGGTCGAGACGTCCACGCCACCTGCCCGTCCGGGCCCCGGTCCCCGCCCCGGCCACCCCGGTGCGGAACTCCTCACCGCGCAGAGCCGCCAGCGCCGCCTCACGACCGGACCCGGAATCCGGCGGCACGCCCGCCACCGAACCGTCGAAGATCGACATCCCGACGACGATCGGCACCGGCCCGAGCCCGGTCGGATAGCCGAGCCCGCGCTCCCGGAGCAGCCGCATCACGCCGTCACCGGCGGCCAGCCCGAACGCCGAGCCGCCGGAGAGCACCACCGCGTCCACCCGGTCCACCAACCGGACCGGGTCCAGCAGGTCGAACTCCCGGGTGGCCGGCGCCCCGCCACGAACCTCCCCGGAGCCCACGGTCCCGGGCGGCGGCAGGATCACGGTGACACCGGTGCCGTCGCCGGTCCAGTTGCCGGCGTGGGCGGAAAGCAGCTGCGGTTCGCTCACCCACCGATCTTAGGAGCCGAGTCGTTCTCCGGACCCGGCGTGGTCACCGGCGCGGCGGTTCGACCGGCGAGCGCCGGCTCACCCGACCGCGCGGTCCCGTTCAGAGCACCTTGCTCAGGGTCCGGCGACCGGCCAGCAGGGCGGTTCCGGCGAGCAGGAGCAGGAGTGCCGCTCCGGCCGCGACGACGCTGACCGGCCCGGGCCAGCTCGCCCAGGGCAGCGGTGCCGGGTTCTGCCCGGCT
>KL571267.1:0-1428 GCA_000715855.1 Actinoplanes liguriensis
TCCGCGTTGGCCGCCCGGTCTCCCTGGCGACGGACAAAACCATAGCCGGTCACCTGCGACTTCTCCAAACCGGGGTCCCCTGGCGTGTCGTGACCAGCGCAGACGCGCAGTTATCCACAGGCCGGGAATTCGGCGAGCGGGACCGAGCCGACGTTCGGTTGGATGGAGGACATGGAGATCCGGCAGATCAGCGTCGATGAGCGCCTGACGACCACGTTCCCCCTTCAGGCCTATGCGTTCAGCCCGTCGCCTTTACCAGAGGAGGAGGTCGAGCGTTATCGGAAGCGACTGCGCTACTTCGAGACGACGACGTGCCTGATCGCCGAGGAGGCGGGCGAGACCCTGGCCGCGGCCGCCTCCCTGCCGATGCGGCAGAACGTGCGCGGCCTCGTGCACGACATGGCCGGCATCGCCGGGGTGGTCTCGCATCCCTCGGCGCGGCGCCGGGGCCTGGTGCGTGAGCTGCTGACCCGGCTGCTGCGGCAGACGCGCGAGCAGGGCTGCACGGTGAGCGCGCTCTACCCGTTCCGCCCGAGTTTCTACGCGCGGTTCGGCTATGTCGGCATTCCCCATTCGCGCAAGGCCCGCTTCACCCCGGAGAGCCTTTCCGAGCTGCTGCGACGCGATCTTCCCGGTTCGGTGGAGCGGGTGCCGATCAGGGAGGGCTTCCCGGCGTATGACGGCTTGCAGCACCGGCTCCTCGCCGAGCGCCACGGGTTCGCGGTGTTCGACGAGACGCGGGCCGCCGAGTTCCGTGAGGATCGGCTGTGGGTCGCGCTCGCCCGGGTGGGCGACGAGGTGGTCGGCGGGGTGCGCTACCGGATTGACGACCACGGCGGCGACCTCCTCGGGTCGAACCTGTTCAGCACGAGCCCGCTCGGCCGTGCGCTGCTGCTCCAGTTCTTCGCCCGCCACGTCGACCAGGTGTCGACGATCGAGGTGTTCCTCGGGGCCGACGAGTTCCCCGAGCTGTGGGGCACCGACATGACGGTCACCACCAGCGCCACGGTGGACAGCCCGAATCACAACGCTCCGATGGTCCGCGTGCTCGACGTTCCGGGGCTGGCCGGCAGTCTGGTGGGCAGCGGCGGGATCACCGTGGAGGTCGTCGGGGACGAGCTGATCGGCGGGGTGTGGGAGCTCGGCGCCGACGACGGGCAGCTCACGGTCAAGCCCGGTGGCACTCCGTCGGCGACGTTGACGGCGGGCGGGTTCAGCGCGCTGGCCTACGGGGCGCTGGATCCGGCCGAGGTCGTCACCCGCGGCCTCGGCGAGCTGGACGCCGACGCGATGGGGCGGTTGGGGGCGCTCTTCCCGCGGCGGATGCCCTACCTGTTCGCGGAGTTCTGACCGGCGGCGCGCAAACAGCCAGCACGCAGCGCGGCGCGGATCGACGCAGCGCGGCGCGGATCGACGCAGCGCGGCGCG
>KL571267.1:1626-11123 GCA_000715855.1 Actinoplanes liguriensis
CGCAACGCGGCGCGGATCGGCGCAGCGCGGATCGGCGCAGCGCGGATCGCGGCGTTCGCGGGTGTTGGAGCTTTTGGCGGCGGCGGGGCGTCAGGGGGCGACGGGGAGGCCTGGGGAGGTGAAGGCTCGGCCGTCCTCGGTGACGGCTGCGGACTCGTAGCCCTCGGCGACGCGCTTGGCGAGCCAGGCCAGGCCCGGCTCGCCCATGGCCAGGGCCGCGGTGGCGTAGGCGTCGGCGACCGCCAGGTCGGGGCCGACGACGGTGACCGAGCGCAGGCCGGTGGCGGGGGCGCCGGTGCGCGGGTTCCAGACGTGGGCGCCGCGCTCGTACGTGCCCGAGGTCGCGACCGCGCCCTCGGAGACGGCGAGCACCCAGGCCAGCTTGTCGGCCTGCCACGGGTGGCGGATGCCGACGCGCCACGGTTTGCCGTCCGGGGCGGCGCCGCGCATCCGGATGTCGCCGCCGGCGTTCAGGTGGTGGCGGGTGGAGCCGGCGGCGGCGAGGCGGGCCGAGGCCACCTCGACGGACCAGCCTTTGACGTAGCCGGACGGGTCGAGCGGCCCCTTCGCGTACGCGTCGAAGTAGCCGTCCGTCTCCCGCCACAGGTCGGCGCAGCGTTCCAGGACCAGGCGCACGTCGTCCGAGCAGTCCGCCAGGTCGACCTCGCGACGCTGGAGGCGGCTGACCTCGCTGTCCTCCTTGTACGTGCTGAACCGGGCGTCGACCTCGTGCAGCCACGCGCACGCCGAGTCGATCAGCTCCCGCAGCCGCGGCTCGGGCAGGTCGTCGGCGAGCTCGATGCTGACGACCGTCCCCATGACCTGCTCGACGTGGCGCACGCAAAAACCCTACGCGCTACGGCCGGTCGCGGGTCACGCGCCGGCGGCGTCCAGCGCGGGGCCGGTCACGGGTCACGCGCCGGCGGCGTCCAGCGCGGCCTGCAGCGATGTCACGTAGGACTGGCTGGTGAACGTGGCCCCGGAGACCGCGTCGACCTTGGCGCTCTGCGCGGTCAGGGTCTCCTGGTTGAGCTTGGTGACCGCGGCCGGGTTGATCGTCGCGCTGAAGCCGGTCTTCGGGTACGTCGCGTTGGCGCTGGAGACCTTGCCACCGCTGACCTTGATGGTGACCTGGACCGTGCCGTACGGGTTCTGCACGGCCTTGCCTTTGTAGGTGCCGGCCTTGAGACCACCGGCGTCCTCGGTCGGCTTGGCGGATTCCTTCTTCTTGTCCGCGGACGCGGACTCTTTCGCGGCCGGCTTCTTCGCCGCGGCGGAGGTCTCGGCGGGCGCCGGCTCCTCGGTCAGTTCCTGAGCGGCCGGCGCGGCGTCCGGTGCCGCCGGCGGCTGCACGCTCAGGCGGACCCCGAGGATCAGGGCCGCGCCGGTGAGGGTGCCGACTGCTGCTGCGGTACTACGGCGCATGGCAAAACTCCAGGTCGTAGGGGGCGAAGGGTCGTGGGGGGCGAACGGTCGTGGGGCGAAGGGTCGTGGGGCGAAGGGTCGTGGGGCGAAGGGTCGGAAGAAAGTCAGGTGTGGAGGGGTCAGAACTCGAACGGGTCGAGGTGGATCTGGCTGTCCGGGACCTCGAGCTGCTTGAGCGTCCCCACCGCCGCGTCCACCAGTCCGGGCGGCCCGCACAGGTAGACGTCGCGACGGTTCACGTCGGGGACCAGGCCACGCAGGCCGCCCTCGGTGAAGAGGCGTCGCGGGCCGGGATCGGTGCGGGAGCCGACGATGTAGCGCACCCAGGCGTCCCGCTCCTCGGCGAGCTCCTCCAGCTCGGCCCGGAAGACCAGCTCGTCCGGCCGGCTGGCCCGGTAGATCACGATGGTGTCGGCCGGCATGTCCTCGAGCAGCGCGCGGATCGGCGCGATCCCGCTGCCACCGGCGATCAGCAGGGCCCGGCGCCGGGTGCGGCGCTGCGCGGTGAACGTGCCGAACGGGCCTTCCGCCCAGATCGGCGTGCCCGGCTGCAACTGTCCGAGCTTGGAGGTGTGCCGGCCGGCGACCGTCACGGTCAGGCGCAGCCACTCCCGGTTCGGGGCGGCGGAGAGCGAGAACGGGTGCGACTGCCACCAGCCGTTGCCGTTCAGGAACCGCCACCGCATGAACTGGCCGGCCTGCGCGGGGAGCTTGTCGAGGTTCTTCGCGGCGATGTAGATCGAGAACGTGTTGGCGCCCTCGGCGACCACCTCGGCGACGCTGAACCGGTGCCGCGCGTTGAGCCAGATCGGCTCGACGATCCGTCCCCAGACCAGCGCGGCGATCACGAGAGCGCCGAGCCCGGGCCAGAAGTAGGAGGCGAACCGGCCGCTCAGGTCGGCGCCGGTGGCGACCTGGTGGCCGTATCCCAGGAGCAGGACCAGGTAACCGGTGAGGTGGATCAGGTGCCAGAGCTCGTACGGCAGGTGCGTGCGCAGCCACCGGATCGAGGTGAACGAGAGCAGGACGAGCAGACCGGTGGCGATGGTGGCGCTGATCATCTCGGGGAACGTGGTGACCACGTTCCACGCCTGGTCGACGACGCCGGTCTGAGCGAGCAGCGCGTACCCGTAGACGATCGTGACGATGTGCGCGAGCACCATGACCAGCAGCGACGTGCCGAGCCAGCGGTGCCAGCGGAGCAGGTCCCGGGAGCCGACCCACTCCTCCAGCCAGGAGACCCGGCTCATCATCAGCAGCTGGATGAAGAGCAGGTAGCCGGCGATCAGCCCGGAGATCCGCCCGGCGGCGAGCATCAGGGTCGCGGTGTCGTTGACCGCGCCGGCCTGGGTGTCGAAGAGCCAGAGCGCGACGGCGGTGGCGAGGCCGGAGAAGAACAGCATGACCGTGAAGAGCCGGTTGCCCGAGGTGGCCTCGGCCGGCGGGCGGTCGTCCTCCGGCACCGGCACCCCGGTCCCGGCCTTCCAGCCGGTCGGCGAGGTGTTCGACTCGACCACGACCTCGCCGCGCCGGTAGGGGTCGGCGGGCTGAGCGCGAGGGTCGGGCTCCTGCTCGGGCCACTCCGGCATCGAGTCCCAGGTGGGCGCGGCGTGCGACGGCCCGTCCCACGAGGGGCGCGACTCCCGGGACGGGGCATCCCAGGAGGGCCGGGTCTGTGACGAGCGCGACTCCCGGGACGGGGAGTCCCAGGACGGGCGCTCATCCCCGCGGCGGGTGGTCACGGGAGCGGGCATGGACGGCGAGTCCCAGGAGGGACGGTCGTCCTCATATCGGGAGGAAGCTCGCGCGGGGGTACGCGACCACGAATCCTCCGCATCCCGCGATTCCGCGCGCAGCCCAGCGAAGTAGCCGTCGTCGTCGTCCGGTAGCTCACGCTGGTCCTGGAAGGCCGGTATGGCCATCATCCTCACCTGCTCACCAGTCGTCTATCGGCGCCCGCCACCCCTGCGGCCGACGTGACGGCCCGGTCTCGGTTCGGAAGCCGTCAGGAATGCGTACGCACGCGGTCGCCGGATGGCTCAACCTCCGGCCGAGAAATTCCGGATCCCGGGAACCGGATAGGTTCACCGGGTGCGACCAGACACCCCTGAGCCGGTCACCGTCGTCGGCCTCGGCGCCGGCGGATGGCCGGACCTTTCCGGTACGGCCCAGGTCGCGCTCCGGGACGCCGCGGTGATCTTCGGCAGTCCGCGCCAGCTGGCCCTGCTCCCCGGATCCGTTTCCGGTGCGCGGCGAGCCTGGCCCAGCCCGATGCTGCCGGCGCTCCCGGGCCTGTTCGAGGCCGAGCGCGACCACCGGGTCGCCGTCCTGGCCAGCGGCGATCCGATGTTCCACGGCATCGGCGCGACCCTCGCCCGGGTCCTGGGACCGGAGCGGCTGCGGGTCCTCCCCCACCCGTCCTCGGTGTCGCTGGCCGCCGCCCGGCTCGGCTGGGACCTGGCCCGTACGGATGTGGTGAGCCTGGTGACGGCCCCGGTGGCGGCGCTGGGTCGCGTCGTCAACCCGGGGCGCCGGATCCTGGTCCTCTCGTCGGGCGCGGACACCCCGGCGGCGGTTGCGGCGCACCTGACCGCGCGGGGCTATCCGTCGGCCCTGGTCACCGTGCTGGAGCAGCTCGGCGGGCCGGACGAGCGGGTGGTGAGCGGCTCGGCCGGCGACTGGGCGATGCCGGCCGGCGACCCGCTGAACGTGATCGCCGTCGAGTGCGGCGACGGCCCCCGGCTGCCGGTCGTTCCCGGTCTGCCTGACGGGGCGTACGAGACGGACGGCCAGCTCACCAAGCGCGAGGTGCGCGCCGTGACGCTCGCCGCGCTCGCCCCGGCCCCCGGCGAGCTGCTGTGGGACGTCGGCGCGGGCTCGGCTGCGGGCCGATCCGTCCTGCCGGGCGGTGGCGGTCGAGTCGGACGCCGGCCGGGTCGCCACGATCACCGCGAACGCCGCCGCCCTCGGGGTGCCCCACCTGCAGGTCGTGCACGGGCGCGCCCCGGAGGCGCTGGCGGGCCTGCCCACCCCCGACACGATCTTCATCGGGGGCGGCGTGACACGTGACGGCGTACTGGAAAATTGTGTTGAAATGGTGCGTCCCGGCGGGCGCCTGGTCGCGAACGCGGTGACGGTGGAGTCGGAGGCGGTGCTGGCCGGGGCATACGCGAGACTGGGCGGCGAGCTGACCCGCCTGACGGTGCAGCGCGGATCGCCGGTGGGTGGCTTCACCGGCTGGCGATCCTTCATGCCTGTGACAATCTGGACGGTGACACGATGACCGTGCACTTCATCGGCGCCGGTCCGGGCGCCGCCGACCTCATCACGCTGCGCGGTCATCGTTTGATCAGCAAAAGCCCGATTTGCCTGTACGCGGGCAGCCTGGTCCCCACCGAGCTCCTCGCGGCCTGCCCGCCGGGCGCGCGCCTGGTCGATACGGCCGGCCTGACCCTCGACGAGATCATCGCCGAGCTGGTGGCCGCCCACGCGAACGGCCAGGACGTGGCCCGGCTGCACTCCGGCGACCCGTCGGTGTTCAGCGCGATCGCCGAGCAGATGCGCCGGCTGGACGCGGCCGGCGTGCCCTACGACGTCACCCCGGGCGTGCCGGCGTTCGCCGCGGCCGCCGCCGCCCTGGGCCGCGAGCTCACCGTGCCCGAGGTGGCGCAGACCGTGATCCTGACCAGGACCGCCGAGCGGGCCACCGCGATGCCGCCCGGCGAGGACCTGGCGACGCTCGGCGCGAGCCGGGCCACCATGGTGCTGCACCTGGCCGTGCAGCGGATCGACGTGGTCGTCGCCGAGCTGGTCGGCAGCTACGGCGCGGACTGCCCGGTGGCCGTGGTCGCGCGGGCCAGCCGGCCGGACGAGCTGGTGGTGCGCGGCACGCTCGCCGACATCGCCGCGAAGGTCAAGGAGGCCGGGATCAAGCGGACCGCGGTGATCGTGGTCGGGGCCGCGCTGACCGCCGGCCAGTTCCCGGACAGCCACCTCTACTCGGCGGACCGCTGCCGCTCGTGAGGGTCCTGATCCTGGGCGGCACCACCGAGGCCCGTGAGCTGGCCGCGCTGATCGCCGGTGAGCACCACGTGATCACCTCGCTCGCCGGTCGGACCAGCGCGCCGCGGTTGCCGGCCGGTGCGGTGCGGGTGGGCGGCTTCGGCGGCCCGGAAGGCCTGGCCCGCTACCTCGCCGAGCAGCGCGTCGACGTGCTGGTCGACGCGACGCATCCGTTCGCGGAACGGATGAGCGCCACCGCGGCGGCCATGGCCGTACCCACTCTGATTCTGCGAAGGCCGGGGTGGGTCGCGTCGCCGGGCGACGACTGGCAGCGCGTCGCGTCCGTCGAGGAGGCGGCCGCCTCCCTCACGCGGGAACGGGTCTTCCTGACCACCGGACGGCAGACGATTCACGCGTTCGCCGGCCTCGACGGGTGCTGGTTCCTGGCGCGTTCGGTGGAGCCGCCGGCCCCGCCGATGCCCCGCCGCCTGGAGATCCTGCTGGACCGGGGGCCGTTCACGGTCGACGGCGAACGGCGGCTGCTCGCCGGGCACCGCATCGACGTGCTGGTCACGAAGGACAGCGGCGGATCGGACGCGAAGCTCACGGCGGCGCGGTCCCTGGGCGTACGCGTGATCCTGATCGATCGGCCGCCCCTGCCCGCGGCGCCGGCCGTGCCCACCGCGGAGGCCGCGGCGGAGTGGCTCAGGCAGCTGCCGCCCCGGTGACGCCGTAGCGGGCCACGCGGTTCTTGCCGCCCGCCTTCGCGGAGTACATCGCCTGGTCGGCACGGCGAAGAAGGTCCGCGACGGTGACACCGGGCTCGGCGAACGCGACGCCGATGCTGGCGCCGACCCGGACGGTGCCGGCGGTCAGCGGGACCGGCTCGCAGAGCTCGGCACAGAGCCGCTGCGCCTGATCGATCCCGGACTGGCCGGTCAGCAGCAGGGCGAACTCGTCACCGCCGAACCGGGCCGCGACGCCGTCCCGCCCGGCCGCCGCGGAGATTCGCTCGGCGACCGCGACCAGCAGCTCGTCACCGGCCGCGTGCCCGTGCTCGTCGTTGACCCGCTTGAAGCCGTCCAGGTCGATGTTGAGCAGCGCGACCGGACCTCCGCCGCCGATCGCGGCATCCGCCGCCCGCAGGAACTTCGCCCGGGTCGGCAGGCCGGTCAGGTAATCGTGGTGCGCCCGGTATTCCAGCTCGACCCGCGCCTGATGCGCCTCGTCGGCGAGGATGACCTGGTAGGACAGGCTGCGGAAGGAGTCCCGCACCTCGGTCGGCACGGGCCGGCGGCCACCGGTCACCATCAGCAGCGGCGTGGTCTCCGGGTCCCCGCCGAGCGGGTCGACCCGCCAGTCCCCGAAGCCCGGGACCAGGGCGGACAGCTCCTCCACTGCCGGCACCGCGCCGGTCAGATGCCGCCCGGTCAGGCCGTCCGGCGTGCCTTCGGCGAACGAGACCACGAGCCCGTCCGCGTCCCGGAAGACGATCAGCAACGCGACCCCCGGGTGCATCCGGATCAGCTCCCGCGCGGTCCGCTCGCCGATCCGGCGGATCTCGGCGCTCTCCGTCACGGCAAGCAGCTCGTGACCGGTCTGGGTCAGCTTGGCGTCGCGGGTCGCGGCCCGTTCCTGGCGCAGCAGGCCCAGGTAGAACGCCCTGGTCAGTACGCCCATCAGGACGATCTGCGGCAGGAGCCCGAGCACCGACGGGGCGTGCCAGGACGTCGCCTGACTGACTACGTAGGGCGAGATCGCGAGGGCGGCCGGCATCGCCACGAGCGCCCCGGCCATCCGGGCGAGCCAGCGCCGGTTCGTGTCGTAGAGCGAGCAGACGATCAGCGTGGACATGGCGAACGACGTGCCGCCCAGCGGGTCCTTCAGCCCCGCGGCGCCGATCGCGATCAGCGCCGGGAGCACCGGCACGGTCCACCACGAGGTGCGCCCGCGGCGGAAGATGACCGCCATCAGGACGACGACGGCGATGATCGACGCTGTCGAGAGCCGGGTGAACGCCGCCGACCGCAGCGCGTTGCCGACCTGCCCGAGCTGCGTGAGCATGGCGAGGCCGCCGATTCCGGCCGCGGCCAGACGCGTCCGGTCGAGCGTCCGGGTCGGCAATTCTCTCAACACGGCGGACATCATCGGCCGGCAGCCCGCCGACCTGAGCCCTGCGGAAACCCGACAGTTCACAACCGCCACTTCGGTGCGACGCTGCAGGTATGCCGCCGGTCCGTGCGCTGCCCGCCGAGATCGGCGCCGTGCGCGCGCTGATCGCCGACGGATTCGACGAGGTGATCCGGGAGTCCGACGATCTCGACCAGTTCTGGATCCGCTCGGCGTGCGGGCGGCTCGCCGCGGCCGACGCCGAGCTGGCCGGGCTGCCCGGCCGGTTCTCGCCGCTGCTGCCGGTGCTGACCACGACCGTCGTGACGGCCCTGGTGGTGGCCGGGTCGGCCGCGCTGGCCCGGGTGACCGGCGGCGGCCTGCTCACCGCCCTCGTGGTCGCCGGCCTGCTGTTGATCATGGCGCTGCACATTGCCGGAGTGCTGCGCCGCCGCGGGACCGCCCCCGCGCTGCCGCCACCGCCGGACATGCCCGGGCCCGGGCTGACCGAGGTGCCGTCCGCGCTGGAGCGGGCCCGGGTCCGGCTCGTCTCGGCAGGGCTGCGGCGAGCCGGACGGGCCAACTGGCGGGCGCCCGCGCTGCGGCGGACGTTGACCGCGGATCCGGTGCTGGCCCGGCTGGCACGGGCGGATCTGCTGCTCTGCCAGGCGATCGATTGTCTGGAGCGCTATCTGGACGACCTCTCGAAGGACTGGCCGTGAGCCTTGCCCACCGCCGCCGGCCACCGCTCGGCGCCGCTCGCCGCCCGACATCGTCATCGCCATGGAGGACGCCGTGATCCGGGACGATCCGTTCGCGGGTGGGGTGGCTCCACGGCTGCGGCGGCTCGACCGGGAGCTGGCCGCGGCGATCGCCGACGCGCAGTGCCGGGACTGGACCGCCGACCGCCCCGACCGGGTCGGTTTCGCCCGGCTCGGTCAGGTGCGCCACGACCTCGGCACCGCCGCCGCGCGCTACCGGACGGCCCCGACCGGCAGCGACCGCACGACGATCCTGGCGGTGCTGCTCGCCGGGTTACTGGTCGGGCTGCCCCTGCTGCTGCTCACACCGGACCCGGCACGGCCGCTGCCACTGGCCGCGATCGCGGTGGCCTGCGTCTGGGCGGCGTACCTGCTCCGCGCCGGGCTTCGCCGGCTCCGGATCCGCCGGGCACGAGGTGCGCCGGACCGCTCGGCGCCGATCGACGATCCATTCCTGTACGCCCGGGCCCGCCGCACGATCGAGTCGTGTGCCGCCTCGGCGCGCGCCGATCGCACGTACCGCCGGCGCGGTGCCGCGACCGACTTGGAGTACGCCCTCGACTGGCTCGCCGCCGCGCAGGAGGAACTCCCCCGGGTCCGCTGATCACGCCTTCAGCCAGCGGTCGAACCACTCCCGGGTCCGGTGCAGGAGGTCTAGCTGGTGGTCGCGTTCCCGGATCCGATGGCCCTCGCGCGGATAGACCACGAACTGGTGCCCGGCCCCGAAGTGCCGCAACGCCCGATGCAGGTAGACCGCCTGCCCGAGCGGGACATTGGTGTCCTCGGCGCCGTGCACGATCAGCACCGGGGTGCGGATCCGGCTCGCGAAGGAGATCGGGCTGACCGCGTCGTGAGGATGCGGGCCGACGCCGTCCCAGCCGTCGCTGCCACCGAGCGCGGCCTCGAACCGGCCGTTCTCCCCGGTCGCGGCGAGCATGCCCCAATCGGTGACGCCGGCGCCGACCAGCGCGGCACGGAACCGTCCGGTCCGGCCGACCGCCCACGCGGCCAGGAAACCACCGTGGCTCCACCCGGCGATACCCAGCCGGCCGGGATCCGCGATCCCCCGGTCCACGAGCAGGTCGATGCCGGTCAGCAGATCGGTCCACTCCTCCCGGCCGACCCGACCGGCGACGCTCGCGGCGAACTCGTGGCCGTGACCCTGGCCGCCGCGCGGATTCGGCAGGAACACCGCGTAAC
>KL571267.1:11351-16709 GCA_000715855.1 Actinoplanes liguriensis
AGATGTGTATAAGAGACAGGTTGGAGACGGTCGGCATAACGGTCGTACGGGCCGCCGTGAGCGATGGTGACCATCGGGAACGGCCCCTCCTCGGCGGTCCGGCCGACGGGGAGGACGAGCAGGCCGTCCAGGTCGAGCCCGTCGGCCGCGCGGTAGGACAGCGGCTCCTGGACCCCGAAGGTGACGCCGTTCAACTCCGGGCGGGTGTCCGTGATCCTCCGCAGTGGACCCGTCGGCGGGCCGGCGTGGACGTTCACGGGCTCGTACCGGCCGCCGGTCAGCACCGCGATCGTCGCGCCGCCCTCAGCCGCGGTGAGACCGTCGACGCGGCCGGGCAGCCGTGACAGGACGGTGAGGCCGGTCCGGTCCAGCCGGGCCAGCGTGGTGTCCAACCCGTCGGCGAACACGATCAGCGGAGCGGCCCCGGTCTGACACAACTCGGCCGGGCACATCGGGAGACCCGCGGTGAGGTTGCCCCGGGCCACGTCGAACACGGCGACACCGGCGTGCAGGAGCGGCGGGGTGAGCGCGAGGTAACCCAGGTGCCAGCCGTCCTCCTCCGGCCACCAGGCCAGAGAATGCGCATCCACCTCGACCGGCCCGAGGTCCTCCACGGTTCCGGCGGCGGGGTCGAACAGGTGCACCTCGCCGTCGTCGTCGGCGCCCCGCGTGAGGACGGCAATCGGGCCGCCGTCGGGGCGTTGCCGCAGCTCGACGACGTGCCGGCCGGGGAGCACGTCCGGGGTGGCGATGCGGCCGGTGCGCAGGTCCAGCAGGCGCAACCGGGCGTACGGCTCCTGCTCGCCGAAAACGATCGGGTCCCGCACGACATCGTCCCCGGCGATCAGGGCGACCACGGCGGGATCGGCGAGCGGCAGATGGTCGGTGATGCCCGCGGGCCAGCCGGTCAGCGCGATCGCCGGGCCGTCGGCCGGGGTGAGGCTGTGCAGTTGCGGGACGCCCGGACCGGCCAGGAAGAACAGCGTGCCGGAGTCGGCGGACCAGCGAGGGCGGAAGCCCGTGGCCACTCGGCGCGGGGCTCCGCCGAGGTCGGTGAGCCAGAGCTCGACGTCGGTGCGGCTCGTGCGGGCGAGCGCGTAGGCGAGCCGGCGGCCGTCCGGTGCGAGCGCGGGAGTCTGCGGGACACGACCGTCGACGATCAGTTCGGCGGTCAGTCCGGTCGTCCCCCCACCAGCCGGCGTTGAGGTCACGGGGTGGGGCGGTAGGCGATCTCGGGGTCGAGGAGTGGGGTCCACTCCGGACGCCACTTCTGGTGGCGGCCGTCGACCTCCTCCTGCAGGTTGGTGCGCCACGGGCCGGAGACGCCGTCGTCGTGCCACCAGGACGGCCACGAGTCGTAGGCGCGGTCGATCTCGTAGCCGGTGGCGGTGGTCTCGATGCGCAGGAAGAGCCAGCGGCCGTAGCGCGGGTCGGACTCGGCCCGGCGCAGCGTGCGGACCAGTTCGGTGAGGCGGCGGAACGCGGCGTAGCGCTCCTCGCCGGGCCGGTCGGCCGGGGGATGCTCGCCGGGCTGGGAGCTGAAGCTGGTCGCGTCCGCGTAGACCAGCAGCGAGCACCGCCCGTCGCCGCCCGGCGCGCGTTCCTGCAGCCAGCGCACGAGCGTGCCGAGCTCGTCGGTGTCCGGCGGGGACGGGCGGCGCAGCTCGGACGACGAGTGCATGGCGGCCCAGACCAGCCGGTCGTGCTCGCCCTGGCTGATCCGGCGGATCCGGCGCATCGGCGGGCGCTGCCCCGGCGGGATCCGCGGGGGCCGGGTACCGGGGGTGATCCCGCCTCGGTGCGCGGTGGCGAGCGCGGCCTCGATGTCCGCGGTGTCGCCGAGCAGCGCGCCGAGGCTGCCGGCGCCGACTTCCCCCCGGACCGCGGCGTGCAGCAGGTCGGCAGCGATCTCGCGGGCGCCGCGCCGGTCGGTGGTGACGGCCAGGCCGCGCAGCACCGCGGCGGTCCGTTCCTCGGTGAGCAGGGGCGCGATCACCTCGGTCAGGCCGTCTTCGGCGCGGTGCTGGTAGCGCACCCGCGACCAGCGGCCGTTGTCGTGCCAGATCACGAAGCCGAGCTGATCACTCTCGGCCAGTGGGGTCAGGTCGGCCCAGGGCAGCCAGTCCGGCGCGCCGGTCAGCGGGTCGACGGCCGGGTCGGTGGAGACCTTCGCGTGGTGGTCGCGGTGTGCGCCGTAGAGCACGGCACGCCGCCCGTCGAGCAGGGCGAAGCGGGCCCAGCCGGTGTCCGGGTCGTCGTGCCGGGCGCCGCGCTCGTCGATGGACCACGGCTCACCACGGTCGATACCGGTCATCGCGGCACTGAGCACCGCCCAGCGGGTCCAGAGCAGTCCGGGCGCGGGGAGGTCCACGTCGGTCAGCATGAGTCCACTGTGCCAAATGCGATGGGCTCTTCGTCACCCACCGGGTCCGCGACGGTTGTTTGCCGGGTGCGTATGGTTGCCGTCCGGGTGCTGAAGATCAGCGATGTCCGGCGCCTGCCGAAGCGAGCGGTGACCCCACGTCACCGACTCGGAAACGGACCATGTCTGCGCACGCCTTCGGCTTCCTCGGAGCCGCCCTGTCCA
Source organism: Actinoplanes liguriensis (assembly GCA_000715855.1). Classification (GTDB taxonomy): domain Bacteria; phylum Actinomycetota; class Actinomycetes; order Mycobacteriales; family Micromonosporaceae; genus Actinoplanes; species Actinoplanes liguriensis. The sequence goes on from KL571267.1 coordinate 13,939, forward strand.
TGTCCATCGCCTGGCCCCAGGTCTTCCTTTCCTGCGTACGGCGCCGCACCGGCGGACTGTCCCCGGCCGCGTGCCTGCTCTCGGTGGCGATGCCGGCCGGCTGGCTGACGTACGGGCTGCTGATCTCCGACCGGATCCAGGTCGTCGCGAACTCCCTCAATCTGCTCGCCGGCGTGGCCGTCCTGATCGCGTTGCTGGCCACGCAGCCGCGCCTGCGGTCGATCCGGGCGCTGCGCGGCGCCGCCGGAATGGCCGGGACGGTGCTTTTCGCCATCTGCACGGCGGCCGGCTCCGCCGCGCTGCCGGGGGTCCCGGCGCACCGGGCTGGCACGCTGCTCGGTGCGGTGCTGGCGGTCTCGTCGTTCCTCTCGGCGCTGCCGCAGCCGCTCGCCCTGCTGCGGAACCGGGCGCAGGACGTGTCCGGGGTTTCCCCGCTGCGGTTCCGGCTGGCCGCCGCGGCCAGCGGGTCCTGGCTGGTGTACGGCCTCGGCACCGCCCAGCCCGCGGTCTGGGCGTCCGCGCTCGTCGGCGTGAGCAGCGCGCTGACGGTCTGCCTGGTGCTGGCCTCGCGCCGGGCCCCGGTGGAGTCCGCCATGATCGCGACGCCGCAGTGGCGTGGCTCGGTGGTCACCCGCAGCCTCGCGGTCGCCGGGATCTGACCACGATCGGGGGATGTCGCCGGCGGCGTGCCGTCCCCCGATTCCCGGCGCCGCCTGGGCTGATTCATTTCGGTCTACTTCATGTGATCTTGAGCGGTCTGAGACGGTACGTGCATCGGAGTCCTACGATGCGAGCCTCGTGAGAAAGGGGCTCTGCATGCACCTCTCGAGATCACGCTTCATGGCCGCCGGAATCGCCGGCATCGCTCTGGCCGCAAGCGTGTCCGTCCCGGCTCTGGCAGCTCGGAAGACCGGCGTCGACGCCGTCCCGACACCGAAGCTCGGCTGGTACAAGTGCTACGAGATCGCCGAGTGCGCCACTGTTCAGCTGCCGCTCGACTACGACCGGCCGACAGGCGCGAAGACCGAGATCGCGGTCCTGCGGGTCAAGGCGAAGGACCAGAAACACAAGATCGGCAGCCTGTTCGTCAACCCGGGCGGGCCGGGCGGTTCGGCCACGAGCTTCGCGCTCAGCGCGCCGTACTTCCTCAGCGAGTCGATCCTGCAGAAGTTCGACGTCGTCGGCGTGGACCCGCGTGGCATCGGCGCCAGCGCCAACATCAAGTGCTTCAGATCGGTCAAGGACCAGACCACTGTCATCGATAAGCTCAACGTCGCATTCCCTGTCGGGAAAAAGCAGGAGGCGACGTACGCCGCGGGAGCGCGCGAGCTCGGCAAGGCGTGCTCGTCCACCGGCAAGCCGCTCTCCGGCGCGATGTCGACCGCCGAGGTCGCCCGGGACATGGACGTGGTCCGCCGGGCCGTCGGCGACAAGAAGCTCACCTACCTGGGGTTCAGCTACGGCACCGCGCTCGGTGAGTACTACGCCGGCCTGTTCCCGGGCCGGATCCGCGCGCTCGCCATCGACGGCAACCTCGACCCGCGCGCGTGGGTCGGCGCCGGAAAGGCCGGTGACCAGATCCTGGACGCTCGGCTGCACTCGGCGGACGGCGCCTACCGTGCGCTGAAGGAGATCTTCAAGCGCTGCGACAAGGCCGGCGAGGAGTACTGCGCGTTCGCGGCCGGCAACCCGGAGAAGAACTTCGCGGCGATCGCCAAGAGCCTCAAGGCCAAGCCGATCGAGGTCACCGACGAGAGCGGGACGTACAAGATCACGTACGCCGACTTCGTGGGCGCCGAGCTCAGCCTGCTCTACTCGCCCTACGCCGGTGAGAACACCATGCAGCTCGCGGCGGACGTCGCCGCGCTGATCAAGGGCGGCTCCACCGCGGCGGTGTCGGCGGCGCGGGCCTCGGTGCTGCAGCGCATCCAGACCGCGCGGGCGATCGGCTACGACTTCCCGTACGACAACGGCTACGAGTCCACGATGGGCGTCGTCTGCACCGACGGCGTCCACCCGAAGAACGCCGCGAGCTGGGCGGCGAAGACGGACGTGCGGGAGCGGCAGGCGCCGTACTTCGGGAAGGTCTGGGGTTATCTGGACGCGCCGTGCGCCCGCGACACGTGGACGGTGCGCGACGAGGACGCGTATCGGGGGCCGTTCAACAAGCGGACGTCCGCGCCGGTGCTGCTGATCGGCAACTACTGGGACCCGGCGACCAACTACGACTCGTCCGTGGCGATGAGCCGGCAGTTGCCGAACTCCCGCCTGCTGAGCAGCGACAACTGGGGGCACACGGCGTACGGCACGGGTGCTTGCGCGACCAACGCGATCGACGGCTATCTGCTGAGCGTCGCGCTGCCGGCCAAGGGGACGGTGTGCGCGGCCGAGCATCAGCCGTTCACCGAGCCGCTGGACACCGGCGACTCGCCGGCCGTGGCGACGACGATGGCCGCGACGGCGGGCAAGCGCCTGCCGGCGGTGGTGGCGCCGCTCCCGGCGTCGATCCTGGTGGGCGACCGCTGACCGGTTGACGGTGGAGGGGCTCGCGGGCCCCTCCACGATCAGCGTGGGCCGATCCGCCAGATCGACGGCTCGGCCCACGCGCCGGTGATCGCGACGTCCGCGTCCTGGCCGCGCATCCGGGCGAACCGCAGCGCGAGCAGCTGCAGCCGTACCGTCATCGGGATCTGCGCCAGCAGGTCGGGCAGCCCGGAATCCGGCTCGACCAGCGTCGCCACGTGCACGCCCTCGCGGCGGGCGGCCTCGGC
>KL571267.1:17014-19741 GCA_000715855.1 Actinoplanes liguriensis
GCCGCGCCGTGCAGCAGGCGTTCCGGGTCGAAGCCCTCGCAGAGGATGCGGGCGCCCTCACGGATCTTCAGCGCGCCCTCCCGGGCGGTCACCGACCACGCGCCGGGACCGGTGATCGCCATCGCGCGGCCCGGGATCGGGACCCCGGCGAGACCCGGGAAGCTCAGCGCCGCGGCGACCCGTTCGGCGGTCGCGCGGATCGCCTGACGGCCCAGCCCGGGAGCGCCGAGGTGGTGCGCGAGCTGGGCGAGCACCACCAGGGCGGTGGTGTAGCTGACCGTGTACGTCTCGGAGGCCTCGACCACGGGCGTACGGATCGCGTCCGGGAACTGTGCCTCCGGCCCGGCGATCGTGACCAGTGGCAGCCCGGCCTCCACGGCGATCCGGCGGGCGCGCAACGCGTACGGCGTCTCGCCGGTGTGCGAGATGACGACGACCGCGTCCCCGGCCCGGAGCAGGCGTGGGGTGAAGAACGCGGCGGGGACCGGGCGGGCGTCCCGGCCGGCGTCGAGCAGCGCGGCCGCACCGAGCTCGGCGGCGTGCTGGCTGGTGCCGGTGCCGACCAGCCAGATCCGGGACGCGGGGTCGAGCAGCGCGGCCGGTTTCGCGGTCGGTTCAGGGTCGGCGAGGGTTTCCAGAGCGGACGGCTGTGCGGCGATCATCGCTTCGAGTGCGGTGGTCATCCGATCTCCTGCTGCGGCGGATTCGGTTGTTCTACTGGGATGTGGCACCTAGAACGCGCGCGCCGGAGCCGGTGCAGCGCTGAAACCGTACGATAGCCCGCCTGACCGCGTTCGCGCAGTCCCGCTCAAGAAAAAATTGCCCGGGAAAGTGTTATCCATTCCGGGAAAAGTCGTCGACGTTAAAGGAACCTTAAACGACAGGCGCGATTCCGGGGTCGCTTCGCATACTGAAGTCCCCCGCCCGAATACTCCCCGGAGGCCATTCCTGATGCGCCGGAAAAGAACGCTGCTCCTCGCCTCGCTGGCAACCGTCGCCGCGGTGGCGACCGCCTGGATTGCGCTGCCGGCTTCGGCCGCGGCGGCCACAGCGACCCTGCTTACGGTGTCCGACTGGGGCTCCGGCTGGCAGGACGAGGTGGTCGTGAGCAACGCCGGCACGGCCGCGATGACCTCGTGGAAAGTCGAATTCGACCTGCCCGCCGGAGCCACGATCGGCAGTTTCTGGGATGCCGACATGACGGCGAGCGGCAGTCACCGGACATTCACGAACCGTAGCTGGAACGGCGCGATTCCGGTCGACGGAAAGGTGACGTTCGGATTCGTCGGATCCGGTGGGCAGCCGGCCAACTGCAAGCTGAACGGCCAGCCCTGCGGCGGCTCCGGCGCGACCGTGCCGACGGCGACCGCGACCACCACCGCCGCGACCGCCGCGCCGACCAGGACCGTGACCGTGGCCCCGACCACCGCGGCGCCGACCGCGACCGCCACGAAGACCGCGACCACCAGGGCGACCGTCCCGCCGCGGGAGGACCTGCTCCCGGTGACGGTCACCAACAAGACCGGCCGTGGTGACGCCGTCCACCTGTACGTCCTCGGCGTCAACCTGGACACCGGCAAGCTCGGCTACGTGAACCAGGCCGGCACGTTCACCGCGTGGACCGGTGGCGCGGCCACCCCCGTCCCGGCGCCGGACGTCTCGATCGACGGCCCGGCCAACGGCGGCAGCACCACGATCCGGGTGCCGCGCAACCTGTCGGGGCGGCTCTACTTCTCGTTCGGCCAGAAGCTCGACTTCCGGCTCACCACGGACGGCCTGGTCCAGCCCGCGCCGTGGGCCGGCGGCGACCCGAACCACGACATCCTGTTCGACTGGAGCGAGTTCACCGTCAACTCGTCCGGCCTGTGGCTGAACAGCTCGCAGGTGGACATGTTCGCGGTGCCGCACATCGTCAGCGTGACCGGCGGCAGCGGCACGACGAGCTCGACGGGCGAGGTCGTCACCGGTGGCCGGCAGAAGGTGATCGACGCGATCAAGGCGAACGCCGACTTCGCGAAGAGCGTGGTGACCCGGGCCGACGGTACGGTCCTGCGGGTGCTCGCCCCGGGCAAGGCGGCCGACGCCGGCCTGATGAGCCCGACCTATCTGGACTCGTACATCACTTCGGCCTGGTCCGCGTACACCGCGAAGAACCTGACCGTGACGCCGTTCACCGACCAGCCGGCCGTCAAGTACACCGGCCGGACCTCGGGTGACGTCATGAGCTTCACCGACACCTCGGGCAAGGTGGTGGCGTCGTTCACCAAGCCGTCGACGGCGAACGTGTGGGGTTGCGACGGCGCGCTCGGCGCACCGAACGACCAGGTGGTGGGGCCGATCGCGCGGACCCTCTGCGCGGCGCTGCAGCGGACCACGCTGGGGCGGCTCGACACCCAGCCGAGCGGGGGCGCGGCCGATTTCTATCAGGGGAATCCGGCCAACGTCTACGCCAAGGTGATCCACGCGAACATGGTCGACGGGAAGGCGTACGCGTTCGCCTTCGACGACGTGCAGAACCAGGAGTCCCTGGTGCACGATGGTGACCCGCGCACCGCCGCGATCACGTTCTCCCCGTTCTGACAGCGAGGGGCAGCGCCTGACGGCGCTGCCCCGCACGCCGTGCTCGGGCTGATCCCGGAAGCGCGAGGCCCGGCCGGGGCTGGGCACGCGGCGCGGCTCGGGCTGGTCCTTTTGACCGTGCCCACCCACGGAGATCGCCCTTTCGGG
>KL571267.1:20080-22001 GCA_000715855.1 Actinoplanes liguriensis
CAATGAATATCTTGAATTTACTGATCCTCAGGGGCACGTCCCGCCCCGGTCCGCGCCCCTGAGGATCAGCGTTCTCAGCGGGTCAGGCGCAGCGCCGTCCAGGAGACGTGCGGCAGGGACAGCGTCACCGTGGCGCCGTCCACAGTGACCGATCCGCCGGCGATCTCCGCGGTCGGGCGCAGCGTCACGCGGTCCGGCTCGCTCTTGGTGTTGCCGGCGCGCACGTCGTCGTCGGTCAGCGTGACCGATTCCGCCACCGTCAGGCCGGTTCCGAAGGCGGCTAGGTCCACGGTCAGCTCGACCGGTTCCGACTGCGAGCGGTTGACCACGAAGACCGTGACGTCGCCGGTCGCCGGGTCGTGCGTGGCGACCGCGTCGACCAGGGCGGCCTCGCCATACTTGGCGGTCTGGTAGGTCGGGGCGTCGATCCGGGTCTCCAGCACGTCGCCCTTGGCCAGGGCCGCCGTCCGGGCGAACGGGTGGAAGATCGTCTGCCGCCAGGCCGGGCCGCCGGGCTCGGTCATGATCGGGGCGATCACGTTGACCAGCTGCGCCTGGCAGGCGGCGGTGACCCGGTCGCTGTGCCGGAGCAGCGAGATCAGCAGGTTGCCGACCACGACCGCGTCGGCGACGTTGTACTGGTCCTCGATGACGCGCGGGGCGACCTCCCACGCGTTCGGCAGCGGCGCGCTCTGGAACCGGGACAGGTACCAGACGTTCCACTCGTCGAACGAGAGGTTGATCTTCTTCTTGCTCTTCAGACGCGCTCCGACGGCGTCCGCGGTGGCGACGATGCTGTTCACGAAGTGGTCCATGTCGACGGCGCTGGCCAGGAACGAGCCCAGGTCGCCGTCGTGTTCCTCGTAGTAGGCGTGGCAGGAGACGTATTCGACCACGTCGTAGGCGTGCTCCAGCACCGTCGACTCCCAGGCGCCGAACGTCGGCATCACCGAGCTGGAGCTGCCGCACGCGACGAGCTCCAGATCCGGCTCCGCGGACTTCAGCGCGCGTGCGGTCGAGGCCGCCAGCAGGCCGTACTCCTCGGCGGTCTTGTGCCCGGTCTGCCACGGCCCGTCGAGCTCGTTGCCCAGACACCAGATCTTGATCCCGTACGGCTTCTCGGCGCCGTTGGTCCGCCGCCGCTCGGAGAGCTCGGTGCCCTCCGGGTGGTTGACGTACTCGTGGACGTCCAGCGCCTCCTGGACACCGCGGGTGCCGAGGTTGACCGCGTACATGATCTCGACGTCGGCCTTCTGCGCCCACTTGGCGAACTCGTCGATGCCGACCTCGTTCGTCTCGATGCTGCGCCAGGCCAGGTCACGCCGGCGCGGCCGCTTCTCGACCGGGCCGGTGCCGTCCTCCCAGCGGTAGCCGGAGACGAAATTGCCACCGGGGTAGCGGACCATGCTGACGCCCAGTTCACGGGCGAGCGCCAGCACGTCGGTGCGGAAACCGTCCTCGTCGGCGCTCGGGTGGCCGGGCTCGTAGATGCCGGTGTAGACGCAACGGCCCATGTGCTCGACGAACGAGCCGAAGGTCCGGCGGTTGACAGGGGCCACGATGTCAGCCGGGTTCAATGCGACACGCGCACGGAGCATTTGTTGTCCCTTAACAAAGCGCAGAGAAGGTCACTTGACGGCGCCGATGGTCAAACCACCGCGCCAGTAACGCTGAAGAAGGAGGAAGGCGACGATCAACGGGAGGATCGCCACCAGGGCGCCCGTCACGATCACGTTGAAGAGCGCCTCGCCACCGTTGCCGAGGGTCGCCGACATGTACCAGGTCCGCAGACCGACAGTCAGCGGGAAGAGATGGTCGTCGCTGAGCATCACCAGCGGCAGGAAGAAGTTGTTCCACGACGCGACCATCGAGAACAGCAGCACCGTGACCAGGGCGGGGCGCATCGCCGGCAGCGCGACGC
>KL571267.1:22168-24253 GCA_000715855.1 Actinoplanes liguriensis
AGAGATGTGTATAAGAGACAGAGCGACGGCAGGATCACCGCCCAGATCGAGTCGACCAGTCCCGCCTTCGACATCAGCAGGTAGGTGGGGAGCACCAGGGCCGTCGCCGGCACCATGATCAAACCCAAGAGCAAGGCAAACAATTTGGTACGGCCGGGAAAGCGCAACTTCGCGAACGCGTACCCGGCGAGCGCCGAGACGGCCGTCGCGCCGACGCCGCTGACCACCGCGTACAGCGCCGAGTTCCGCAGCCAGACCAGGTAGATCCCGTTCTCCTGGGAGAACACCGTCTTCAGGTTGTCGATCAGGTGGAAGTCGGAGAACCACAGCGGGGCGGAGAGGAACAGCCCGTCGTTGTCCTTGGTCGCGGCGACCAGCAACCACCAGAACGGCAGCAGGAAGTAGATCGCCATCACGCCCATCACGATGTGCGGCACGATGCCGGCGCGCTCACTCTTACTGTTCACAGCGCGCTCCGTTTCCTGGTGGCGAAGAGGAAGATGTACGACCCGACGAAGACCACCGCGCCGAGCAGGAACGAGATCGCGGCCGAGTAGTTGTACTGCTGGAACGAGAACGCCTGGTTGAAGGCGTACACGTTGGGTGTGTAGTGCTGGGTGATCGAGCCCGGGTTGAGCGGCTGGAGGATCAGCGGCTCGGTGAAGAACTGCAGCGTGCCCAGGATCGTGAAGAGCGTGGCCAGGATGATCGCCGAGGAGATCATCGGGGTCTTGATCCGCCACGCGATCTGACTCGGGCCGGCGCCGTCGATCCGAGCGGACTCGTAGACCTCACGCGGCAGGCCCTGCAGCGCCGCGTAGAGCACGATCATGTTGTAGCCGGCCCACTGCCAGGTCACCACGTTGCCGAGCGAGGCGAGCACGACGTTGCTGGACAGGAAGTCCACGTGCAGGATCGAGCTCAGCGGGCCGGTGTCCTGGCTGTAGAGGAAGCCCCACATCAGCGTGCCGATGACCACCGGCACGGCGTACGGGACGAACGCGGCGAGCCGGAAGAACCGGGAGAACCGCGAGGTCGCGTGGTCGATCAGCAGCGCCGCGAGCAGCGCGATCCCGATCATCACCGGGGTCTGCACCAGCCCGAACAGCACCACCCGCACCACACCCTGGCGGACCAGCGGGTCCTTGAACGCCTGGGTGTAGTTCTCGAACAGGGCGAAGTGCTCGCCCTCGATCAGGGTGGAGCGGTAGAGGCTGAGCTTGAACGCGTACGCCATCGGCAGCAGCAGGAACGCGACCAGCAGGATCACGAACGGGAGGACGAAGAGCCAGCCGGTCGCGGCCTCTCTCCCCCTCTTGAAGCGAGGCGCGGGACCCGCGACCGCCGGAGCGGTCGCGGACCGGGTTTCCACCTGGGTCATTACTGAACCTTGAAGCCCTGCTGAGTGGCGTACTGGCTGATGTTGGCCTGCGCGGTGTCCAGCGCCGCGGTCCAGGACGTCTTCTTCTCGATCGCGCCGTTGATCCCGGTCGTCAGCTGGTTGAAGTTGTAGCTGTTGAACGGGCTCCAGGAGAACGGGGAGATCGTCTTGTAGGCCGGGACGAAGATGTCGTTCACGGTCTGGCCGCCGAAGAAGTCGTACTTCTTCTTGAGGAACGCGTCCGACTCGAGGACCGGGGTCGCGGTCGGGAACAGGTAGGCCTCGTCGATGCCGATCTTCCAGGCGTCCGTGTTCTTGGCGCCGTAGATGTCCATCGCGACCTTGGTGGCCACCTCGGGGTTCTTCGCCTGGTCGGTCACCGCGAACGACGAGCCACCCCAGTCACCCTGCACGTTGCCACCGGCGGTCCACTGCGGCAGCGGGGCCGCGCGCCACTTGCCGGAGGTCGTCTTGGCCACGCTGGCCAGGTAGCCCGGGCCCCAGCCGGCGGCCAGGTAGGTGACGTACTTGCCGGAGCCGAGACCGTTGTAGAAGTCGGTCGTGCCGTACGCCTTGGTGTCGGCCAGGCCGGAGTTGACCATGCCCTCCCAGTACGTCGCGACCTGCTTGGCGCCGGCGTCGTTCACCGCCACGCTGATGTTCGACGGGTTCGCCGGGTCGTAGGTGTACGGCTGTCTCTTATA
>KL571267.1:24498-25866 GCA_000715855.1 Actinoplanes liguriensis
AAGCCGCCGTCGTTGCCGCCGAAGTCGGTCATGTACGCCTTGCCGGCGGACGCGGTCTTCAGCTTCTCGGCCTGCGCCTTGTACTCGTCCCACGTCTTCGGGATGGCCAGGCCGTACTGCTTGAAGAGGTCCTCGCGGTAGAGCATCGCCATCGGGCCGGCGTCGACCGGGATCGCGTAGACCTTGTCGCCCTGGCTGACCTGCTTCCAGGCCCAGTCGACGTAGCTCGACTTGAGGTCGTTCGCGCCGTACTTGCCCATGTCCACCAGGTGCTTGGTGAGCTGGTAGGTGGGCAGCTCCTGGAACTCGAGCATGACCACGTCGGGCGCGCCCTTGCCGGCCTTCAGCGCGGTCTGGAGCTTGGTGTACTCGTCCTGGCCGGCGCCGGCGTTGGTCCACTCGATCTTGATGTCGGTGTGGGTGGAGTTGTACAGGTCGACGACCTTCTGGAAGGAGGGGTACCACGCCCACACCTTCACGGTCACCGGGCCGGAGGCCTTGTCGGTGCCGGCGTCGGAGCCACTGCTGCAGGCGGCGAGGGTCAGCGCGGTCACAGCCGCAGCCGCCGCCACCAACGACCGCCGTACACTAAACTTTCTGACGTTCACTGGGTCCTCGCAGATTCGTATCCAGTTGATCGGATCAGAAGAGCCGGCCTCCGGTGCTGGCACACCGGGGGTCGGCAGTTTCAGGTCTTCACTTCGCAACTCGCTTTGTTGCTACGCTTTTGCAGCGCTGCAAAACAGCATGCACGGGCGTCCAAACGACGGCAAGGGGTAACCTGCCGGAAACTTGGCGCGGGCAGAGGGGGCACATTGCGTCGAGAAGTCACGCTACGTGACGTGGCGGAGCTGGCCGGGGTTTCCAGCCGAACCGTCTCCAACGTGGTCAACGGATACGCCAACGTCACCGAGCGAACCCGCGTCCGAGTGCAGCGTGCGGTGGAGGAACTCGGCTACCGCCCCAACGTGCTGGCGCGCAACCTGGCGCAGGGACGATCCGGTCAGATCGCGCTGGTCGTGCCGTACCTCGACACGCCGTACTTCGCGGAGTTACTGCAGAGCGTGATGAGAGCGGCCCGGGCCCGCGGCTATAACGTTTTGATCGACCAGACCGACGGCGACCCCGAGCACGAGCGCGCGTTCATCGCCCACGGCTCCCGCCGGCTGCTCTTCGACGGTGTCATCTTCAGCCCGCTCGGCCTCGACCAGCAGGCCCTCGCCGACCACGACCCGAACCTGCCCCTGGTCATCCTCGGCGAACGCAGCAGCGACGGCACGTTCGACCACATCGGCATCGACGACGTGGCCGCCTCCCGTCAGGCGACCGAGCACCTGCTCGACCTGGGCCGGCGCCGGCTGGCCGCGA
>KL571267.1:26071-29854 GCA_000715855.1 Actinoplanes liguriensis
AGATGTGTATAAGAGACAGCCCGCGGCTTCCGCGAGGCACACACCGCGCACGGCCTGACCGCCCACGAGGATCTGATCATCGGCACGCCCCGGTTCAACCGCAAGGACGGCGCCCAGGCGATGGCCCACCTGCTCGATCGGGCCGACCCGCCGGACGCGGTCTTCTGCTACTCCGACCTGGTGGCGCTGGGCGCCATCCACACCCTGGTCAGCCGGGGTCTGCGGGTGCCGGAGGACGTGGCGGTGATCGGCTACGACGACATCGAGGACGGGGCGTACTCGAACCCGACGGTCACCACGATCTCGCCGGACAAGGAGATGATCGCGACCAGCGCGGTCGAACGGCTGCTGCTGCGGATCAGCAGCCCGACACCGCCGCCGGCGCTGGAGATCCGGGCCCCCCACAAGCTGATCGTCCGCGAGAGCACCGCGGGGAAGGGCTAACAGCCGAGCGGGAGGCTGCGGACGTAGACGGCCTCGCCGCCCAGCACCGCGATCGTGATCAGCGCCGCGACCAGCCAGCCCAGCAGCAGGCCGGACCGGACGCCGTCGCCCCGCGTGCGCCAGAGGCCGGACAGCAGCAGCATCGGCAGGCCCATCGCGGCGAACAGGACGGCCGTGACCCAGCCGGCGGACGCGTTGTCGGCGCGGCTGCACGCGTCGGCGACGGCCTCGGCGGCGTGGATCAGGACGAGCATGGCGACCAGGAGAACCATCGCCCGCCCGAGGATGCCGCGACCGGCCCGCACCTGCTTCGATCTGTCAGCCATCGCGTGATCATGCCAGGTCAGGGCTCGGCGGGCGTCTCCAGGCCGGACTGCTCGTCACGGTCGGCCCATTCCAGCAGCGTGTCGAGCGAGTGGTGGACGTCGTCGATGCCGGCGTGCAGGTCGCCGAACTCGGCGAACCGGGCCGGGACCGTACGGATGGTGAACGCCCCCGGATCCACGTCCGCGACCTCGTCCCAGGTGATCGGCGTGGAGACCGTGGCCGTCGGGACGCCGCGCACCGAGTACGCGCTGGCGATCGTGTGGTCCCGCGCGTTCTGGTTGTAGTCGATGAACAGCGCTTTCGGGTCGCGGTCCTTGCGCCACCACGTGGTGGTGACGTCCCGCGGGGCGCGGCGCTCGACCTCGCGGGCGAAGGCGAGCGCGGCACGGCGTACGTCGGAGAAACCCCACTGCGGCGAGATCCGCACGTAGATGTGCAGCCCCTTACCGCCGGACGTCTTCGGGAAACCGGCGATGCCCAGCTCGTCGAGCACGTCCCGGACGACCGGCGTGACCCGGCGGACCGTGTCGAACGGGCAGTCCGGCATCGGGTCCAGGTCGATCCGCCACTCGTCGGGCTTCTCGGTGTCCGCCCGCCGGGAGTTCCACGGATGGAACTCCACGGTGGACATCTGGACCGCCCAGATCACGTCGGCCGGCTTGGTCACGCACAGCTCGTCGGCGTGCCGGTTGTAGCGCGGGAACTTCACCCGGACCGTCTCCAGCCAGGGTGGCGCGCCGTTCGGCACCCGTTTCTGGTGCACCTTCTCCCCGGCCAGACCGTCCGGGAAGCGGTGCAGCATGCACGGGCGCTCGCGCAGCGCGCGGACGATCCCGTCGCTCACCGCCAGGTAGTACTCGACGAGGTCGAGCTTGGTGGCGCCGAGCTCCGGGAAGTAGATCCGGTCCGGGTTGGAGACGCGGACCTGGTGATCACCGACGTCGATGACGGTGGCTTTAGCGGCCATGTATGGAAACTAGCCCAACCAGGCGTCCTCAAGGTCGAGAAGCAGCGTGTCACCCGAGTCGAGCAGATCCAGCATCGGGCCGATCCGAGGCAGCTCGTGGGTGATGAAGTACTTCGCGGCGACCCGCTTGCCGTCGTAGAAGTCGCCCTCCCTGTCTCCGGCCGCTTCCAGCTGGGACAGCCACATCCAGGCGACCACCAGGTGGCCGGTGGCGTCCAGGTACGCGGTGGCGTTGACGAGCGCCGTCGCCGGGTCGGCCCAGAGCTTCGCGGTGGTCGCCGCCAGCCGGTCACAGGCCGCCAGCACCGGGGCGCCCAGATCGGACCCGGACGCGGTGGCCCGGATCTTGTCGAGGAGCAGGGCCAGGCCGGCGCCGCCGCGCATGGTGACCTTGCGTCCGAGCAGGTCGAGAGCCTGGATGCCGTCGGTGCCCTCGTGGATCGAGTTCAGCCGGTTGTCGCGGTAGAACTGCTCGACCGGGTACTCCCGGGTGTAGCCGTACCCGCCGTGGATCTGGATGGCATGGTCGTCGGCGAGCCGGCACCACTGCGACGGCCAGGCCTTGACGACCGGGGTGAGCACGTCGAGGAGCAGGTCGTTCTCGGGCGACGGCTCGTCGAGCAGCTTCGCCGCGTAAAGAACAAGGGCCAGACCGCCTTCGACGTACGTCTTCGAGGCGAGCAACATCCGTCGTACGTCGGAATGGTTGATGATCGGCACCGGAGGTGTCGTGGGGTCCTTGGCGTCGACCGGGCGGCCTTGCAACCGCTCGCGCGCGTAATCCAGCGCGTGCAGATAACCCGTGTAACCGAGCGCGACCGCGCCGGACCCGACCCCGATCCGCGCCTCGTTCATCATGTGGAACATGTACTGCAGGCCGCGACCCTCCTCGCCGACCAGCTCGCCCTCGGCGTTGTCGAACGCCAGCACGGTGTTGGTGGTGCCGCGGTAGCCCATCTTGTGGTTGAGCCCGGCGAGCGTGACCCCGTTGCGCTCGCCGTCGATCAGCTTCGGCACGATGAACAGGGACAGGCCCTTCACCCCCGCCGGCGCCCCGGCGACCCGGGCCAGGACCAGGTGGATGATGTTCTCGCTCAGCTCGTGGTCCCCGCCGGAGATCCACATCTTGCCGCCGGTGACGCGATATTTTTCGCCGTCCTTGACCGCTCTTGTCGTGACGTCGCTGAGCGAGGAACCCGCCTGCGGCTCGGAGAGGCACATCGTGCCCGTGAACCGGCCCTCCAGCATCGGGTGCACGAACCGCCGGATCTGCTCCTCGGTCCCGTGCGCGAGCAGCAGGTGCGCGTTGCCGCCGGTGAGCATCGCGTACGCCGACGTCGCCGTGTTCGCCGCCTGGAACCAGAGGAAGCAGGCGCGCTGCACGACGTGCGGCAGCTGCAGCCCGCCGTGCTCGGCGTCCATCGTCGCGCCGAGCAGCCCGGACTCGGCGAACACCCGCAGCGCGTGCGACACCTCCGGGATGATCGTCACCCGCTCGCCGTCGAAGGTCGGCTCGTTCAGGTCGTTCTTGCGGTTGTGCGGCGCGAAGTCCCGCTCGGCGATCTGCTGCGACACGTCCAGGAACGCGTCGAACGTCTCCCGGGAGTGGTCGGCGAACCGCTCGCGGGCGGTCAGCCCCTCGACGCCGAGCCATTCGTAGAGCAGGAAGTCGAGGTCGCGCCGCGACAGCACCTTGGAATTCATGCACCCAGTGTGCACTAACTTCAGGCCTCCGCGCGGTGCCGTCCGACCGTCTCCATCACCCGGCTCGGCGCGCGGCTGCCACCGGAGCGCTTGATCTCGTACATCGCGTGGTCCGCGGCCCGCAGGACGGAATCCGGATCCTCTGCCGGACCGGCCAGGTGCACCCCGACGCTGGCGCCGATGGTGATCTGCTGACCGGCGATCCGGAACGGCAACTCGACCACCATCCGCACCCGGTTGGCCATCGCGTCGACGTCGCTCGGCCCGCTCACCCCGGGCATCAGCACCACGAACTCGTCGCCGCCGACCCGGGACAGCACGTCACCTGTCTCTTATACACA
>KL571267.1:30073-34078 GCA_000715855.1 Actinoplanes liguriensis
CCCCCCTGCCGCAGCAGCTCGTCGCCGGCCTCGTGCCCGTACTGGTCGTTGACCGGCTTGAACCCGTCCAGGTCGACGAAGAGCACCGCCACCGGGTCACGGCGCAGCGACGAAGAGAGCGCGTTCTGCATCCGGCGGCGGTTCGGCAGCCCGGTCAGCGGGTCGTGCTGGGCCTCGTGCGCCAGCCGCTCCTGGAACGCCCGGTTCTCCGAGATGTCCCGGGCGTTGATCACCACGCCGTTCAGGGCCGGGTTGGCCATCTGGTTCGAGGCGGTGAAGTCGAACCAGCGGTAGTGGCCGGTCGACGCCCGTACGCGGCACTGCAGGCGCAGCACCCCGGCCGGGTCGGTGAGCAGCGCGTCCAGCTGCTCCCGCATCGCCGGCTGGTCGTCCGGGTGCACCAGCTCGAAGACGATGTGCCCGGTGAGCATGCCGGCCTCGAACCCGAGGATCGCCGCCGAGCTGGGGCTCGTGAAGATCATCCGGCCCTCCCGGTCGATCACCGTGACGATGTCCGGCGCGTGCTGGAACAGCGCCTGGAACCGCTCGTCGGCGCGACGCCGCTGGATCTGGCTGCGATAGCCGAGCACCGAGATGCCGACCACGCCGATCAACAGCATGGCGAGGAGCGTGATGTTCACCGTCTGGCTGCGGCGGTGCACCGCGCCGTCGAAGGTGGACTTGGTCTGGGTACGCACGTAGGAGTAGCCGCTGGGCAGGCCGCCGACCACGATCGCGATCATTTTCGTGCTGCCCGACCGGTACTCCACGAACCGGGTGCCGGAGCCGCCGAGCTGGGCCAGGATCGGCGCTTCCGTCCGGCTGCCGATCAGGTCGGCCACGCTGCTCGCGGCCACCGTCCCGGTGCTGTCCACCACGTCGGTGCGGTGACTGCCGCTGGCCAGCTGCACGGTGTACTTCTGCAGCGAGGTGATCGCCACCTGGTTGAAGCCGACCAGGAAACCCACCGGGTCGCCACCGGCCAGGACCGGCACGGCCACCGCGGCGAGCGGGATGCTGTCCACCGTCATCACCGAGGAGAAGCCGACCTCGGCACCGGCGGCGAACTGCTTGCGCATCGGCGCCCAGCCGGCGTCGTCACTGGCCGGCAGGCCGGTGGTGCGGCTCGCGTTCAGGACGTTGCCCTGCAGGTCGGTGAGCAGCATGCCGTACTGGAAGGTCGAGCTCTTGGACGCGGCCAGCACCAGCAGGGCATGGTCCGCCGCGTCGCCCTTGGCCAGCGTCAGCGGATGGTCGGCCAGCACCTGTGCCAACTCCTGCGCGGAGAGCAACTGGAGCTGACCGGTCAGGGTCGCGTTGTTGGTGCCCAACTCGGTGCTGTCGGCGCGGTGCACCGTGTCGGCGGCGTCCAGCGCCGAGCGGTTCACCATGATGGCGACCCCACCGGCAGCCGCCAGCAGCAACAGGCTGACCACCACCGCGATCCAGTTCCGTGCCCGCATCGCGTCCCTCCTCACCGCTGGTAATCGGCAGCTGATCGCCCGGCTGAATGAACCCGCGGCAGAAAACCACCCGGAAACGGGGAGGCGCACGAACGCATCGACCCCCGATGATGGGGAGGTACCGACCCGACGCCCCCGTCGATGATCGGAGCTTGCATGCGCAACGAAGTGGCCGCGCCGTCCGAGCAGAGTTTCGGCACCCGGATCCCCCGGCCGCGGCGTTCCCCGGAAAATCTCCGGCCGAGAATCATGCGGGCACCGCTCAGCCTCACCGGGGCCGGGCTCGCCGCCGTCTTCTTCTGCCTCGCGTTCACGCCGTCGCTGCTCCCCCGGACCGGGATCCTGCAGGGCGTGGTCGCCGGGATCACCGCCGCGACCGGGTACGCGCTGGGCACCGCGATCGGCGCGCTGATCCGGATCAGGTTCCGGTTCTCCTCCCGGGCCGTCCGGATCTGGTGGCGGGTGCTGGCCGTGCTGCTGCTCCCGATGATCGCCACCTGCCTGGTGCTGGGCGCTGTCTCTTATACACACAGGTACGACATCGTCCGTACCGTCGGCGCCAGCCTGCTCACCTTCGGCCTGATCCTGCTGATCGCGCGGGCACTGCGGCTGGCCACGCACGGCTGCGCCCAGGTGTTCCGGCTGATCGTGCCGGACCGGGCGGCCTACTGCGCCGGCACCGTGGTGGTGGCCGTGCTCAGCTACAGCGCGTTCGACGGCCTGCTGGTCGCGCACCTGTTCGCGGTCGCCGACCGGTCCGCCGCGGTGATCAACAACGGGACCGGGAACGGTGTGCACGTGCCCACCTCGGCGCTGCGCTCCGGCGGGCCGCAATCGCTCGTGCCCTGGGACACCCTCGGCCGGCAGGGCCGCAACTTCGTCGCCAGCTCACCCACCCCGGAGGAGCTGAGCGCGTTCGCCGGGCGGCCCGCGGTCGAGCCGATCCGCCTCTACGCCGGACTGGCCTCGGCCGACAGCATGCAGGCGCGGGCCGACCTGGTGATCCGCGAGATGGACCGGACCGGCGCGTTCCGGCGCGAGGTGGTCGCGCTGTTCCTGCCGACCGGCACCGGCTGGGTGGACAACAAGGTCACGCAATCCCTGGAATACATGTACGCCGGGGACACCGCGCTGGTGTCGGTGCAGTACTCGTACCTGCCGAGCTGGATCTCGTTCCTCGGGGACCGGTCCGACGTGGTGGACGCGGCGTCCGCCCTGATCACCGCGGTCCAGCAGCGCTGGGCCGCCCTCCCCGTGAACCACCGGCCCAAGCTCCTGCTGTTCGGCGAGAGCCTCGGGACGTACGGCATCGAAGCGACCTTCGGCAGCGCGGGCGACCTGGTCGCCGGGGCGGACGGCGTGCTGATGGAGGGCCCGACCTTCGCGAACCCGATCCACCAGCAACTCACCCGCGACCGGGCGGCCGGCTCACCGGTGTGGGACCCGGTCTACCCCGGCCTGGCGGTGGACTTCGCCGACACCGCTACCGAACTGCGGGATCGGCCCGGGGTGCGGCCCAAGGTCGTCTACCTGCAGAACTCGTCCGACCCGATCGTCTGGTGGAACTGGAGCCTGCTCTGGAAACGGCCCGCCTGGCTGCGCGGGGAACGCGGACCGGACGTGACGCCGTCGATGCACTGGTTCCCGTGGGTGACGTTCTGGCAGACCACGTGCGACCTGCTCTTCGCGAACCAGGCGCCGACCGGGCACGGGCACGTCTACAAGTCGACGACGGTGGACGGGTGGGCGACCGTCGCGCCGCCGCCCGGCTGGACCGTGGCGGACACGATCCGTCTCCGGGAGCGGCTCGGGAGCTGACGCTTCCCGGATTCGGTCGCGCTTCCTGGCTCCCGTCAGCGTTTCAACCACGGTTGCAGGGCCCGGGTGACGCGCGGCAGGACGGCGTACGTCATGATCGGGGTCAGCACCAACGTGGTGATCATCGTCCGCAGGATCAGGTGCAGGCCGGTCAGGTGCGGTGCCAGCAGCCAGCCGGCGAGCAGGCTGACCGGGAAGAAGCCCAGCCAGATGGTGACCGCCTGCTTCCAGCGGGGCGGGGTCCGCACCGGTTGCTGCTTCACCTGCCGCTGCTCGCGGGGCGGATCGAACCACCCCTCGATGCCGGTACGGCGTTCGACGCGGGTGTGCTCGACGAAGCCCTCCGCCGAGGTCAGCCACCACCGCCGTTGCGGGGACTCCTCCCAGTCGCGCAGGGCGTCCGCGGTCGCGAAACGGTAGAGCATGTGCCACTCCGGGGAGCCCGGGGCGGGACGCACCCAGCCGGTGCCGAGAAAACCCGGGAAGTCCTCGGCCAGCGAGGCGCCGGCGCGCACCCAGGCGGCCATCTCCGCAGTTCGCGACGGGTCGGCGCGGCGAGTGATGGCTACGGTGACAGCTGATTCCATGTCCCACATTCTGGTATGCCGGTGTTTCGCCCCGATGGCGACCCCGAAATCGGTGCCGTATGTTCTGGTCCCATGACGATCAAACGAAGGTTGTCGATAGCCCTGGTCGCGCTCGCGGTGCTGTCTCTTATACACAT
>KL571268.1:0-1566 GCA_000715855.1 Actinoplanes liguriensis
GGGAGATCCGGGGGCGGGGTGTTTTGCGTTTGGGGCCGGCTTACGACGTACGGGAAAAGCGGATTTAGATCTTTGCGAGGTGGAGGCTGCGCCAGTCGATGAACTTGAAGTTCGTGCTGGTGCGGCCGTCGTCGGGGGTGTTCTCGCCGTCGTGGAGGACCAGGAGGCCCTTCGGGTAGCCGGGGAGGGCGACGGACGTGACCGCGGCGCCGTCGGAGTGCTGGACGCCGTCGATCTTCGGGCCATCGGTGACCGTGAAGAGCGTGACCGGCTTGTTCGTGCGGCGGTCGTAGACGTAGAACTTGCTGTCGCCCTGGCTGGAGACGATCAGGTAGCCGTCGCGCTTGCCGGTGGAGTAGATCGCGGCGCCCTCGACGTCAGCGGTGATGCGGCCGCCTGCGCCCGGGTCGTTCCCGGCATCCAGGTCGCACTCCTCGGTGGCAGCGTTCCAGGTGGCCGGCACGCCGTATTCCTTGGTGCGCTCGACGATCCGCGGGATGCTGCTGAACGTGCCGCCGGCGAGGTTGATCCGCCAGAGGGCGACGTCCTCCTGCGCGGCGTAGAGCACGCCCGCCTCGACGTCCACGACCATGCCCTCGACCTGCGGACCCTCGCCCGGCTCCTCGCACGGCGACCAGGTGCCACCGTTCGGCAGGCGGAACGAGCTCGGCAGGTCGAGCGTGTCCGAAGTGCGGTAGGTGACCCGCCCGTGCTTCTCCTCCAACCGGAAGATCCCGAGGCGAGTGCTGTGGCGGCGGCTGACCACCGCGTACCGGTCATAGGTGGCCAGGCCGTAGCCGGTCGCCTGCTCCTCGACCTCGGCCTCGTCCTTGGAGAAGAGCAGCGGCGCGTCGGCCGAGGTCACGTCGGTGAGGCCGGTCGCGCTGATCCGGTAGATGCGGAGCTTGTCCAGGCCGCGGTCGGTGACGACGGCCAGATCGACCCGCTGGTTGCCGAGCTTGAAACCGGAGATGAGGTCGACATTGTTGAAACGACCGCCCTCGGGGGTCGCGATCGTCTGCACCTCACGCCCGGAAAGGTCGTAGACCCGCAGGCCGCCGTTCTTGGCGGTGCCGATCACCAGACTGCGGGAACGGTTCGCCTGGTTGACCCAGATCGCGGGATCGTCGGCGTCGGCGTCGCCGCCGGCCTCGTCGTCGTACAGGGCCGGGGTCTCGACCTTCGCGGTTGTCTCGCGTGCCGGCCGCTCGGAGGCGAGAGCCGGTGCACCGGCGGCCAGGGTGGTGAGCGCCACGAGCGCGGCGATTCCGGAAGTACGTTGCATGATCCGAAAGGATCCCCGATCGACCTGTCCATCGGGTGGACGGAGACTGAACACGCCACCGATCCGTTACTTGCCCGTTACATGATCCACCGTTATTGGGAGGCGATCGAAGTACGGCGGGTGCATGATTGCGGAACGGATCGGGGTCGGTACGCTTACACCCGCGGGCTGCTAGCTCAATGGCAGAGCTGAGGACTTTTAATCCTTAGGTTCCGGGTTCGAGTCCCGGGCGGCCCACGAGTGGCAGGGGCCGTGTGTCCGCGGAAAGCGCGGACCAGGGC
>KL571268.1:1809-3098 GCA_000715855.1 Actinoplanes liguriensis
GGCCGTGTGTCCGCGGAAAGCGCGGACCAGGGCCCCTCGTCATATCTGCTCCGGGGGCCGAGCCCCCGGAAACCCCACGGTGCGTTGGTTCCGGCCCTGCGGTGGTTCCGGTCCGGCGGTGGTTCCGGTCGCCGGAATGTTGGCGGCCGCTGGTCAGAACGGCTCCGGGATGTGGTGTGTGGAGAGGGCCGGTTCTCGGTAGCCGTTCGGTTTCTGCGGTTTGGGCAGGGTCACCTTGCGGTGTTCGAGCGGCTCGTAGGGGACGCTCGACAGCAGGTGGCTGATGAGGTTGAGCCGGCCCCGCTTCTTGTCGTCGGTCTGGGCCACGAACCATGGGGCCCAGGCGGTGTCGGTGGTCCGGAACATCTCGTCACGGGCGCGGGAGTAGTCGTACCACCGGCTGTACGACTTCAGGTCCAGGCCGGAGAGCTTCCACACCTTGCGAGGGTCGTTGATCCTGCCTTCGAGCCGCCGGGTCTGCTCGTCCGGGCTGACCTCCAGCCAGTACTTCAACAGGATCACCCCGGAGTCGACTATGGCCCGCTCGACCTCGGGGACCGTCCGGAGGAACTGCTCGGTCTGCTCGGGCGTGCAGAAGCCGAGAACCCGCTCGACTCCGGCCCGGTTGTACCAACTGCGGTCGAACAGGACCACGTCCCCGGCGCCGGGCAGGTGGGGCACGTACCGCTGCAGGAAGAGCTGTGACCGTTCCCGCTCGGTCGGCGCCGGTAACGCCACCACCCGGAAGACCCGCGGGCTGACCCGCTCGGTGATGGCCTTGATGACACCACCCTTGCCTGCAGTGTCGCGTCCTTCGAGCACCACACAGATCTTGGCGCCGGTCCGCTTCACCCACTCCTGCATCGCGACCAGCTCGCCGTGCAGCCGGCGCAGCTCGTGCTGGTACTCCTTCTCCCGCATGCGGGGGATCGGGCCGTCGTCGTGCTTGTGCTTGGACATGCCACACCCTGACCCCGCGGGCGTGCCGGGCGCCTCACCCGCCGAGGAGGGTTTCCGCGGTTGCGGGACACCCGGTCGGGGTAACCGGGTCGTTCCGGGTGGGACCGCCTAACCGGCGAAAACACCTCACTTGGGTGGGTCTTCGCTGGTGAGGACGCCATTCGCGTGCGAGTGTCGGAGCGGCGTGCATGGGCGGGATGGGGCCTGCCGGCGGTACGTCCGGGATCGGAGTGTGTCGTGACGGGGTGGGACGAGGAGCAGCTCGCGGCCGGGTTCCGGTCGATGGTTCTGCTCTCCGCACTGGTGGAGCTGTCTCTTATACACATCTC
>KL571268.1:3283-12768 GCA_000715855.1 Actinoplanes liguriensis
CCCGGCCGCCGTGTCGCCGACCGTGCGATTGCGGAGAGGCGAGCGGCAGTACGGCTGGTTCCCCGCGGACGTGACCGGGGACGGCCGCCGCGTGGTGGTCGTCACCGACCAGCGGATCGTCGTCGGTGACCGGGAATGGTCGTTGCGGGGGCTGACCCGGGTGGACAGCGAGCCGGCGGACTGGACGGTGTCCCTGTGGATACGCGGACGGCCGGCGCCGCTGGTGCTCAGCGGGCCGTGGGTGCCGTGGCTGGGCGTGGTGCTCTGCGCGGAGCTCTACAACGAGGCGCGGCCGCCGACCGGCACCGAGCAGCTCGCCGTGCTGCCCGCTGTGCTGCCGGAGCAGCTCGCCGTGCTGCCGGGACAGCGGAAGCCGCGCCGGTCAGTAGACCCAGACCTTGGTCTTCAGCGGGATCGCGTCGTTCTTCCACAACCAGTTCATCGCGGCGATCGACACCCGGGCGCAGCCGTGTGAGGCCGCGTAGGGCGGGACGCTGTTCGCCCCGTGCACCGCGATGCCGCCGTTGAAGTATTTCGGTCGCCAGAGCAGGCCCAGCGGCGCGTGCCGCCAGCCGTCGATCTGGCGGCCGACGGTGAACTTCCCGGCCGGGGTGTCGGCGAGGTGGGTCTCGCCCTCCTGCTCGTAATACTCATTCGACCCGGTGGACGTGTTGAAGACCTGGGTGATCTGGCCGTCGTCGACCAGCATCAGCAGCTGCTTCTTCAGGTTGATCTCGACCAGCCGGCCGCTCGTCGACCTCGCCTTCGGCGCGGACGCCGGCGTCCAGCGCCTTGTACGTCTTCGGGCCGATCGTGCCGTCGCGACCGATGCCGGCGGCCTTCTGCAGCGCGTAGATCGCCTGCTGGGTGGTGCCGCCGAACTTGCCGTCAGCCTTCCCGTTCCAGTAACCCAGCTCGGTCAGGCGCTGCTGGATCGCCAGCACGTCGGAACCCTTGGCGCCGACCTTGAGCTTGCGCGGGGGCGCCGGCGGCGGAGTCGTGACGGGGGCCGAGGGCGGTGTGGAGGGCGCGGCCGAGGTGCTGGGCTCGGCCGGCTGCGACGAGGGCGCGGCGGTCGGTGTCCCCTCCGCGCTCGGTGTGCCGGAGTCGGAGTCACAGCCGGTGGCCAGGGTAAGAGCTGTCACCGCGGCGACCGTGATCGCCAGAACTCTCCGCACTGAGGCCCTCCCCTACCAATCAGCCCTCACCGATCAGCCGGGCCAGTCTAGTGACCCATTTATAACCGTCCACTGATCATGCCCGATCGTCCACCCGCCCGGGTGGGTGATCCCGGAGCCTGTGGACGGAGAGCGTGAAAAAGAGTCAAGTAGTCTTTGGCTATGTCGTGGAAGGCGAGTGCTCGGCACGGCGTGCGGGAGGCGCCCGGTGGCTTCGCCCTCGTTCAGGAGTTGCTGAACACCCGCGCGGCGATGTCCTACGGTCCTGACCTGCTCGGACTCGTCGAGGATGCCCAGTGGTGGGTGACCGACGCGCTCGGCGCCTGGTCCCGCGTGTCCGGCCTGCCCGCCCCCACACTGCTGCTCTCGGCCACCGATCTGCGGTCGCTGCGCCGGTTGCGCTCCGCGTTCGAGCAGGTGGTGCTCGCCGGGTCGAACCAGGAGCCGCCCGGCGCGCTCCCGCCCGCCGACGTGCCGGTCAGCCTGGCACCGGATGCGGCCGGTTGGGTCCGGGTGGTGCCGACCGGCCGGGGCACCCGATGGCTGGCCTCCGCGCTCTGGGCCGAGGCGTTGCTCGCCCAGCAGGCCGGGGCCTGGCCACGGCTCAAACTGTGTCACAACACGATCTGCCGGGCCGCGTTCTTCGACACCTCGCGGAACAACAGCGGCGTCTGGCACGACGTCAGCACCTGCGGTAACACGGCGAACCTGCGGGCGTTCCGGGAGCGGCGCCGGCTGCTCGGCCACAGCCAGGAGATCGAGGTCGGGCGCGGCCCGGAAATGCACTGACCCCGGCCTCCCCGTTGAGAGGTCGGCGCGACCCGGAGATGCACTGACCCCGGGCTCACCGGACTCACCGCTGAGAGGTCGGCGCGGCCCGTGATGCACTGACGCCGGCGGCGCTGCTGATCTGCACAGGGCGGGAACCATCGGCCGATCTCGCGCGACTATGGATGCATGGCGTGTGAACGGTGGCGCGAGATGCTGTCGGCGCAGTTGGACGGTGAGGACGACCCGGCCCTGCGGCCGCTGGTCGACGAGCACCTGTCCGGCTGCGCGGGATGCCGGGAGTGGCTGGACGCGGCCGCGGCGGTGAACCGGCTGACGCGCACCGGGAAGGTGCCGGACGTGCCGGACCTCAGCGCGGCGATCCTGGCAGCGCTGCCGGCTCAGCCGGCCCGGCCGCGATGGTGGCGGCGGCTCCCGGTGGCGGCGATGCTGTACGTGGCCCTCGCGCTGGTCGGCGCGGTGCAGATCATCCTGGGTCTGGCGCAGATCGGCGGGGCGGACAGTGCCGGGCACGTGCACCTCGGGACCTCTGCCGCGCCGGGCCACCTGTGGAACGAGTCGGCCGCGTGGAATGCCGCGATCGGCGCCGGTTACCTCTTCATCGCGCTGCGGCGGACCCGGCCGGTCGGTCTGGTGCCGATGCTCACCGCGTTCGTCGGGATGCTGCTGCTGCTCTCGTTCAACGATCTGACCGGTGGCCGGGTGGACGTGACCCGGCTGGTCGGTCACGGGTTCGTGATCGTCGGATATCTGCTGGTGGTGGCGTTGACCCGGGGTGTCGGCGGCTCGGTGCGGCCGCCGGGTGCGCGGGTCGGCGCCGGCTGGCGGCTCGACGGCTCGGCAGTGGCGGAGCCGGAGGTGCCGGTCGCGCGCCGGCCCGGGCTGCGCCTGGTGCCGCCGGGTGGTCCACTCACCGCACGGCGTTCCGCGGGGGACGAGCACCGGGCCGCTTGACCTGCCGGGCGGGGATCAGCGGGGCGGACGGACGGAGAGCTCGCGCCAGTCGTCCGGCCCGTTGAACAGGGCGCGGATCATGTCGAGGGCGGCGTCCTCGCTGTCGCACTCGAAGAAGTGGGACGCGCCGTCGGAGCCTCCGGCGCGCTGCTCGACATACCACTGGTCGCCATTCGTACGGAGGTAGATGTCCTTCCGTGCGAGACGTCCCCATTTGCCGTTCCACCAGTGCTTACGCTGCTCCATCCCGGCACTGTATCGAACATGTGTTCGAACGGTGCCGGGAGGGCCGATCTTTTTCGGAGTGGGTCAGCGTGGCGGTTCCTGCTGGCGGCGCTGGAGGACCTCGTCCACCGCGCTGCCGTAGACCTGGCCCTGCTGAGGCTGCGCGCCGCGGGAGGCGACCAGCGCGTCACGGATCTCGGTGAGCAGCTTGACCTCTTCGCTGGGGGTCTTCGGCGGTGGCTCCTCGCCCCGGCGGCGGCGCTCGGCGAGCTTGTTGAGCGGGAAGACGACCAGGAAGTAGAGGACCGCGGCGGTCAGCAGGAAGGTGATGACCGCATTGATGAAGCTGGCGTAGTCGAACGGCACCTCGCGGATCTTGAAGGTGCCGGCGGAGACGCCGCTGCCACCGGTGATCAGCTGGATCAGTGGCTTCAAGAAGCCGTTGGTCAAGGTGGTGACCACGGTGGTGAAGGCGGCGCCGATGACGACACCCACGGCAAGGTCGACGACGTTGCCGCGCATGATGAAGTCTTTGAAGCCTTGGAACATCTTGCCCACGGGCAACTCCTGAAAGCCGGGAAACGAATCCGGCAACGGGTTCCCGTTGCCGGTCGGCGACAAACTACGCCGACCGGAACGTCGGTGCGAAACGAAACGCGTCAGTCGAGCGCCGGCTCCTCGGCGCTCACCGCCTCATCCACGGTGGGATAGGTGTGCAGCACCTCGACGAGGCCACTGACCTCGAGGATGCGCAGCACGCCGCGTTGCGGGGCGGCCAGCCGGACCGTGCCGCCGGCGTCGTCGGTGCTGTTCTTCGCACGGACGAAAACGGACAGGCCGGTGGAGTCGCAGAACGAGACCTCGGCCAGGTCGAAGACCAGACGTGTCCGGCCTTTCTCCAGCAGGTCGCTGATCTGGTCCTGCAGCTGCGGGGCGGTGGCCATGTCTAGCTCACCGGCAACCGACACGACGACCATGTCGCCGCGCTGTTCGGTCTGTACCGTCAGGGACATTCGGGGACCTCCTGCTGTTATTGCTGAACGGTACTCCAAGTACCGAGGGCGTGCGCGCCATGGGATGAAGGCCTTGACCTCGCCCGTTAGTTGGTCTACAGCAACTAACGGACATGCTGATGGTAAAGTCCGGCCGTTGCGAACGGATCGCGTGGTGGGGGAGGCAGCGGTGGCGCTGAGTCCGGACGAGTCGGGTCGCTTGGCTGACCTGCTCAGCGAGCACGCCGACGGGCTGGTCGTCCACTGGGCGGAGCTGGTCGGCAACGGTCTGCAGGGCAGGATGAGCCGGCCGGAGTTGGAGCGTCAGACCAGGGACCTGCAGAAGGGCTTCCAGCAGGCTTTCGCCGCCGGCGCCCGGGACCTGACCGATGAGGAGGCCGGCGAGCTGCGGGCCCAGCTCGGTGAGCTGTCCAGCAATCGTGCCCGGCAGGGCTTCTCGGCGAACGAGACCGCGATCAGCGTGTTCGCGCTCAAGGACGCCGTCCTCGGGGTGATCGGCGACACCAGCGACGCGCAGACCCTACGGGACTTCGTCGCGTTCTCCGGCTTCATCGACCGGGCCGCGCTGTTCACCTTCGACAGCTATGTGCGTGTCCGCGAGGCGCTCATCGCCGATCAGGCCGAGCAGCTCCTGGAGCTCTCCACCCCGGTGGTGAAGCTGTGGGAGGGTGTGGTGGCGGTCCCGCTGGTCGGCACGCTCGACTCGGCGCGCGCCCAGGTGGTGATGGAGCGGCTGCTGCAGACCCTGGTCGACACCGGTTCGCCGTACGCGATCATCGACATCACCGGCGTCCCGGCCGTCGACACCCAGGTCGCCCAGCACATCCTGAAGACCGTGGTGGCCGCCCGTCTGATGGGCGCCGACTGCATCATCTCCGGCATCCGGCCGCAGATCGCGCAGACCATCGTCGCGCTCGGCATCGAGTTCGGCGACATCGCGACGAAGTCGTCGCTGGCCGACGCGCTGCGCTACGTCCTGGGGAAGAACAGCTACAAGGTCGTCACGTCCAAGCGGACGGAGCACTGACGTGGAACGTGTCCCGGTCCTGAAGATCGGCGACATCCTCCTGGTCTCCATCCAGATCGACATGGAGGACCAGGTCGCCCTCCAGCTCCAGGAGGACCTGGCCGAGAAGATCGTGACGACCGGCTGCCACGGTGTGATCATCGACATCAGCGCGCTGGACATCGTCGACTCGTTCGTCGGGCGGACGCTGGCCACCATCGCCTCGGTCTCCCGGGTGCTGGATGCCGAGACCGTGGTGGTCGGCATGCGGCCGGCGGTGGCGATCACGCTGGTCGAGCTGGGGTTGTCGCTGCCCGGGATCCGGACCGCGCTCAACGTCGAGCTCGGCATCGAGATGCTGGCGCGCAGCCGTGGCGAGGTGTGGCAGGACGACGAGGATGAGGGCGACCCGGCAGCGGTACCCGCGTCGTGAACGAGGAGAGCCGGCTGATTCCGGTCGCCACCGACCAGGACGTGGTGCGTGTCCGGCAGTTGGTGCGCACCGTCTCGGTGGAGGCCAAGCTCTCCCTGGTGGACCAGACCAAGCTGGTCACCGCCGCCAGCGAACTGGCACGTAACACCCTGGTCTACGGCGGTGGCGGCACCGTCGAGGTGGCCCGGGTCCGCAACGAGATCCGGGCCGGGGTCCGGATCGTTTTCGCCGATCAGGGACCGGGTATCGCGGACCTCGACCTGGCTCTCACCGATGGGTACACGACCGGTGGTGGGCTGGGTCTGGGGTTGAGCGGCGCCCGGCGGCTGGTCGACGAGTTCGCCATCGACACCGCGCCCGGTGAGGGTACGACGATCACCATCACCAAGTGGTGCCGATGAGCGGAGGAACGGTGGCGTCGATACCCGAAGGGCTCCTCGACGAGGGGGTCTGGTTCCGGGTGGAGGCCGCCGGGACGGCCGCTGCCGTACGTCGTACCGCCGAACGCCTCGCCGTAGATCTGGCCATGCCGGAGTCCCGCATCGCGGAGCTCTCGATCGTCGCCGCCGAGGCCGCCGGCAATCTGGTGAAACACGCTCAGCAGGGCACCATGCTGGTCCGGGCGATGCGTACCCCGGAGCAGGCCGGCGTCGAGCTGGTCGCGATCGACAGCGGCCCGGGGATCGTGGACGTGCAGCACGCGCTCGGCGACGGGCACTCCACCGCGGGAACGCTGGGCATCGGGCTCGGTGCGATCCTGCGCCAGGCCAGCCGCTGGGACATGTACTCGCTGCCCGGTAAGGGCACCGTCCTGGCCATGGAGGTCTGGGCCGAGCGCCCGCCACCGCCGTCGTGGGCGGCGGGACTGACCCGGCCGATCAGCGGGGAGACGGTGAGCGGCGACGCGGTGGCGGTCCGCGAGGTGGACGGCCGCCGACAGATGCTGGTCAGTGACGGCCTGGGGCACGGCGGCCTGGCCGCGGCCGCGTCGCACGAGGCGGTCCGGGTGTTCCGGCAGACCGCGGCCGGGTCGCCGGCCGCGGTGGTGGAGGCGCTGCACCGGACGCTCGGGCACACTCGCGGCGCCGCGCTCGCCGTCGCCGAGCTCGACGCGGCGGCCGGCCTGGTCCGTTACGCCGGGCTGGGCAACATCTCCGGCACGGTGTTCGGGCCGGACGGCTCCCGGCGCGGCATGATCTCGATGCCCGGGATCGCCGGGCACCAGCGCCGGCAGGTCCGGGAGTATGAGTATCCCCTGGTCCCCGACGCGATCGTGGTCATGCACAGCGATGGTCTGGTGGACCGCTGGAAGCCGATGGAGTACCCGGGCCTGCTGACTCGCTCGCCCATGGTGATCGCCGGGACGGTCCTGCGCGACGCCGGGACCCGCCGGGACGACGCCGGTGTTCTGGTCGCGCGGTTGTCGCCGTGACGATGACCGAGCCGCTGATGCGCCTGCGCCTGCGGGTCGAGCAGGACATCTTCGCGGTGCGGCAACTCGGCCGTGAGGTGGCCAAGGCGGTCGGTTTCGAGGCACAGGACCAGACCCGGGTGGCGACCGCGCTGAGCGAGGTCTGCCGGGTGTTGCTGGCCGAGGCGCCGGAAACAGACGTGACGTTCACGGTTGAGCCCTATGGGGTACCAACCCTCCAGGTGACAATGGCGCATTCGGCCGGTGGCGGGACGTCCCGCCTTGCCGAGCAGCTGCAGCTGGTCGGCCGCCTGGTCGACACGATGGAGGTCGACGATGAGGGTGCCGGTACGACGGTTCGGATGGTGCGGCGCCTACCGCTCGGCGCCCCGGTCCTGACGCCGATCCGGATGGACGAGATTCGCGCCGGGCTGGCGCAGCACGTGCCGGGTAGCCCGCTGGACGAGTTGGCGGTGCAGAACCAGCAGCTCATCGTCGCGCTGGACGAGGTGCGCGCGCAGCGCGACGACCTGGCCCGGCTGAACGCCGAGCTGGAGGAGACGAACCGCGGCGTGATGGCCCTGTACCACCAGCTCTCCGACGAGTTGGAGGAGACGAACCGCGGGGTGGTCGCGCTCTACGCCGAGCTGGACGAGAAGTCGGTGCAGCTGCGCGCGGCGAGCGAGGCGAAGAGCCGGTTCCTGGCCAACGTCAGTCACGAGCTGCGTGCCCCGGTCACCGCGATCATCGGGCTCGGGCGGCTGCTCACCGATTCCTCCTCGGATCAGCTCACCGAGGAGCAGCGCCGTCAGGTGGAGCTGATCCGGGGCTCGGCGAGCGATCTGCTGACCCTGGTCAACGGCCTGCTCGACCTCGCCAAGGCGGAGGCCGGCCGGCTCGAGCCGAACTGGGCCGAGGTCGACCTCAAGGCGGTCTTCGGGCAGCTCCGGGGCACGTTGCGGTCTGTCTCTGTGTATAAGAGACAGGCTCCGACGAGGTGCTGCTCGCCCAGGTGCTGCGCAATCTGCTGACCAACGCGCTGAAGTTCACCGAGGCGGGCTCGGTGCGGCTGAGCGCGCGGCCGGCCGGCGCCGAGGTCGAGTTCGTGGTCTCGGACACCGGCACCGGCATCCCACCCGAGCTGCACGAACGTATCTTCGAGGAGTTCTATCAGGTGCCCGGGAGCAAGCCGATCAGCGGCCGGGGCACCGGGCTGGGCCTGCCCTACGCCCGTCGGCTGGCCGGGATCCTGGGCGGCGGCCTGCGGGTCGACTCGGTTCCCGGCGAGGGCAGCACGTTCACGCTCCAGCTGCCGGTCGACGCCTCATGACCGAACTCGCCCGCGGCAACCGGCCCGCGCACGGGAAAGCCACGGTCCTGGTCGTCGACGACAGCGCCACCAAGCGCTATCTGCTGGTGAGCTGGCTGACCCGGGCCGGATTCACCGTCATCGAGGCGGAGACCGGCGGTGAGGCGCTGCGCAAGCTCGCCGAGGAGGACGTCGAGGCCGACCTCGTCGTGCTGGACGTGAAGCTCCCGGACATGAGCGGTTTCGAGGTCTGCGAGAGGATCAAGACCGATTCGCGGTACGGCGTCCTCCCCGTCATCCACGTGTCCGCCCACGCGGTCGACGTCAACGACCGTACCCAGGGGCTGAACCGCGGCGCCGACGCGTACCTGGTCGAGCCGATCGAGCCGGACGAGCTGATCGCGACCGCGCAGGCGGTGCTGCGGTACTACCGGGCGCGCCAGCGTGCCGAGCTGCTCGCCGCGCGGATGGTCCGGCTGGCCGAGACCACTTTGGCGATCAACTCGGCGTCGACGTTGCCGGCGCTGCTGGAGGCGGCCGCTCTCGGGGCCGCGGACATCTTCGGTGGGCCGGTCGTGGTGGTCGCCGAGACTTCCGAGGGCGAGAGCCTGGCCGCGACGGGGCCGCCACCCGCCGTACGCAAATGGGCAGTTCCCGGTCACTGCGGATCGACCGCCCGCCGGTCTACGTCGCCGTGTCCGGCAGCTCGCAGACGCCCGGCTTCCCGGTGTTGCGGCAGCTCTCGCAGGCGGTCGCGGCCGCGGTGGAGGCGCAGCGCTCGTTCGACGAGGAGCACCGGATCGCGGTCACCCTGCAGCGCAGCCTGCTGCAGTCGCGGCTGCCCGAGGTGCCCGGCATCGAGATGGCCGTCCGCTACGAGCCGGCCGGCGCGCAGACCGAGGTGGGCGGCGACTTCTACGAGCTGACCGTGCTGGACGGGAAGCTGCTGGTGGCGATCGGGGATGTGGCCGGGCACTCGTTGCACGCGGCCACGGTGATGGCCGAGCTGCGCCACGCCGTCCGGGCGTACGCGGTCGAGGGCCATTCGCCGGGTGCGGTGCTGGAGCTGGCGAACCGGTTCATGCGCACCGTGCTGCCGGCCGACTCGGCGACGCTCTGCCTGTTCACGCTCGACCCGGCGACCGGTCAGATCCGGATGGCCTCGGC
>KL571268.1:12958-19918 GCA_000715855.1 Actinoplanes liguriensis
ATGTGTATAAGAGACAGGCCTGGACGCTCCCCCGCGCGCCGAGCAGGAGCTGGAGCTGCCGCGTGGGGGCACGCTCGTGCTTTACACCGACGGGCTGATCGAGCGGCGGGACGCGGACATCGACGAGGGGATGCGGGCGCTGGCCGCCTGCGCCGCCGAGGTCGAGCCGGATCTGGACGCCTTCTGCAGCCGTCTGCTCAACCGTCTCGGCGGGTCGGGCGAGCAGGCCGACGACATCGCTGTGGTCGCGCTCCGGCGCGTCTGATTCCTTTCGAGGTACGGCATCGGGTCTCCTTGACGTCAGCTATTCACTCAGTGAATAGTAGCTCTCATGTCGACCGCACACGTGCTGCTCGGGCTCCTGGCCGGTGGCCCCCGGCACGGATATGACCTGAAGCGGGCACACGACGACCGCCTGCCGCAGGCGAAACCGCTGGGGTATGGGCAGGTCTACGCCACTCTCGGGCGGCTCGAGCGGGACGGTCTCGTCGCGCGGTCCGGTCAGGACCAGGAGGCCGGGCCGGAGCGCACGTCGTACGAGCTGACCGACCTCGGCCGGGAGCGACTGTCCGCGTGGCTGACCGAGGTGGAGCCGCCGGCGCCGTACGTGAGCAGCGTTCTGTTCAACAAGGTGGTGGTCGCTCTGCTGGCCGCCGGCGCCGAACGGGCCACCGACTACCTCACCGCGCAACGGATCGCGCACATGACCCGGATGCGTGAGCTGACCGCTGTCAAGACCAGGCCCGGCGCCTCCGTCGGCGATGTCGTCGCCGCGGACTATGCGATCGGGCACCTCGACGCCGACCTGCGCTGGTTGCAGACAACCCTCGCCCGGGTCGCCGAGCTGCAGAAGGAAGTGACGACATGAGCACCGCACTGTTGAGCGGATCAGGGATCACCAAGAGCTATGGCGCGACGCCCGCCCTGCGCGGGGTCGACGTCACCGTCGGCGAGGGCGAGATCGTGGCGATCACCGGCCCGAGCGGCTGCGGCAAGTCCACGCTGCTGCACTGCCTGGCCGGCATCCTCCGGGCCGACCAGGGCTCGGTCGTCTATCGCGATCAGGACCTGAACCTGTGGTCCGAGACGTCCCGGTCACGGCTGCGGCGCACCGAGTTCGGCGTGCTGTTCCAGTTCGGTCAACTGGTGCCGGAGCTGACCGCGGCCGAGAACGTCGCGCTCCCGCTGCTTCTCGCCGGTTCGGGGCGGCGAGACGCGCGGGAGGTGGCGCTCGGCTGGCTCGACCGGTTCGGTGTCGCCGAGCTGGCCGACAAGCGGCCCGGCGCGATGTCCGGCGGCCAGCAGCAGCGCTGCGCGGCGGCCCGGGCGCTGGTCACCGGCCCGCGGGTGATCTTCGCGGACGAGCCGACCGGCGCGCTGGACCAGCTCAACGGCGAACAGGTGATGGCCGCGATGGTCCAGGCCGTGCGCGAGCAGGGCAGCGCGGTCGTGCTGGTCACCCACGAGGCGCCGATCGCGGCGTACGCGGATCGGGAGATCGTGCTGCGGGACGGCGTGATCGACCCGAGCGGGATCGGGATCTTCGGATGAGGCCCGGCACGCTGATCCGGCTCAGCCTGGCCGGGAACCGTACCGACCGGCTCCGGACCGGGCTGACCGCGGGCAGTGCGGCGCTCGCGGCGGTGGCCCTGCTCGCCGCCGCGACCGTGGCCTCGATCCACGGCGGCAACTTGGTCGACTACGGGTCGCAGGGGACCCGGAGCAGATCGCTCGGCTCCGAGCAGTACGCGAGCGCGCTGCTCGCCGAGTCGGGCCTGCGCCCCGGCGTGATCTTCGCGCTGGTCATGCTGGCGCTGCCGGTGCTCGCCCTGGCCGGGCAGTGCATCCGGCTCGGCGCTCCGGCCCGCGACCGGCGGCTCGCCGCGCTCCGGCTCGCCGGCGCGACACCCGGCCAGACCGTGCTGATCGCCGGGGCGGAGACTGCCGCGGCGAGCCTGCTCGGGTCGATCGCCGGGTTCGGCGTCTACCTGGTGCTGCGTGTCGTCCTGGACCGCCGGAACGCGGACGGGAAACTGCTGCTGCCCACCGACGTACTGCCGAATCCGTTGATTTTGATCCTGGCTCTGTTGATCGTGCCGGTGCTGGCCGGGCTGATCGGGCTGCTGCTGATGCGCCGGGTGGTGATCACTCCGCTCGGTGTGGTGCGGCGGCTGCGCGAGCGCGGACCGCGGCCCTGGCCGGGCGTGCTGATCGTGCTGGGTCTGGTCCTCTTCGCGCCGAGGACGCTGCAGAAGCTCGTGCCGGACGACTGGCGCCCGCCGGAGTGGACTCCGCTGTTCCTGATGGGCATCGGGGTGCTGTGCGTGATGATCGGCGTGGTGGTCGGCACCGGATGGATCTCCTACACCGCAGGGCGATTGCTTCGGCGGTACGGACGTGGCCCGGTCACCCTCCTGTCCGGCGCCCGCCTGATGGCCGACCCGTGGAACGGCAGCCGCACGGGCGGCGCTCTGCTCGCCGCTGTTCGGCGCTCTGCTCGCCGCTGTCGTGTTCGGCGCGGGGACGCTCGGCTTCCGTGCCGACCTGGCCGCCGATTTCGCCGCGCAGAACCGGTTCAACGACCTCAACGACCCGGCGAGCGGCGTCCAGGGCCCGGGGCAGGACACCGGCTTCTACTTCGGTGCGATCCGGCTGGTGCTGGTCGCGGTGACAATCGCCCTGGTGGTCGCGGCGGGTGGCGTGCTTGTCGCGTTCGCCGAGGGGATCGTGGCGCGGCGGCGCACCTTCGCGGCGATGACCGCCGGTGGGGTGCCCCGGAGCAAGCTCGGCGCGATGCTGCTCGTGGTGACGTTCGCGCCGCTGCTGCCGGCGTTGCTGCTCGCGCTGACCTGCGGGGTTTCGCTGCTGCGCACCATGCGGACCGAGGCCCAGGTCTCTGGCGACCAGCTGGTGGTGGCGATCCCGATTCCGATCCCGTTCGGGGACCTCGCACTGCTCGGTGGCGGCGCGGTGCTGGCCATGTTGCTGGTGGTCGGCGCCGGAATGATGGTGCTGCGATCGAGCACCGACCTCGAGGAGTTGCGCGCGGGCTGAGCGTGGTGGTCCGATGCAGCCGGCGTTGCCGCGCCGGCTGCATCTGGGCGTACCACCCTAGGACGTTCAAGTGCGCTAGGGGTTCAACCGACTGTCATCCCGACCGTTGGATGTCTCGCCGAACAGCCACCTCCCTCCGCGGGGAGAGTTACCTTGAGTTCGTCTGCTCGTTGATGAGTAGACGGCTCGCGACTCGGTGTAATCTCATCGTGACTGATCATCTCGGCAATTGCCAGAGTCGTTTGACTTTTGGCATTGCCAGAGGCGCTTGACTGTGGGTCTTGCCAACTGGCAGATTGGCACCCAGCACAATGGGTGGCGATCATGGAGGTGCGATCATCCCCGGCGATCCCGGGCCGCTGGTCCGTCGCCGCCAACTAGGCGCGGCGTTGCGGCGTCACCGCCTCGACACGGGCATGAGCGTGCGAGACGTGGCGGACAGGCTCCTGCTCTCGTCCTCGAAGATCAGTCGAATCGAGTCGGCGCAACGAAACATCTCAGCACGCGACGTCCGGGATCTGATGGATCTCTACAACATCACAGATCCGGGCATCCGAAACGCGCTCATGAGGCTCGTCGAGGAAAGCCGGGAATCCGCGTGGTGGGCGCAGTACGACCTGGACGCCGGATACGAGAGGCTGATCGGCCTCGAGGGCGCCGCCGCGATCGTCTTCGACTTCCAGATCGCGATCGTTCCGGGTCTCCTGCAGACGGCCGCATATGCGACGGCGATGACCCGGGCGTGGAGTGACGATCCGGGATTCATCAAGAACGCCGTCGATGTGCGGATGGCACGGCAACGGATCCTGACCCAGGGAGCCACGTTCGAGTTCGTCATCGACGAGGCGGCACTGCGACGGTCCGTGGGCGGACGCGAGACCATGCGTGATCAGATCCGCCACCTGATCGAGTTGAATACCGGATCAAAAGTGCTGGTTCAGGTGATTCCCTTCTCCGTCGGCGCCCACCAAGGGCTCGCGGGGGGTTTCATTGCACTGCAATTCTCAAAAACAGAAACTACTGGCTCGGCAGCCGGCATGTCTGACATCGTCTACCGCGAAGGTGTCGTTGGGGCAGGGGCTTACCTGGAGCAGCCCGATGAGGTGGCTGGCCATCTGCAAGCCTTCCGCGGGCTGCAACACGTGGCGCTGACCCCGCAAGCGACGAACTCCCTCATGGAGCAGGTCCTCCAGGACCTCTGACTGTCGGTGCCGGTCGCCGGCAACCCGGAGGGTAAGAAGAAAATGAATCTGGACGACACTTCCGCACCTGGCGTTTCGTGGCGTACATCCTCGTTCTGCAGCACGGGAGCCTGCGTTGCGGTGGCGGTCGCCGATGACAGCGTCATGGTGCGGGATTCGAAGGACCCGCAGCGTCCGGCCCTGGTGTACAGCACCCAGGAATGGAGAGATTTCGTCGCCGGTGTGAAGAGCGGCGAATTCGACGTGTGATCGACGTGTTGCCTTCGGTGGCGTCAGGTCCCGGCCGGGCGACCTGGCCACCGCGGCGCTGACCCGCGCTGTCCGGGCGGTCTACCGCTAGACCGCCCGGACAAGGATCAGGCCGCGCCGGCGGTGTCGAGGATCCAGGCGAGGACGAAAGCCTCTTCCTTCCACGAGTCGTACCGGCCGCTCGGGCCCGCGTGACCCGCACCCATCTCGGTCTTCAGCAGGAACTGACCCTCCGGGACGACCGCGCGCAGACGGGCGATCCACTTGGCCGGCTCGTGGTAGAGGACGCGGGTGTCGTTGAGGCTGGTGACCGCGAGGATCTTGGAGTAGGGCAGCTTCGCGACGTTCTCGTACGGGCTGTACGACTTCATGTACGCGTAGACCTCCGCCGACTCCAGCGGATTGCCCCACTCCTCCCACTCGGTGACCGTGAGCGGCAGGGACGGGTCGAGGATCGAGGTCAGCGGGTCGACGAACGGGACCTCGGCGACGATCCCGGCGAACGACTCCGGAGCGAGGTTCGCAACCGCGCCCATCAGCAGGCCACCAGCCGAGCCGCCGCGGGCGACCAGACGGTCCGCACTGGTCCAGCGGTTGCGAATCAGGGCCTCAGCGCACGCGACGAAGTCGGTGAACGTGTTCTTCTTCGCCAGCAGCTTGCCGTCCTCATACCACCGCCGGCCCATCTCGCCGCCGCCGCGGACGTGCGCGATCGCGAAGACCACGCCCCGGTCGAGCAGGGAGAGACGGGCAATCGAGAAGTACGGGTCGATGCTGTGCTCGTAGGACCCGTACCCGTAGAGCACCGCGGGGGCCGAGCCGTCGCGCACGACGCCCTTGCGCGCCACGATCGACACCGGGATGCGGGTCCCGTCCGGAGCGGCCGCCCACTCGCGGAACTGCTCGTAGTCCTCCGGGAGGTAACCGCCCAGCACCGGCTTGCGCTTGCGCAGCGTCATCGTGCGGGTCACCAGGTCGACGTCGTAGACCGAGTCGGGGACGACCAGGGACGTGTAGGTGATCCGGACGGCGGCGGTGTCGTACTCCGGGTTGCCGCTGAGGCCGACGCTGTAGAGCGGCTCGGGGAAGTCCATGTCGTACGCGTCGGTGCTGCCGTCGCACATCACGCGCAGGCCGGTCAGACCGTCCTTGCGCAGCGAGATGACGATGTGCCGGGCGAACGCGTCGACCGACTCCAGCCGGGTGCCGGGCTGGTGCGCGACCAGCTCGACCCACTCGCCCGGGGCGTCGACCGACGTGTACGCCAGCGCGAAGTCCTCGGCGTCCCGGTTGTGCAGGATCAGGAACCGGTGCCCGTGGTGCTCGACCTGATACTCCACACCCTGGCGGCGCTCGGCGATCAGCACGGGCTCGCCGGTCGGGGCGTCGGCGGGGATGATCCGTACCTCTGAAGTGATCTTGCTCTGTGCGTCGATCACGATGAACTTCTCGCTGCGGGTGAGCTCCACGCCCACCCAGAACCGCTCGTCGGTCTCGGCGTAGACGACGACGTCCTCCCGGGAGGGCTGCCCGACCACGTGCCGGTGCACCCGGTCGGGACGCCACGCCTCGTCGACCGTGATGTAGAAGAGCACGCTGCCGTCGGCCGACCAGGCGCTGCCGTAGAACGTGTCCGGGATCTCGTCGGCCAGCACCTCACCGGTGCGCAGATCCTTGACCCGCAGCGTGAAGCGCTCGTCGCCCTCGAAGTCGGTCGAGTAGGCCAGCCAGTTCCCGTCCGGACTGACGTCGAACGTGCCGAGCGCGAAGAAGTCCTTCCCCTCGGCCAGCACGTTGCCGTCGAGCAGCACCTCCTCGCCGGGGCGGGCGTCGCCGGTGGGCGGATCGGTCTCGCCCGCGCGGACCGGGACGCGGCACTGGATGCCGTACTGCTTGCCCTCCTCGGTGCGGGTGTAATACCAGAACCCGCCCTTGCGGCTGGGGACCGAGAGATCGGTCTCCTGCGTGCGGCCCTTGATCTCCTGGAAGATTTTTTCGCGCAGGTCGGCGAGGTGCGCGGTGGCCGTCTCGGTCCACGCGTTCTCCGCCTCCAGGTAGGCGGTGGTGGCCGGGTCCTCTTTGTTCATGAGCCAGGCGAACTCATCGCTGACCGTGTCGCCGTGGTGAGTGCGCTCGGAGGGGTCCTGGCGGGCCGTCGGTGGGCCGGCGGGCGATTCGGTCGTCACCCGGAACACGTTACCGGCGGAATGGTCCGGGATGAGTTTGTTACACACCTGGACCTCGGTCATTCGAACATGTGTACGATGTGCCAGAGTGGACGATCTTCAGCTCGTCGCTTTTCGGATCAAGGCTCCGGTCTGGTGGGGAGGCCTCGGACGTGACTGATTCCCTTCTCGATGCGCTCGTGGACATCTGCGGCCCCGATTTCGCGCGACAGGCGCGGTCGGTGGACCAGGTGGGTGGCCGGCGCGCGGGCCATGTCGCGGTGCCCGCC
>KL571268.1:20148-25239 GCA_000715855.1 Actinoplanes liguriensis
AAGAGACAGAGAGAGGGCTCAGCGTCCGGGCGCGAGGCTCCGGCAGCAAGATCGATTGGGGTACGCCACCGGCGGGGCTGGACATCGTCGTCGACACGGGTCGCCTCAACGGCATGTGGCACCGTTCAGGCCGCGCTCGCGCTCCAGGGCAGGCGGCTGGCGGTCGATCCGCCGTCGCCCGGCGCCACGGTCGGCGGCATGCTCGCGGTCAACGAGGCCGGGCCGCTCGCGCACCGGTTCGGGAGCCCGGCGGAGCAGACCGAGAGCGTGACGTTCGCCGAGGCGTCCGGCGCCGAGCGGGAGACCGACGGGGAGCAGGGACGGCCCGGCATCGCCGAGATCGAGGGCGTGATCACCTCGGCGACGCTGCGACTCCATCCGCTGCCGCAGGCCCGCCGCTGGGTGGGCCGCTCGGTGCGCACCCCGGCCGGGGTGGCCGAGCTGGTCGAGCAGGCGGTGGCGCAGAGCCTGGAGCCGAGCGCGATCGAGGTGGATCTGCCGGGCGCGGCCGAGGGCACGGTGGCCGTGCTGCTCGAGGGGGACGCGTCGTCGGTCGACGGCCGCTCGGCCAAGCTCGCCCAGGTCTGGGGTGCGGAGGCCGTCCAGGTCGAGCAGGGTCCGCCCTGGTGGGGGCGCTATCCGTTCCGCTCCGGCGACGTCGCGGTGCGGATCTCGGTGCGGCCGGAGGGGTTGCAGGCCGTGACATATGCGCTGCGGGATCTCTGCGGGGCGCCGGTGCCGTTGCGCGGCTCGGCCGGCCTGGGCACGGTGCACGCCGTGCTGCCCGCCGGCCTGCCGGCCCGGCGGGTGCGCGACATCGTCGACGGGGTGGAGCAGGTGCTGCTGGCCCGCGGCGGGCGGGTCGTCGTCGTGTCCGCGCCGCCCGCGCTGGCGAGTGAGCTGGAGATGGCCGAGCCCCGCGACCTGTTCTAGCTCGGGTTGCGACCGGCCAGGCTCAGGAGGGCGCGGGGAGCAGCGTCGCGGTCTCGGCGGCCAGGTGGCGGCCCATCCGGGCGACGTCGCCGACCGCGTAGGTGAGGTAGGCGAACTGCCCGACCTCGCGTACGCCGGTCAGGATCAGCTCGTCCACCTGCAGCTTGTGACGCAGCAGCGGGGTGCCCTTGCCCAGGACGGCGGGCGCGATGCCGAGGATGATCTCGTCGAGCAGGCCCTGGGAGGCGAACTGGGCGACCAGGTCACCGCCGCCGGCCAGCCACACGTTCTTGCCCTGCGCGGCGACGAGCATGGCCTCGTGCACCCGGCGGACGTCGCCGCTGATCATGAACACGTTGGCGTCCGGGACCGGCGGAAGGTCACGGTGCGTGAAGACCCAGCAGGGCACGTCGCCGTACATGTCGTGCCAGTTCTGCGGCTCTTCCAGCAGATTGTCGTTCTCCAGCACCCACTCGTAGGTGGTCGCGCCCATGGCGAACGCCCCGACGCCGGCGAAGAACTCGCCGAAAGGGTTCTCGGTGCCCTCGTCCACCTCGAAGAGCCAGTCCAGCGAGTTGTTCGCGTCGGCGATGTAGCCGTCGATGCTGGTGGCGGTGTAGTACTGCGTCTTCGCCATGCCAACACCATGCCACGACGACGGCGACAAAAAGGGCAGATCGATCAAGCGGTTGGTGGGCCGACCGCGTACCGCAGATTGGCGAACTGGCCGAGCCTGCTCACCGACGTCAGGCTCAGACGCCGGGAGGTCAGCCGCCGGGGCAGCAACGGGGCGCCGGCGCCCAGGGTTGCCGGGGCGACCCCGAGGATCAGCTCGTCGAGCAGGCCCGCGTCGGCGAACGCACCGACCAGCTCACCGCCGCCGACCAGCCACACGTTCTTCGTGCCGGCCGCGGCGGTCATCGCGCGGTGGACGGGGGCGACGTCACCGCGTACGAAATGAAGGTTTGCGCCGGGAATGCGCGGCAGCTCCCGGTGAGTGAAGATCCAAGCCGGGGTGTCGCCGTAAGGCGAAAGCCACTTCTCCGGTTCCTCGACCGCGTTCTCGTGCGCGAGCACCCACTCGTAGGTGGTCGCGCCCATCGCGAACGCGCCGACGCCGGCGAAGAAGTCGCCGAACGGGTTCGCGTCGCCGCCGTCGTCGACCTCGAAGAGCCAGTCCAGCGAGTTGTCCGGGTCGGCGATGTAGCCGTCGATCGTGGTCGCCGTGTAGTACTGAGTCGTCATTCACCCACCTCAGGCGTCGTTGCGCAGCACCAGGATCGCGATGTCGTCGCGCGGCTCCTCCACCGAGAAGTTGATCGTGGTGGACCGCAGCCGGGCCGCCATCGCGTCGGCCGGATAGCCCGCCAGCGGCGCGGCCGCCTCCAGCAGCCGGGCGGAGCCGAAGAGCTCCCGCCCGCGGCGCCGCTCGGTCACCCCGTCGGTGTAGAAGATCAGCGAGTCGCCCGCGAGGAGCGTGATCTCGGCGCTCGGAGAGGTGATCGTCTCCAGCAGGCCGAGCGCGGTGCCGCCCTCGCCGACGTAGGTCGTCTTCCCGTTCCCGCGCACCAGCACCGCCCGATCGTGCCCGGC
Organism: Actinoplanes liguriensis; assembly: GCA_000715855.1. GTDB lineage: Bacteria > Actinomycetota > Actinomycetes > Mycobacteriales > Micromonosporaceae > Actinoplanes > Actinoplanes liguriensis. The sequence continues at coordinate 22,675 of KL571268.1, forward strand.
CAGGTGCAGGCAGACGCGCAGGCTGTTGTCCGGCAGGCGGGTCACCGAGGCCATCGCGAGCGTGCAGTAACGCCCGCCGCCGCGCTGCACGAGCGTGCGGTTGACCCGCTGGAGGATCTCGCTCAGCGACTTCCCGTCGTCGACCAGGATCCGGATCACGTCGCGGACCAGGCCGGTCACGGTGGCCGCCTGAACGCCCTTGCCGGAGACATCACCGACCACGACCAGCCAGCGGTTCTCGCCGAAGGGCATCACGTCGTAGAAGTCGCCGCCGACCTCGGAACCGGTGGGCACGTATTCCGCGGCGAAGCCGATGCCCTCGACGTGCGGCAGCGCCGGGGGGAGCAGGGAGGCCTGGAGAGTACGGGCAACGGTGCGCCGCTCGTCGTGGATGCGCGCGTTGTCGATCGCCAGCGCCGCCCGCCGGGCCACGTCCTCCAGCACCGCCACCTCGTCGGCGTCGTGCCGGTGCTTGGCGTGCCGCCCGACCGCGAGCGTGCCGAGCCGCGAGCCGCGGGCCACCAGCGGCACGGCGAAGCCCTCCATCGGCGCCCCGAACATCACCTGGGTGCCCAGCCGGGACGCCTCCTCGAGCCGGGCCAGTATCGACTCCGGCCCGGACTCGGCGAGCGTCGCGTGCAGGTTGGCCAGCGCGGACTCCTCGGCGTGGGTGGCCGCGGCGAGCTGCAGCCGCCCCCACGCGTCGGTGGTGTGCACCGCGCACCACTGGCCGAGCCGGGGCACCACCAGCTGCGGGATCAGGGCCATCGTGAGGTTGACGTCGAGGGACTGTGCGAGCAGCTCGCTGGCCTCGGCGAGGAACGTTATCCAGGTCGCGCGGCGCACGTCGGCGCGGCGCAACCGGTCGTTCTCCAGGTGCAGCGAGAACCGCTCGGCGACCATCACGGCGAGGGACTGGGCGTAGCCGACCGGGGCGGCGTCCAGCTCCAGCTCCCCCGAGTACGGCCGATGGACGGTCAACGGGACGCGGATGGTGTCCGCGTTGTCGCGCGGGGCGCGGCCGTACCGGGCGAGGAGTTGCCGTCCCATCCCGTCGCCGCGGTCGATCCGCAGCACGCCCCCGGCCGCACCGGTCAGCCGGGCCAGCCGGGACAGCAGGTCGTGCGCCAGATCGGGCAGGCCCTCGTCGGTCTGCCGCTCCGAGCCGCTGCGCAGCAGGCCGGTCAGCGCGCCCAGGCTCGGCGTGTCGGCGGAGACCGGGATCCGGCCGGAGTCGGCGCCGCCCGGACCGTGATGGTCCAGGTGGAACCAGACGCCCTTGCCGTCGCCCTCGTGCACCGTGCCCCACCGGCTGGCGAAGTGGTCGACCAGCAGCAGCCCACGGCCGCGCTCGGCCACCTCACCGATGTCCGGGCTCTCGTTCTTCGGCCCGACGGCGAGCTGCTCGACCGGCCCGGGAGCGAAGTCGGTGACGGTCACGGTCAGCCCGGAAGGGTCGGCGGTGACCTCGATGTCCAGGTCGGTGTTGGCATGCACGACCGCATTGGTGGAGAGTTCGGTGGTCAGCAGAAGGGCCTCGTTGAGCAGGCCGTCCAGCCCCGCCTCCTCCAGCACCGAGCGGACCAGGGCACGTGCCGCCGCCGGAGTTCGCCGGTCGTTGGGCAGGCGGGCCCGGCGCACCAGAGTGCCGGACGTCGCTCCCGACGGGATGCTCGTCCTGGTTCCTACCTCGGCTGGCACAGCATGCATCCTCTCCCGTGGGTGGGTGTATGCACAAAGTCGTCTCTCGCATTGACCCGGTCGGGCGAGAGAGGATAGGTAACCCCGGCGGTGAGATTTGTTCAGGACGGTGGAGATCAAGTTGCTGACCTTCAGCTGGGCGCAGCTCAATGTAGGTCCTGAACAAACCTCGGTTGGACAGCGAGTGAGGACAGCATGACTTTGGCCAAGGAAGCCAGCGTCGGCGGGCCCGACGAGACCGTTCTGCTCGGTGAGCTCGCGGACGCGTTGCGGCGGGTCCGGCGCGGCGATCTGAAGGTCCGGCTGCCCCGTCGCGGTGGCGCGGCCGGCGCCCTCGCCGAAGCCTTCAACGAGGTCATCTCCCTGCAGGAACGGCAGAATCTCGACCTGCGCCGGATCAGCCGGATCGTCGGCCGCGACGGCCGGCTCACCGAGCGCCTGGACGAGGAGGGGCTGGACGGCTCCTGGGCGGACAGCGTCCGCTCGGTCAACTCGCTGATCGACGACCTGGGCCGCCCGACCACGGAGATCTCCCGGGTCGTCGGCGCGGTCGCCGAGGGCGATCTCTCCCAGCACATGGCGCTGGAGATGGACGGCCGCCCCCTGCGGGGTGAATTCTTGCGGATCGGCCGGACCGTGAACACGATGGTCGATCAGCTCTCGTCCTTCGCCGAGCAGGTCACCCGGGTGGCACGCGAGGTGGGCACCGAGGGTGAGCTGGGCGGTCAGGCCGACGTGCGCGGTGTGGCCGGCACCTGGAAGGACCTCACCGACTCGGTGAACACGATGGCCTCCAACCTGACCCACCAGGTGCGTTCGATCTCGCAGGTGGCGACGGCGATGGCTCTGTCTCTTATACACATC
>KL571268.1:25468-26094 GCA_000715855.1 Actinoplanes liguriensis
TCGGCGACCTGTCGCAGAAGATCACGGTCGCCGCCCGCGGCGAGGTCGCCGAGCTGTCCGACACGATGAACGGGCTGACCGACACCCTGCGACTCTTCGCCGAGCAGGTCACCCGGGTGGCACGCGAGGTGGGCACCGAGGGCAAGCTGGGCGGCCAGGCCGACGTGCCGAATGTGGCCGGCACCTGGAAGGACCTCACCGACTCGGTGAACTCGATGGCCTCCAACCTGACGAGTCAGGTGCGCAACATCGCGCAGGTCTCGACGGCGGTCGCCAAGGGTGACCTGTCGCAGAAGATCACGGTGGCCGCGCAGGGCGAGATCCTGGAGCTCAAGGACACCGTCAACACGATGGTCGACCAGCTCTCGTCGTTCGCCGACGAGGTGACACGGGTGGCCCGCGAGGTCGGCACGGAAGGCCGGCTGGGCGGTCAGGCCCAGGTCAGGGGCGTTTCCGGTACGTGGCGTGACCTCACCGAGAACGTGAACCAGCTCGCCGCTAACCTCACCGCTCAGGTCCGGAACATCTCCCAGGTCTCGACGGCCGTCGCGAAGGGCGACCTGTCGCAGAAGATCACCGTCGACGCGCGCGGCGAGATCGCGGAGCTGAAGAACACCGTGAACACC
>KL571269.1:0-5473 GCA_000715855.1 Actinoplanes liguriensis
GAGATGTGTATAAGAGACAGTGATCGGCCTGAACTCGCTCGCCGCGATCGCCGGACTGGGCGCGCCCTGGCTGCTCGGCCGCGTGATCGACACGGTGAGTGAGGGGGGTTCCGTCGACGCGGTCGACAGGCTCGCCCTGGCCGTGCTGGCCTGCGCGATCGCCCAGATGCTGCTGTCCCGGTGGGCGCTGGCCCTGGCGTACCGGTTCGGCGAGCGCACCTCGGCCCGGATCCGCGAGACGTTCCTGCGCCGCGCGCTCGCCCTGCCCGCCTCGATCGTCGAACGGGTCCCCAGCGGTGACATCGCGGCCCGCGGCACCACCGACGTCGACGCGGTCGCCACGACGTTGCGCGACGTGCTGCCCCGGATCCTGATCGGCCTGGTCGAGATGGCGTTCATCATCGTCGCGGTGATCGTCGTCAACCCGCTGCTCGGCATCGCCGGGGTGCTGGGCCTCTCCGGCGTCTGGTTCGTGACGCGGTGGTACCTGCGCCGCGCCCGCGACGCGTACCTGCGCGAGGGCGAGGCCAACTCGTGGCTCGCCGAGGAGCTGGGCGCGACCACCTCCGGCGCACGGACCATCGAGGCGTTCGGGCTGGCCGACCGGCGGCTCGCGGCCGGGCACGCGGCGATCGCCGACACGCGCCGGACCAGGATGATCACCCTCGGACTGCGCAGTGTGTTCTTCCCGGTGGTGGAGACCTCGTACGCGGTGCCGGTGGTGCTGGTGCTGCTGCTCGGCGGCGTGCTCTACATGGAGAACCGGATCACGCTGGGCACGCTCAGTGCGGCCGTGCTCTACCTGCGCCAGCTGGTCAATCCGCTGGACACGCTGCTGATCCGGATCGAGCAGCTCCAGTCGGCGGCCGCGTCGTTCGCCCGGGTCGAGGGCCTGGCCGCGACGCCGGCGCCGCCGTCGTATGCCGGATCACTTCCGGACAACGACCGGATCGAGGTGCGCGGGGTCCGCTTCGCCTACGACGCCGGCCGCGACGTTCTGCACGACGTCGATCTGACGGTACGACCGGGGGAGCGCCTCGCCGTCGTCGGCCTCAGCGGCGCCGGCAAGTCCACCCTGGCCCGCCTGCTCGCCGGCGTCGACAGCCCCACCGCCGGCACCGTCACGGTCGGCGGCGTGCCGATCGCCGAGCTCCCGCCCGAGCAGCTGCGCAGCCAGGTCGTCCTGGTCACGCAGGAGCACCACGTGTTCCGCGAGTCGGTGCGCGACAACCTGATGGTGCCCGCCCCGGACGCCGAGCTGAGTCGCGCGCTGGCGACGGTCGGCGCGGACTGGGCCGACGACCTGGACCGTGACCTGGGTGTCGAGCCGCTCGACGGCGCGCAGGCACAGCAGCTCGCCCTGGCACGGGTGCTGCTGGCCGGCCCGCACACGGTGATCCTCGACGAGGCGACGGCGCTGCTCGACCCGACCGCGGCCCGCGACGCGGAACGAGCCCTCGCGGCGGTGCTCCACGGCCGTACCGTCATCGCCATCGCCCATCGATTGCAGACCGCCCACGACGCCGATCGCGTCGCCGTGATGGACGACGGACGGATCATCGAGCTCGGCACGCACGACGAGCTGCTCGCCGCGGACGGGCCCTACGCGGCGCTGTGGCGATCGTGGCACCGGGCTGATCAGATGCGGTAATACGGGTAGCCCGGGTAGACGTAGCCGGCGCTCCAGAACGGCGGATAGCCGTAGTGCCGGTACAGGTCGTTGTAGTACTCGGTCGCGTCGATCAGCTCCGGGTCGTAGACCGGCGCCTCGGCCACGATCTGCTTCGGCTCGGCCACGTGCACGACCTCGTCGTCGATCGCCCGGATCGCCTCGATCGGCACGTAGGACGAGGTCGCCCCGAAGCCCAGGATCCCGCCGTGCGCGACGTGCAGCATCCGGACCTTCTGCTCGTGCGGGTCGATCAGCAGGTCGTCGACCCGGCCCAGGTCGTGGCCGTCACGATCCTGGACCTTGCGGCCGCGGATGTCCTCGGCCGGGTCGCCGACCATCCGGTCGCTGTCACTCAGCTTGATCAGTTCGATGCTGGTGTTCGGTGTCGTCATCGAACCCGCCTCCTCGTTTCCGAAGGTCAGCGCTCATCCCGTCAGTTCTGAAGATCAGCGCTCACCTCCGGATACCCGATCCGGCCGGTTCGCAACCGGCCGGTGAGCGCGCGGGCGCCCCGGATCGCGAGGGCCACGCTGGTCAGCGTGGGATTGCAGGCGTTCGCGGTCGGGATCAGCCCGTTGCCGGCCAGGACCAGCCCGTCGACGCCCCACACCCGCGACTCCGGGTCGCAGACGCTCGTCCCGTCGTCGGTCGCGCCCATCCGCACCGTGCCCATGTAGTGCAGTGAGCTGCCGGCCGGCAGCACCGCCGGCATCCCCGGCAGGAACTCGCCGAACAGGGCGGCCGCCCGCGCCTGGAACTCCCGGGCCCGGTCCAGCTCCGCCTGCTCACGATCGGTCACCCGGTAGGCGATGCGGATGCCGGGCAGGCCGTTCTCGTCCGGCGCGTCGTCGTCGAAGGTCACCCGGTCCTCCGGGCGCGGCCACTTGCGCACCCCCCAGCCCATCCCGATGTAGCCATGGGCGTTTCCGGCCAGCGGATGATCGGCCGGCAGCGGCACCGGGCAGACCGGACTGAACATCAGCTGCGCGTGGAAGGGGTGCTCGCCGTCCGCGAATCCCAGGTTGACCGCGGCGGTGATCGGATCCCGCGGGCCACCCTCCGGGAGAGGCAGAACGCCTGCGCGTACGGCGATGAAGCCGAACAGCAGCGGATGCTCGGTCAGACGGCGTCCGAGCGCCGCCGGCCGGATCCCGGAAGCCCACAGCAACTGTGGTGTCCGCAGCGCGTCCGCCGCCACGACCACCGCGTCGGCGCGCAGCTCCTCCTCGGCGCCGGTCGCCAGGTCCCGCAGGACGACGCCGGTCACCCGGTTCCCGTCGCGCAGCAGCCGGGTGCAGAGCGTCCGCGCCCGCAGCGTCACCCGCGCGTCGCCGAGCATGTGTATAAGAGACAGCGCCGCCGTGGTCGTGTGCAGCAGCGCCTCGGCGGCGTCCAGGTCGGCGTCGAAGTCGTCCAGGAAGTCGATCCGCTCGCTGCCGGTGGGCCGCGGGGTGGCGCAGGTCCAGTGCGCGCCCTGCCCGCCGACGCAGGTGGCGACGGCCGCAGCCGGCATGTCGGCGGATCGCCCGATCAGGTGGGTGCCGTGCCGCGCGGTGACCGTCCCCTCGGCGACCGCGTGACCGGGGATGCCGCTGATGCCGGACGCGCCGGCCGGTCCCTGGGACGCGTCCCGCGCCGCGGCCTGCGCGGCCGGGTCGGCGAGGTTCTTGACGTTCATGCCGGGCGGATCGGTCAGCACCGGCCCGGCCTCCACGACGATCACCTCGGCGACGTCCGCGAGCAGCCGCGCGTACGTGGCCCCGGCCGGCCCGCTGCCGACGATCACCACCCGGCTCACAGCGCCGCCCGCAGCGCCCGGGCGGTCAGGACGCCGAACGCGACAGCGGTCAGCGTCGGGTTGCACGCGGTCGCGGACGGGATGACGTTGTTGCCACCGACGTAGACGTTGGTGGTCCGCCAGACCCGGCCGGCCGGGTCGCACACGCTGGTCCCGTCGTCGACCGGCCCGCTGCGGGTGGTGCCCTGGTAGTGCAGCGAGCTGCCGGCCGGCATCACGAACGGCTCACCGAGCGGGGTGCCAAGCGCCGCCGCGGCCTCGGCGATCTCGGCCTTGGCGGCGGCGATCGCGGCGTGATCGGTCTCGGTCAGCCGGTAGTCGATGCGGATCGCCGGCATGCCGTTCCCGTCCGGCTCGGCGTCGTCGAACCAGACCCGGTCATCGGCGCTGATCTCCTTCTTGCAGAACCAGCCGAGCCCGACGACCTGGCCCGGCCGCACGGTCACGCCCGGGTTCAGCGGCACCGGCGACGCGTCGAGCTGCATGACCTGGCCGTGGAACGGGCGGTCCTGCGCGTACGGCACCCAGGAGACGCCCGAGACCGGGACCAGCTCGCTCGCCGAGATGTCCGGGACGTCGGCGGGGGAGAGCAGCGCGGCCGCCATCACCTGCGGCTGGTCGTTGAGGTACCGCCCGAGCGCCGCCGGCCGGATCCCGGACGCCCACAGCAGTTGCGGTGTTCGCAGCGCGTCCCCGGCCACCACGACCGCCCGGGCGCCGATGACCGACCGCTCACCGCCGGCGACGATCTCCACGCCGGTGGCCGTGCCGTCCGCGTGCAGGATGCGCCGGGCCAGGGTGGACGGCAGCAGGGTCACGTTCGGGCGGGACCACAGGTCACCGGCGATCACGGCCGGCCCGGTCCAGTGCAGCGAGCCGTCCGCGGCGGTGGCGACCGCCACCGGCATCGAACCGACCGCGCGCCGTCCCGGCCGGTCGAAGCGCTCGCCGAGCAGCTTCTGCACGGTCCCGATCAGCGGCGCCCGTTCGAACGCGGCCGTCGTCACCGACATCAGCTCCTCGGCCCGGTCCAGCGCCTCGTCCAGGTCCACGAAGTCCGGCATCTCGTCGTCGCCGGGCCGCGGGCAGGCGCAGGTCCAGTGCGCGCCCATCCCGCCGACGTTGGTGGAGGTGGCGGCGTTCGGCATGGCGGCCGTGCCGACCAGGGCCGTGCCCGGCCGCGCCGGCGTCGAGCCCGCCGGCCGATCGGTTCCGGTCACCGGCGCCACGACGGCGGCGCGCGCGGCCGGGTCGGCGATGTTCTTCACGTGGCCGCCCGGCACCGGGCCGAGCACCGGCCCGGCCTCCAGCACGACCAGCCGCAGCGCGGGGTCGAGGTCGCTCAGCTCCCGCGCGATGGCCGTTCCGACCGGACCCGAGCCGACGATGACCACGTCGTACCGGCTGCTCATGCCGCCTCCAGGATTCGCTTGCACATCTGCTGGTGGGCCGCGACCTGGTCGAAGGCGTTGTGCCGGTCGGTGTAGGCGTGGGCCTCGTACTCGCTGGAGACGAAGCCGGTGTACCCCTGGGCGCGCAGCACGCCGAGGACGGCCGGGTAGTCGATCGACGGGTCAGCGCCGTTCTCGACGCCGTAGAACTTGCCGTGGACGTGGACCACGTGCGGGAAGAGTCGGCCCAGCGCGCCGGATCCATCCGCCCGTGCATGGTGAGCAGCATCTTCAGGTTCCCGATCTGGTCCGGGCGCCCGTCGAGCGCGTCGAGCCGGCCGAACTTGGCCATCGGCGGGCCGGGCGCGGCCCAGATCTCGCGGCCGGCCTCGGTCAGCGCGGCCGGGATCCCGGCCGCCCGGTGCGCGTCGGCGACGGCCGAGGGGATGGCGCGCATGCTGGCGCTGAAGTCCGGGATGAAACCGAGCCACTCGCTGTCGGTCGCGACGAAGAGCTCCTTCAGCGCGGCGACCGGCGGGGCGTCGATCGTCAACGGGCTGTGGATCTCCACGCCGACGCGGACCCGCAGCTCGGCGGCGAGCGGCAGCAACC
>KL571269.1:5679-14977 GCA_000715855.1 Actinoplanes liguriensis
AGAGATGTGTATAAGAGACAGGGCCGCACTCCGCGCCGACGCGCACCACCGGGAAGCCCAGCGCCGCGGCGCCGCGCAGTTGGACGGCCAGGTACTCGTACGCCTCGTCGTCGCTGAGCAGCCGCCCCGGCCGCAGGGCGAGGTCCAGGTTGATCGCCAAGCAGGACAGCTCGAAGCCGGTGCCGTCGACCGCCTCCCGGAACGCGCGCGTCACGCCGGGGGCGGGACGCGGCCAGCCGCGCAGGCTCTGGAACGCGACCATCTCCAGACCCGGGCCGAGCCCCCGGGCCGCCGCCTCGCGGATCAGCGAGGTGAGGTCGCCGCCCGGCCGGCGTTGCTCCAGGGTCAGGCTGAACAGGGTGAGGCCGAGCCGGGGCAGGCCTGCGGCGGTGTCAGTCACGGGTCACCTTCAGCGTCTTGTCCGACCGGCTGCTCGACAGCAGCGGGGTGCGGCCGGTACCGGTCAGGATGTACGGGATGGTGAGGCCCAGTTCGAGGACCACACGGTGCTCGTCACCCGGGAATTCGCCGGTCACGTGCAGGATCAGCGGGTCGGAAGTGAACCAGTATTCGTCCGCGGAATCGATCATCACGGCCACCGGCCGCCGCACGCCGTTCACCGTTACCGCGGTGAGGTCCGACCTGCCGTCGATGCTGAGCGCGAGCCGCGCGATGCAGGACAGCGGCAACGCGCGATACCAGTGCGAATAGACCTTCACGTCGATGCCGCCCGGCGCCGCGGTCAGCGAGTCGGCGCGCACCACCTGATCGTCGAGGGGACCCATCAGCGCTCCCCGGTGCTGAACGCCGCGTCGAAGGCGGCAGCCGGAGCCGGGAACATCTGCTTCCGGACGAACTCGAGCGCGGACGGCGCCCCGGCCAGCCGGTCCATGCCGGCGTCCTCCCACTCGACGGAGATCGGCCCGTCGTATCCGATCGCGGTCAGGGCCCGGAAACATCGCTCCCAGGGCACGTCGCCGTGACCGGTCGACACGAAGTCCCAGCCGCGGCGCAGGTCGCCCCAGGCCAGGTGCGATCCGAGCCGGCCGTTGCGCCCGTCGCCCACGGCGAGCTTCACGTCCTTGCAGTCCACGTGGTAGATCCGGTCGGCGAACTCGAGGAGGAAACCGGCCGGGTCGAGGTCCTGCCAGACGAAGTGCGACGGATCCCAGTTCAGCCCGAACGCGGCCCGATGCCCGATGGCGTCCAGGGCCCGGCGGGTGGACCAGAAGTCGTACGCGATCTCGGAGGGGTGGACCTCGTGCGCGAAGCGCACGCCGACCTCGTCGAACACATCGAGGATCGGGTTCCACCGATCGGCGAAGTCCCGGTAACCGGCGTCGATCACGTCCTGCGGCACCGGCGGGAACATCGCCACGTACTTCCAGATCGCCGAGCCCGTGAAGCCGACGACCGTGTCCACGCCGAGGCGGGCGGCGGTGCGCGCGGTGTCCTTCATCGCCTCCGCCGCGCGTGCACGCACGCCGGCCGGGTCGCCGTCGCCCCAGACCGCGGCCGGGAGGATGTCCCGGTGGCGCCGGTCGATCGGGTCGTCGCAGACCGCTTGCCCGGTCAGGTGGTTGGAGATGGCATAGACGCGGAGGTTGTACTTTTCCAAGATCGCGCGGCGGCCCTCCAGATACGAGTCGTCCGTGGCGCCGCGGGCGACGTCGAGATGGTCACCCCAGCAGGCGATCTCCAGACCGTCGTAGCCCCAGCCCGAGGCGAGCCGGCACACTTCCTCGAACGGCAGATCCGCCCACTGGCCGGTGAAGAGCGTGACGGGCCGGGTCATGCGCCGGCCTCCAGGGAGCGGAGCAGCGCGTGCTGGCGACGGACCTGGTCGAGGCCGCGGCCCGGTTCGCGGCGGCCCTCGTACTCGCTGGAGAGCCAGCCGTTCCAGCCGTGCTCCCGCAGCGTGCGCACGATGTCCGGCCAGGGCACGTGCAGATCGACAAGTGAATCGGAGATCTCGAAGAACTTGGTCTGGAGGAAGTGCGTGTGCGGCAGCACCTGGGCCAGATCGGACATCGGCACGGCCAGCGGCTCCAGGAACGCCGGCCGCTTCTTACCCTCGATGCCCTCGTGCCCGTCGTCGACCGGCGCGGTCTGGAAGATCCCGGTGTCGATCAGCAGCTTGAAGTGCCGGGTGCCGGTGGACTCGATGAAGTCCAGATAGCCCTGCGTGACCGGGTGGTTGATCGGCGTCGGGCTGTGGATCTCCGGGCAGATGACGAGATCCAGTTCCTGAGCCAGGTCGAGCACACGAGAGACCGCCTCGCGCCAGACCGGGTGCGGGGTGAGGTCCCCGTCGACGACACCGAATTTCGGGCGGATCGAGCTGAAGCCCAGCCGCGCGGCCAGTCGCATATCGAGTTTCAGCTGGTCGGCGGCCTCCAGAGCGGTGAGGTCGCGTTCCAGCCACATGGCCGTGTCCACCCACGAGCCGTAGTTCGTGGCGGTCAGCCCGTACCGGTTCAGCAGATCGTGCCAGTGGTCGATCCACTGCGGGGCCGGTGCCGGATAGGACGGGATGTTTCCCTCGCCCAGGATCTCGATCCCGGTAGCGCCCATGTCCGAGATCTCGGCACAAGCGTCCTCCAGCGACATCGACGTGTACATGTCACCGGAGTAGCTGTAGAGCGAGACGCCGTAGTGGAAAGCGCCCGTGTCCGGCACGATCACGCGCTGCGCGGATGCCCGGAAGACGGATCGCGACACGAACGGCGGGAAGTAGGGCCGCCGCAGATAGATCGCCACGTCCACGTCGTGCACCCCGGGGGCCAGACCACCCGGCTTCGGGACGAAAACGGTCACCGTCTCGTCGAGCTGCCACCGCGCGTCCGTCGACTCCCGCAGCTCGGCAAGGCTGAACGTGCGCCCCTGCACGGTCCAGCGCGGCACGTCGTACTCCCACTTCTCCCCGTCCACGACGACGTCGATCCCGTCGAGCAGGCTGGCCGCGATCCCGCGGTAATTCGGATTCCGGAGTCGCAGTTCGAAACCGCCGTTCACATTGCGGAATCCACGGTTCTGGATGATGTCCCGGTCGAGCACAATTCAGCCCTTCGTCGTCGCTGTGGCCAGGTAGGAACGTTCGATCTCGGCACGGTTCGCGCGCAGTTCCGCGCCGGTGCCGGCGAGGGTGACCCGGCCGCGCTGCAGCACGTATCCGCGGTCGGCCACGCCCAGCACCAGCCGCACCTGCTGCTCGACCAGCAGCACCGCGCAGCCCTCGTCGGCGAGGGCCCGGATCGCGGACAGCAGCCGGTGCACGACGATCGGCGCGAGCCCGAGCGACAACTCGTCGGCGAGCAGCAGCTTCGGCCGCGCGGCGAGCACCCGGCCGAGCCCGAGCATCTGCTGCTCCCCGCCGGAGAGCAGCCCGGCGGGCCGATCCAGCAGGCGTTCCAGCTCGGGGAACGCGGCCAGGGCGAGATCCATCGGGCCCCGGCCAAGCCGCAAGTTCTCCCGCGTGGTCAGGCTCCGGAACACCGACCGGTCGTCGGTGAGCAGCGCCAGCCCGCGCTGTGCGCGTTCGCGCAGCCCTTCCGCCGGGTCGCTCCCGCCGAGCACCTCGAGATCTCCGCCGAGCGGCTTCATCGCGCCGGCCGCGGTCAGCAGCGCGGTCGTCTTGCCGGCCCCGTTGGCGCCCATCAGCGCCACGATCTCCCCGGAGTTAACTTCAAGATCCAATTGGTGTACGACGGCAAGGTCGCCATACCCGGCCATGAGTCCCGTCGCCCGCAATGCCGTGGTCGTCATGCTGAGCCCTCCTTTGGCATGCCCTTCTGGCCCTCGCCGTCCGGGTCGCTGTCAGGTGCGGCGGGGTGCCGCTCGGTGCAGGCGGTCATGCCGTTACCTCCTCCAGCTCATTTCCACCCAGGTATGCGGCCACGACACGTGGGTCGGCGAGCACCTCGTCGGGGGTTCCCGAGGCGATCTGCTTGCCGAAGTCGAGAGCGATCGCCCGGTCCGACACCCGCCGCACCAGCTCCACGTCGTGCTCGACGAGCAGCACCGCGATGCCCCAGTCGTCGGCCAGATGCCGGATCAGGTCGCCCACCTCGGTCCGCTCCACCTCGGAGAGACCCGCGGCCGGCTCGTCGAGCATCAGCACCTTCGGCGCGGCGGCCACCGCGCGGGCGATCGCGACCAGGTGCCGGGTGCCGTACGCGAGCTCGGCCGGCAGCTGGTGCAGGTGCTCGCCGAGCTTGAACGTCTCGATCGCGGCCACCGTCGCCCCGGTGATCCGGCCACGGTCCGGGCGGACCAGGTCGATCAGGTACGACGCCCGGTCGGCCGGGTCGCTCGCACAGCGCAGGTTGTCCAGGACGGTCATGTCCTCGAGCAGTTCGAGGGACTGGAACGAGCGGGTCAGGCCGGCGCGGGTGCGTTTGAAGGCGGGCATCCGGTCCAGGGCCGCGCCGTCCAGCCGCACCGTGCCGGAGCTGGGGACGAAACCCGAGATGGCGTCCATCAGCGTGGTCTTGCCGGCCCCGTTCGGGCCGATCACGGCGACGACCTCGCCGGGGCGGATGTCGAACGACACCCCGTCGACCGCGGTCACGGCGCCGAAGCGGACGGTGGTGTCCCGTACCTCCAAATCGCCGCCGGCCGGATGCCGGTCAGCGGCCCTGGCGTCAGCGAGCTGGTTCTCGATCTTGCGGTTGACCTTCACCGGCCGCGAGCGCTTCTTCTTCGGGTGCGCGATCACGTCGGCGATGCCGTTGGGCTGCACGATGACCTGGACGATCAGGCCGATGCCGAGGATCAGCACCAGGTATTGCGCGATGTCGAAGAACCACGTGTTGGCGACCGCGGTGGCCAGCCCGCCGTTCTGCCCGATGCCGCCGAGCAGCGCCCCGGGAAGGTAGCCGATGCCGCCGATGACCGACTGGATCAGCCCGTTCACCGAGGTCAGCGGGTCGTAGGAGGCGAACGTCAGGGTCGGGTTGCGGAACGCGCTGAGCACGCCGCCGATCCCGGCGATCACGCCCGCCAGCACGAACGCGTACAGCTTGGTGGCCGAGACGTCGACGCCCAGCGCGGCCGCCGCCCGTTCGTTGGTGCGCACCGCCAGCATCCGGCGGCCGACCCGCCCCCGGCGGACGTTCGCCACGACCAGCGCGAGCAGCACGAACACCAGTCCGCACAGGATCGCGTAGCGGGCCGGGTAGATGATCGAGTTCACGTCCAGGCCGAAGACCGACGGGAAGCCGACCTGCAGGCCGCCGGCGCCGCCGTTCAGGCTGTTGTTGCGCAGGATGACCGCGTTGATCGCGACCCCGAAGCCGAGCGTCGCGATCGCCAGGCTGACCCCGCGGGCCCGCAGCGCCGGCAGGCCGACCGCGAGCGCGACCGGGATCGCGGCCAGGCCGCCGACGACGATCGCCAGCGGGAACGGTATGCCAGTCGCGGCGAGGAGCTTGCCGGCGATGATCGCGCCGACGCCGGCGATCGGCACCTGGGCCAGCGAGAGCTGCCCGGCGTACCCGGTGACGACCACCTGCGACAGCAGGATCACCGAGGTGACCAGGGTGACGGTCAGCCCGTCGAGCAGCTGCACCCCGAGCAGGAACTGCGCGGCGGCGATCACCACGACCGACGCGACCAGGAGACGTACGGGGTGGACCCGGCCGCTGCCGACCCGCGGCAGACGCTCGTTCAGGTGGCTGCGCAGCGGAAGTGAACGGCCGATCAGCACCAGAACGCCGATTATCACCAGGAACGGCACCGCGTCGCCGACGCCCGGGATGTGCAGGTAGTGCGCGCACAGCGCCTGCAGCACGCCCAGCGTCACCCCACCGAGCAGGGTCAGCGGGAACGACCGCAGCCCACCGAGGATCGCGCTCGCCAGAGTCGGGATGATCAGCAGCGCGAAGCTGTTCGGCTGCAGTTGCAGGGTCGGCGCCAGGGCGATGCCGGCGACCCCGGCGAGCCCGCCGCCGAGCGCCCAGTTCACCCCGCGCAGCCGGCCGACCCGCCAGCCCAGCGCGGCAAGTGAACGCGGACTCTCCGCCACGGCCGAGGTCGCCAGGCCGAACCGGGTGTGCTTGAAGACCGCCCACAGCGCGACGGTCAGCGCGACCGAGAAGATCAGCAGGATGAGCTGGTCGGCGCCGAGCGCGACCGGCCCGGCGCGCAGGGTCGAGGTGGGCAGGAACGGCTGCGGGATGCGCAGCGCGCTGCCGTACGTCAGCACGACCGCCTGCTGCAGCACGACGAACACGCCGAGCGTGGCGATCACCCGGGTCAGCGTCGACGTCTCCGCGAGCGGGCGGATGACCAGGGCGTACACCGCCCAGCCGAGCACCGCGGAGGCGGCGATCCCGGCCGGGACGGCGACGAGGTGGCTCAGGCCGAGCGTGTCGGCGACGGAGTACATGACGTACCCGCCGGCCATCGCGATCGCGCCGTGCGCGAAGTTGATGACGCCGGAGCTGCGGAACACGGCGACCACGCCCATGGCACTGATCGCGTAGATGCCGCCGGTGGCGCATCCGAGGACGAACAACTGCAGGAACAGGTTCATGGCGTGGTCCCCGTCCGGGTCACTTGACGTACTGGCCGATGTCGGTCGCCGTGTCGGCGCCGGCGCTGGTCCACTGGCCGCTCTTGACGACGCCGTACCAGACGCTGCTGTTGAACATCCGCGGGTAGTTCGTGCTGCTCCTCGTCTTGGTGAAGTCCAGCGCCGGGAACGTCATCACCTGCACGCCGGTCATCCCGTTCAGCCTGTCCAGCAGGCCCTTCGCGGACTTGTCGGAGAGCCCGGTGAGCGCCTGCCTCAGCAGCTGCGTCGCCGAGTAGCCGATGACCGAGAACTCGTTCGGGATCGCGTCCTTGCTGTACGCCGACAGGTCGGTGAGGAACTGCTGGGACGGCGCGAGCGGCGTGTCCGAGGCGCCCTTGATGCCCTCCGCGGTCGCCCCGAGCGCGGCGATGACCTGCGGCTGGAGCACTCCGGGAGGCGCGTACAGGGTGGCCTTGCCGCCGGCCTTGCGGATCGCGGCAAACACCTTCGCGGCGTCGTTGCCGCCACCGCCGAAGGCCAGGCAGTCCGGGTTCTTGGCGAGCGCGTCGGCCACGGTCGGCGTGACGTCGGTGGTGCCCGAGGTGAACTGGATGACCGTGCCGGACGGGCCGAACACGTCCTTCGCCTGCTGGTAGGTGACGTCGCTGCCGGCGTCGTTGGCGCCGATGAAGACCGGCGTCCGGCAGCCGTCCGCGACCATCTGGCTGAACGTGCCGACGTACCCGCCGACCGTGCCGATCGAGACCGGGAACGACACCTTGCTCTGGTACTCGGTCGGCGTGCCCTGCAGGAACCCGAGGTAGGGGACGTTGCCGGCCTCCAGGATCGGCAGGGTCTGGCTCGGCGCGTACGGGTCGAAGCCGCCGACCACCGCCGTCCACTTCTCGGTGACCGCCTGCCGGGCGCAGGCCGCGTCCCGGTTCGGGTCGCCGGCGTTGTCGCAGACCTTGAGCTCGATCTTCTTGCCGTCGACGCCGCCCGCGTCGTTGATCACCTTCAGGCCGGCCTTGACGCCGTCGACGGACCAGGTGTTGACGAAGGCGGCGCTGGTGGCCGCGCTCGTGGTGGCGAACATGCCGACGGTGATGGTGTCGCTGTTGCTGCCGCTGGCCTTGCTGCAGCCGGTGAGAGCGAGGGCCACGGCGGTTATCACAGCTATCTTTTTCATGATTTATACCCTTTTCAGACGTCGATCCAGGTGTCGCCGGCGGCCGAGCGCAGCACCGCGGCGGTGAGCCGGGCCGCACGCAGCCCGTCAGCAAAGGTGGGAAGTCCGTCAGGCTTGTCCGCCTGTATCGCCGCATAGGTGTCAGCGACGAACGCGTCGAAGCAGTCCTGATAACCCTGCGGATGGCCCGCGGGGACGATGTCCTGCCTGGTGGGATGGGTGCCGCGGGCGATTTGCCGGTTCTCGGAAAGGCCGCCGACCCACAGCGTCTCGGGCGCCTCCTGATCGAAACTCACGCTCTCCGCAGCGCCGTCGAGCGAGAACCACAGCCGGTTCTTGCGCCCCGGGCTGACCTGGCTGACCGTCAGATTCCCGAGCGCACCCCGGTCGGTCTCGAAGAGCAGCACCGCCGCGTCCTCGGTCGCGACCGCCCGGCCGCCGCGCTCCGGCACCGCCGTGTGCAGCCGTGCCGACAGCCGGGTGATCCGGTGGCCGCTGACGAACTCGACCAGGTCGCACCAGTGCACGCCGATGTCGGCGAACGCGCGGGACGGCCCGCCGTGCGCCGGGTCCACCCGCCAGTCGTCGGCGGCCGGGTCGGCGAGCCAGTCCTGCAGGTACGAGCCGTGCAGCAGCCGCAACGGCCCGGTCTCGCCGGCCGCGACCCGCTGCCGGGCCAGCCGCACGGCCGGATAGAAGCGGTAGACGAACGGAACCGTCGCGACCTTCCCCGACGCCTCCGCCGCGGAGGCGAGCCCGGTCGCCTCGCCGAGGCTGACGGCGAGGGGCTTTTCGCAGATCACGTGCTTGCCGGCGGCCAGCGCGGCCCGGACCAGCGGCCCGTGCGTGGCGTTCGGCGTGCAGACGTGGACGACGTCCACATCGTCGGCGGCGATCAGTTCCGCCGCCGACTCCGTCTTCGTGGTCGCGCCGAACCGTTCCGCCGCGGCCAGCGACGACGCGGGCGACGATCCGGCGACCCGGGTGAGGATCGCGCCGCTGCGGCGGATCGCCCGGGTGTGCACGGCGCCCATGAAGCCGCCGCCGATGACTCCGGCTCGCATCATGTCGCGGCCCTCCTCGGTGTGACCTGGACAACTTGTTGCGCCGATACTTCTTCCTGTTACCGGAAGAAGTCAACGATGTAACGGTGATGGCTGCCATAAGTCAGGCCGATAGTGCCGCTTCTTTTGTCGAAAGCCGGAGGAAGTTAGGCTGACCCGGTGCCCAGCGAACGCATCAACGGCCTCGCCGCCGTCCTCGGCGCGGTCCGTGCCGGCCCCGGCGTCACCCAGCCCCTGCTCGTCGAGCAGGTCGGCCTCGGCCGCAGCCAGGTCGCCCAGCGGGTCGCCGAGCTGGAGACGGCCGGCCTGATCGAGGGCGCCGGCCTCGGCCCGTCCTCCGGTGGCCGCGCGCCCCGGCGGCTGCGGCTCAGTGCGGAGGCGGCTGCGGCTCAGTGCGGACCGCGGCCGGGTGCTCGGCGTCGACATCGCCGCCACCGAGCTGGTCGTCGGGCTGGCCGACCTGACCGGCGCGGTGCTGGCCACCCGCGGGCAGGCGATCGACGTGGCGGACGGGCCGGAGCCGGTGCT
>KL571269.1:15175-15580 GCA_000715855.1 Actinoplanes liguriensis
GGAGCCGGTGCTGGCGCTGGTCGAGAAGCTCGCCGACGAGCTGATCGGCGCGGCCGGGAGTCCGGTGTGGGCGGTCGGCGTCGGCGTGCCCGGGCCGGTCGAGTTCCGCACCGGCCTGCCGGTCGTCCCGCCGATCATGCCGGGCTGGGACCGCTACCCGATCCGGGACCGGCTCGCGACCCGCTTCGCGGCGCCCGTCTGGGTCGACAACGACGTGAACCTGATGGCCCTCGGTGAGCTGCGCTCCGACCCGGCGGTCGCGGCGGCCGGGCACATCCTCTACGTCCGCGCCGGCATCGGCATTGGCGCGGCGCTGGTCATGGACGGCAGGGTGTACCGCGGGGCGAACGGCTCGGCCGGCGACATCGGCCACGTCGCGATCCCGGAGCTGTCTCTTATACACAT
>KL571269.1:15786-21191 GCA_000715855.1 Actinoplanes liguriensis
AACCTCGGCTGCCTGGAGGCCGTCGCCGGCGGCGCCGCGCTCGCCCGCGAGGGCCGCATGCTGGCCGAGTCCCGCCAGAGCCCGGCGCTCGCCACCGTCCTCACCGAGCGAAGAGAAATTCGGCCGTACGACGTGACGATGGCCGCCGAGCACGGCGACCGCGCCGCGCAGGCCCTGCTGCAGCGCACGTCAGCGTTGCTCGGCGCGACCCTGGCCACGCTGGTCAGCTTCTACAACCCGAACCTGCTCGTGCTCGGCGGCGGCATCGCGCGCGCCAAGACGCACGTGCTGGCCAGCGTCCGCGAGGCGATCCACCGCCGCGCCCTCCCGCTGGCCACCCAGGACCTGCGCATCGAGGTGGCGGGCGTCGCCGAGGAGCTCTCCGGCGTCACCGGCGCCGTCCACCTGGCCCTCGACGAGGTCTTCGCCCCGGAGAACCTGGAGCTCTGGCTCGACGCCGGCACCCCCGCCGCGCTGAGTGGTCAACCGTCACACGGGGCGTAGCGGGAACGCCGCACATCGGGTTAGATCCATGGACGTCAGTGTTTGGCGCCGATGGGGGACGCGATGAGCGAGCACGGGATCAGGGCGGCGCGGCCGGAGCCCGTACCGGAGCAATCGCCGGCCGCGACCCCGGGCGGACCGCGAGTCACACTGATCGCCGCCGGCGCGATCGCGATCCTGGCGATCGCCGGCGTGGTCGCCGCGGTCTACTATAAGAGACAAGGTCATGGCGATGCTGCGGGACCAGGCCGCGGCGCTGATCCGCGGCGACGAGGCGGGGTGGCTGGCGCCGATCGACCCGGCCGAGAAGGACACCGTCGCCTACTTCCGCAAGCGGTTCACGGCGCTGCGCGCGCTGCACGTCAGCCAGTTCTCCTACGCCCGCGGGACCGCCCCGCGCGCCGCGGCCGGCGACGGCCCGTTCAGCGACACGATCTACGCCGGGTTCTGCTTCAGCCTGCCGGCCTGCCCGGACATCATGCCGCAGGACGGCATCGCCCTGGGCGCGCCACGGATCAAGGAGACGTTCTCGTTCCGGCCGGTCGACGGGCGCTATCTGATTACCAGCGTCTTCGGGGACGCGGCGGAGAAGTCGCGCGAGCCGATGCCGTGGCAGACCGGCGACCTGGTCTTCGCGCAGGGCAAGCGGGTCACGGTGGCCGCCGCCCCGGCCGTCGGGAAGCGCGCGAAGCAGGCGTTGGCGCTGGCCGAGAAGGCCGCGGTGGTCGCCGATCGCTTCGCCGGGCTTTTCCACAATCCACAGGAGCGCTACCGGGTCTACCTCGCCGACGACAAACAGTGGCAGCGTTGGTTCAGCAGCCCGATGGCGAAGGAGAGCGGGGTGATCGGCGTGACCGTCCCGATCAACGACGTGCAGAGCGAGATCATGGTCAAGATGAGCGGCAACGACACCGCCGCGAAGCTGGCCGACACCATCCAGCACGAGATGGGGCACGTGGTCTCGGTCGGCAACCTCAACGACACCGGGAAGAAGGTGGTCTTCGACGTGCACGAGGAGTGGCTGACCGAGGGCGTCGCCGAGTTCATCGGTCAGTACCCGGGCCGCGCCGCGCAGTCCCCGCGCCGGGCCGCCGTCCACCGGCTCACCGGGTCCTCCGCACGGCCGGGGAGCATCGAGGTGCCCTCGCTCGACTGGGACGATCCCGAGAAGATCAATGCCTATTACGGGTACGGCCATTTCGCCGTCGACTGCCTGGCCACGACCTACGGCGAGCCGGCGATGGTGGCGTTCGTGACCGCGATGGCGCGCGAGGGCAGGTCCGACGACGAGGCGTCCGCCTCCGCGTTCGGCAAGCCGTTCGCGGAGGTGGACAGGACCTGCCTCGCCTGGATCCGGTCCCGTGCCTAGAGCAGGCCGCCCATGCCGGGGTCGGTGATGCTGTCCCTGCCGTTCTCCAGGTGCCCGGCGTACTGCGTCACGGTGCCGCCCGAGGTGACCGTGACGTCGTACCAGCCGTGCGTGCGGGACGCGTCGATCTGCGAGGTCCGGGTGGCGCCCGGGCGCAGGCTCAGCGTCGAGGCGTGCCGGGTGTAACGATCGGTGACGGTCACCCGCGCGTGGCCCCGGCCGTTGTTGCGGATCTCCAGCAGGACCGTGCCGCGGTGCTCGTCGTACCGCGCGCGGACCACGAGCTTGGTGTCGCCACGGACGAACCGGCGGTAGAAGCCGTTCGGCCCGTGCACCTCGACGTCATCGCTGGTGAAGGCGCTGATCAGGTGCTTGCCCGGCTCGACGGTGAAGGAGAGCGGATCGGCCCCCCATGGCCGTACGGCGAAAACCGCCGTTGATCTTCCGGTGTTGCGCAGTTCGATGGTGTCGGCGGTCGCGTCCGCGTGCAAGGTGTACGGCAGGGCCCGCGCCGGACGCACACCACGCTCCTGGCGCGGCAGCTCCGGATCGGCCGGCGGAACCGGAACCTCATCGGGCTGCCGGGTCAGGTCGGCGGGCTTGAACTGCGCGGTCCCCGGCAGGTCCACCGGCCGGCGGTTCGGCGTCCGGAAGTCGAACGCGCTGGTCAGATCGCCGGCGACGGCCCGCCGCCACGGGGTGATGTTCGGCTCGGCGATCCCGAAGCGCTTCTCCAGGAAACGGATCAGCGACGTGTGGTCGAACGTCTGCGAGTTGACCCAGCCGCCGCGCGTCCACGGCGAGACCACGATCATCGGGACGCGGATGCCCAGGCCGTACGGCCCGGCGGGGTGCCCGGCGCCGGTGAAGATCTCGTTGACCGTGGAGACGGTGGAGCGCGCCGGGTCCGGGGTCGGCGGCACCAGGTGGTCGAAGAAACCGCCCTCCTCGTCGTAGGTGATGAAGAGCGCCATCTTCGACCAGATCTCCGGCTTCGACGCCAGGATGTCGATGACCTGCGAGACGTACCACGCGCCGTAGTGCGGCTCCCAGTTCGGATGCTCGGTGTAGGCCTCCGGCGCGACGATCCACGTGACCTGCGGCAACGTCCCGTCCGCGACATCGCGGGCAAAATCGGTCAGCAGCTGCCCGGGATCACGGCCGAGCCGGTTCACCTCGGTGCCGGTCTTCGCCCGGTCCGCGAGCGGGGTGCCGGGCTGCGCGTTCTGGTACTGGTGGAAGTAGAGCAGGGCGTTGTCGCCGTAGTTGCCGATGAACGGATCCGACGTCCACCCCCAGGACCCGGCGGCGGTCAGGCCGAGCCCGACGTCCTGGTAGACCTTCCACGAGACGCCGGCCTCCTCCAGCCGCTCCGGGTAGGTCGTCCAGTCGTATCCGGCCTCGGCGTTCGTGATCACCGGGCCGCCGCCCCTGCCGTCGTTGCCGACCCAGCCCGACCACATGTGGTACCGGTTCGGGTCGGTCGGGCCGAGCAGCGAGCAGTGGTAGTTGTCGCAGACCGTGAACGCGTCCGCGAGCGCGAAGTGGTACGGCAGGTCGGCACGGGTGTGGTGGGTCATGGTCTGCACGCCCTTGTTGGGCACCCAGCGGTCGTACCGCCCGGCGTTCCAGGCGGCGTGGGTGTCTCTTGCAGCAACCCGTCCTGATGCCAGACCGTCTCGCCGGACGGCGTGCGCGCCGGATGCGGGTCGGCGAACCCGCGGACGCCCCGGAGCGTGCCGAAGTAGTGGTCGAACGAGCGGTTCTCCTGCATCAGGACGATGACGTGCTCGACGTCCTCGATCGTCCCGGTGCGATTGTTCGCCGGAATGGCGAGGGCCTTCTCCAGGCCCGCGGGCATGGCGGCGGCGACCGCCGGCATGCCCAGCATCTGCAGAAACTGTCTACGATCCACGCTGGCCACGGCCGCGGACGCTATCCACCCGAGGTGACCCGCGGGTGACATCCGCATGTATGCGCGCCGATGCCTGGCAAGCGTTGCCAGAATCTTTGTCGTATTTACACAGGTAATTTGGATTAGCTTCCAGGGCGTACCGGTCCGATCGCTATTGACGAGCTTCTGAACATTTGAAAAACGTCTATGGTGTGAGAGAAGATCGCATCGTGAACGACGACAGCAGCCGCCCGGTCGACGCCGCATGGCAGGGCTATATCGACGCTATCCGTGACCGCATCCGGGCCGCGCTACGCGCCGAAGTGGATGCTCTGAGCTTCCCAGGCCGGATGCTTGTCCTGTTGACCGGATCTGGGCAGGTGAACAGGGGTGTGCTCACCACCCTTGTCGGACAGGCAGGTACACCCTTCTCCGGCGAGGAAGCCGGCTCGGACCCGGACGGGGTGTTGACCCGGCTCGCGGTCCTTGTCGAACTGGTCCACAGAGCGTCCGTCATCCATGACGACATTCAGGACGGCGATCTCCTCCGGCGCGGTGTTCCGACGTTTCACGTCGCGGAGGGCGTGCCGATGGCGATTGCCGTCGCCGACGTGCTGCTCTCCCGGGCCTTCACTCTTGCCGAGGAGGTGGGCATCGCAGCCGTGTTGGAGGACACCATCGCCACCTATCAGCGGATGTCTCGTGGGCAGTTGATGGACTTCGCGGGGCTTGACGACGTGCCAGGCGCGGACTGGACCCTCCCGTCAGAGCTGAAGACCGGCTCTCTGGTGGAGCTCGCTTTCCGTTGCGGCGCCCATGCCGCCGGTACGGCGTCGGACCTGGCTGACGCGTGGGGTGAGGTCGGTCGTCTGTGTGGATCCGCATTCCAGATGGTCAATGACCTTCGTAATGTCCGCGCCCAGGAGGATCGGCAGGCCACCGTGACCGATCTGGCCGCCGGGCGGTTCAGCGCGATCCGGCTCTATTCCGAGCAGGTCTTCGGCGAGAACCCGGCCGACAGCCCCGGCCGCCTCGCGGCCGTCTGTGACGCGGTCGAACAGGAGGTGCACCGTCGGATGGCCGCTGCCACCGGTCTCCTTGCCTCGATCTCCCCGCCTGGGTTCGCGTCTCGTGTGCTCACCATTCTGACTTCGTCGTCCGCGTCGATGAGGTTCGCACTCTAGGGGCTCGGGGGCGCTGGACGACGAGATTGACGATGGTGCTGTCGAGCCGGTCCAGGACACCGCCGTATCCAGGGATGAGGTTGCCTGAGTCCTTGACGCCGGCCCGTCGTTTGATGGCCGACTCGGTCATGTCGCCGAGGGCGGCCAACGCGCCGGTGGCGACGGCACCCACCGGACTGACCGGGGCATAGCGATGAATCGCCCATCTAGCCAGGGCTGCGGCACCGATGCTGGCCGCGTAGGCCGAATAGACCTTATGACTGTTGACCCACGGGGGAAGTGGGGGCCCGCCGAGTCGGCTTCCGGTGACGTCGGCCGCGGCATCCGCCGCCCATGTGCCGACGATGATGCTCAGGAACGTACGGCGCACCGCGGGATCCTCGACACCGTCCGCGACCCAGGTCGCAAAGGTCTGTCCGATGAGCAGGCCATTGCAAGCCGTGACAGCGGCTCC
>KL571269.1:21446-24521 GCA_000715855.1 Actinoplanes liguriensis
CTGCCGCACCGAGCAGGAGCCACTGCCATCGTGGCCGCACCATGCCGTAGACGCCGAGGGCCGTGACGGCACCCATGCGCCAGGAGGCCTGACGATCCTCGCCGCGGGTGATCAGGTGATGCAGTTCCCCTGCAGCTGCGCCGGCGACCGCGGCGGTCAGCGCACGGAATGGGCGTCCCCCGCGGTGGATGAGCAAGACCACCGGCGGCCCGATCATTGCGAAAGTCCTGATTCGTTGCAGGTTCATCCTGGTCTCCGCGTATCGAATCGGCATGCGCCGGACGCAGCCGAGAGTAACGGACCTTTGGGCGCCGCAAGGCAACCGGTTCGGGACTCCCGATCTCGTTGTGGTCATGAGAGGCTGGACAGGTGGAGTTGGCGCTCAAAGTGCTCAGCGGTCTGTGCTGGACGTGCGTCTACGCGGCGGCGATCCGTGCCGGTTTCAGGGATCGAACCTATGCCTTGCCGGCGTTCGCCCTCGGTCTGAACCTGGTCTGGGAAGCGCTCTACTTCGCTGGTGGAGCGATCTATTGGAATGACTATTCCGGCGATATCCACGTCCAGACCGTCGTCAATGGGCTATGGCTGGCTCTGGACATCGGCATCGTAGTCACCTACGTCAGGTTTGGCCCTCGTCAGTGGCCGATGCTCACTCGTCCTGGATTCTGGGCGATGTCCGCGCTGATTCTGGTGGTCAGCGGTGGCGTGCAAGCTGCCATTCTCGCGCAGTTCGGCCCGGAGTCCGGCGCGCGCTATTCGGCCTTCGCGCAGAACCTGCTCATGTCGGTCCTCTTCATCGCCATGCTGTACAACCGGCGTAGCACCGAGGGCCAGAGCAGGTTCATTGCGGTCAACAAAATGGTCGGGACCTTGGCGCCGACAATCGCCTCAGGATTCATCGGTGAGTACCGTCCATTCGTCGCCATCGCAGGCGTTCTCTGTCTGGGTACCGACGTTGTTTATCTGATCTACTTCGAGGGAGTTCGAAACCCGGTCGGCTGGGCCGGTGAGATGGTGCGAAGACTCGTACAGCCGATATCTGCCGCCGCAGTCGCGACGACGGACCCGATGACGGCGGACAGGACATGACCGGAATCTCGATAGTCATACCGACTCTCAACGAGCAGAAGTACATCGGCCGGTTACTGCGTTCGCTGGAGGGACAGGAGCAATCACCGGCTTTCGAAGTCATTGTCGTCGACTGCAGCGATGACGATCTGACTCGCCAGGCCGTGCTGCAGGACCAGGGTGCACTGGATCTCGCATATGTGCGGGCCGCGGCGAAGGATATCGGTGCCCAGCGCAACCTCGGCGCGGGAAAGGCGTCGCACGATCTGCTGCTTTTTCTGGACGCGGACATCGTTCTGACTCCCGGCGTCCTTCAGCAGTGTTCTTCGGTCTCCTCCGGCCAGATGTTTGTCGGCGCGGTTGTTCATAAGGCCGACATCGACACTCGTCTGACAAGAGCGGGCCTGGCGGTCGTCTACGGATTGATCCGTCTGGCACGGTTGACCGGGCTCGGTGTGACCAACGGAGACTTCCTGCTGACCAGCAGGATTACCTTCGACCGAATCGGCGGGTTTCGGGAAGGCTATCTTCTGGGTGAGGACACTGACTTCGGCATCCGTGCCGGCCGCGCGGGCGCCAGTTACGTCTTCTTCGGTGATCAGCCGATCATCGCGTCCAGCCGCCGCCTGGCGCAGATGTCGACTGCCCGTCTGATCGCGATCTGGGCGAGAGCGTTTCTCCGTGCGATCTTCCGCGGTCCGACGCCGCGTTCGAGTGGAATCGACTATCCCTACGGCACCTGGACCTGACCGCGGGAAGGCGGCGTGTCGGCGAAGACGCGTTGAAACCTGCCCTCCCACGGGCCGATGATGAGCAATTGCAGGACCAGAAGTGCGAAGAGGGCAACGGCCCACCAGATGTCGGCCAGTTGCTCGTCATCGAAATGCAGGATCAGGAATGCCACGAAGGCGAGCTGAGTGACGCCGCGGGCTGCCCAGAGAAGTCGCGCCCGAAGGCGGGTGATTTCGGCCAGATTGGCGGGGAAGATCATGTCGGTGACCATGATGGCGGCGATCAGGACCAGTTGTTGCCGACCGGGGTTACCCAGCGTGGCACCGAAGAAGTAGAAGAGAGCGAATCCCGCGGTCATGATGCCGTGCGACATGATCCGGCGCCGTGGCGGATGTGGGCTGAGCTGGAAGTAGAGCCGCCCGTTATGGAGGAAGTAGATGCTGACCCAGATGATGTAGGCGCCCAGTTGCAATGCCGTCACCCCCTGTTCGGGAGTGACGGTCAGGGCGGCTCGCGGGTCGCGGAGATAGATCGGGTGAGCCTGGAAGAACGTGATCGCGGTATCGAAGGCCTTTTGCAGGCATAAGGCATAGAAAGCACCGATTGCGATCTTGTACGGCTCCCACATGGCGCCCTGCCAGCTCAGGTGAGCAGGGCTGGACGGCAACGATTGGTCCGCGGGGAGTGGCGCGGCCGGGGACGTTGCGGCTTCAGCTTGGTCCGGGCGTGCCGGAGGCGAGGCAGATGCCTGCTTGGCCGAGGAAGTCTGCAGCAGGAGGACGACACCGGCTCCGGCGAGCGCACCCAACGCCAGGTGAAGGCCGCGCGATGATCGTTGCGATGTGTGCGCCACTGTCGCCCTCCCCGGTAGTTCGGCGAAGGAGCCGGGACTGCCCAACCATCCATCGTGGCCTTCGCGGAGTGGTGCTGTGCTTCCCACGGTAACGGCAGCTGTCGATTTCGATCAGCCTCCGGCGTGGGCGGGCCGGGCTTGGCGGCTAGGCTTCCCGGCGTGCGCTGGTGGAACGCCCTGAACCCGATGCTGCGGGACGCCGTCGGCGCCGGCCTGCTGATCGTCGCGTCGTTCGTCCCCGGGCTCGCCGAGCGCGGGCTCCAGGTCGGTGAGCTGCACCTGAGCGGGACCACCACGTTCAGTCTCGTCCTGCTGGTCCTCCAGGCCCTGTCCCTGGCGCCGCGCCGTCGCCGGCCCGCCGCCAGCCTCGCCGTCGGCGGGATCGCGTGGGGCGTCTACCAGTGGGGCGGCTATCCGACGAC
>KL571269.1:24708-27131 GCA_000715855.1 Actinoplanes liguriensis
AGATGTGTATAAGAGACAGGTCTACCAGTGGGGCGGCTATCCGACGACCGTCGCCGGGATGGCGCTGCTGTTCGTGCTCTACAGCGTCGGCGCGCACCAGGAGCGGTTCCGCCGCCCGATCGCCGTGACCGCGACGGCCGGCTACGTGGCGCTCGCGATCGCGCTGCACCGGCACGGCTCCGGCGAACGGGTGATCAACTACGTCACGTTCTTCGTGGTGCTCGCCGCGAGCTGGGGCGCCGGCGCCTGGGTGCGGTCCCGGCAGCTCGACGAGGCACGGAAACGGCAGGCCAGCGTGCGGCGGGCGATCACCGACGAGCGCGGGCGGATCGCCCGGGAACTGCACGACGTCGTCACCCACCACGTCACCGCGATGGTGGTGCAGGCCGACATGGCCGGGTTCCTGATCGCCGCCGACCCGGCGAAGGCCGCCGACGGGGTCGCCGCCGTGTCGAAGAGCGGGCGGGAGGCGCTGACCGAGCTGCGGCGGCTGCTCGGCGTACTGGAAGGGGTCGCTCTTTCCGAGGGCGACCCCGGTCGCGTCGAGGACCTGGTGGAGCGCATCCGCCGCGCCGGGCAACCGGTCGACTTCGCCGAGGAGGGCGGCCCCGGGCCGGACGGCGGTCTCGGGCTCGCCGTGTACCGGGTCGTGCAGGAAGGCCTGACCAACGCCGTCAAGCACGCGCGCGGACGACCCACCCGGGTCCGGGTGCGGCACGCGGGCGACGGCACCGAGATCGAGGTCGTCACCGAAGGATCCTTCCGCGGCTCGCACGTGCCGGGCCGCGGCCTCACCGGCCTCGGCGAACGGGTCAAGGTCTTCGGCGGAACGTTCGAGGCCGCCGGCACTCCGGCAGGCGATTTCGCGGTACGTGTCCGACTGCCCCTGGCGGTGACCGCGTGATCCGGGTGCTGGTCTGCGACGACCAGGCGCTGATCCGGGCCGGATTCGTGACCGTGTTCGGACTCCAGCCGGACATCGAGGTGGTCGGCGAGGCCTCCGACGGGGAAGCCGCCGTGCGCGAGGCGATGCGGCTGCGCCCCGACGTCGTGGTGATGGACATCCGGATGCCGCTGCTCGACGGGATCGAAGCGACCCGCCGCCTCGCCGGGCCCGACGCGTCCACGCCGATCCGGGTGCTCGTGGTGACGACGTTCAACCTGGACCGGTACGTGTACGAAGCGCTGCGGGCCGGGGCCAGCGGGTTCCTGCTCAAGGACGCGCAGCCGGCCGAGCTGATCGGCGGGATCCGGACCGTGGCGCGGGGGGAGTCGCTGCTCGCGCCGGCCGTGACCCGGGGACTCGTCGGGAAGTTCG
Source organism: Actinoplanes liguriensis (assembly GCA_000715855.1). Taxonomy (GTDB): domain Bacteria; phylum Actinomycetota; class Actinomycetes; order Mycobacteriales; family Micromonosporaceae; genus Actinoplanes; species Actinoplanes liguriensis. The sequence continues at coordinate 26,027 of KL571269.1, forward strand.
GCGAACGGCTCCGGCCCACGGCGCCCGGGGTGGACGAGCGGCTGGCCGCGCTGACGCCGCGCGAGGTGGAGGTCTTCCGGCTGATTGCCGAGGGACTGTCCAACGCGGAGATCGCCTCCCGCCTGGTGATCAGTCAGGAGACGGTCAAGACCTACGTCTCCCGGATTTTGGCCAAGCTCGCCCTGCGAGACCGAGTCCAGGCCGTCATCCTGGCCTACCAAACCGGCCTGGCCACCCCCTCCTGACCCACCCCTAACAGGCTAGCCTCCTAGGAAGCCTAAGAGGGTGTCGGCCCCGCTGGCTCCGCCGCCCGGCGGCGACTGCCCAGCTGGCCCTCACGGTCGTTTTCAGGGCCGGATACGACCATGAGTGCCGGCCGGCGAGCGAAAGCTGAGGCTGGGCAAGGTCCGTCGGCGGGTGCGGCTGGCCGGCTGGCACTCACGGTTGTTTTGAGGGGCGGATACGACCGTGAGTGCCAGCCGGCGAGCGGGAGCTGGGGCTGGGGCTCGGGCCGGGCGGGGCGCGCGGTTTGCGGGTGGGCGGCGGCTGGGCGGCTGGTGCTGACCGTTGTTTTGGAGAGCGGATAACAACGGTGAGTGCCAGCTGCGGAGTGGGAGCTGGGCTGGGGGTCGGGCTGGGCGGGGCGGTTTGGTGTGGGTGGTGTGGGCGGGGGAGGATCGCTGCGTGAGCGAGCACGGGGAGGCTGCCGGGCGGTTGCGGGTCGAGCTGTTCGGGGGGTTGCGGGTCGGGCGCGGGGGAGCGGATCTGGCGGTGCCGGGTGCGCGGCTCCGGGGGCTGCTCGTGCGGCTGGCGCTGGCGGCTGGGCGGCCGGTCGGAGCGGGGATCCTGGTGGACTCGTTGTGGCCGTCGGAACGGCCCGCCGATCCGGCGAACGCGCTGCAGTCACTGGTGTCGCGGCTGCGCCGGGTGCTGGGGGACGCGGATGCGGTGACGCAGGACGAGGGCGGCTACCGGCTGGCGGTGGGCGACGACGACGTGGACGTGATCCGGTTCGAGCGGCTGGCGGGGAGCGGGCGGCAGAGACTGCGGGCCGGGGACGTGTCCGGGGCGGCGGAGCTGCTCGGTGCGGCGGCCGGGCTGGTGC
>KL571270.1:0-326 GCA_000715855.1 Actinoplanes liguriensis
GGTCACCCTCTGCTTGCCAGGCACCGCCCGCTTCGGGTCACGCTCGCGGCCGCCACTCGCCGCCCGCCGTTGGTCACCCCTGCTCGCCAGGCACCGCCCGCCGCTGGTCACCCTGGCTGCCGCCCCTTGCGGTTCGCGGCTGTCGCCATCAATTTCGCAGTACGCCGGGTGAGCTGTCCCCTCGGTTTCCTTCAGGCGTTGATCCGACGCCCGAACAGCCACCACCTCCAGCCGAGCCCCACGAGCTGGCACTCAGGGTCGAAACAGCCCCCAAAAGAACCACCAGCGCCGGCCGAGCCGCGCGAGCTGGCATCTGCGGCTGCCGA
>KL571270.1:592-786 GCA_000715855.1 Actinoplanes liguriensis
GCCGACAGAGCTCGTGACAACCGCCGGGGCCGGCTGGACCCGGGCGGGCCGGCATTCGTGGTTGTCGCCGGCGCCTGTGGCACGGTCGGTGAGCGGTGTAGGCAGGGGTTTGGGGTGAGCGGGACCGAACGCGGACGTCGCCCTGGAGGGCTGAGTGTTTTGGACGCGCCAGCGGCCAGCTCAGCCCGGAAGGG
>KL571270.1:1101-8905 GCA_000715855.1 Actinoplanes liguriensis
CCACAGCGGAGACAGGCAATGAAGATCTTGAAGTTGATCTTCAGGGGGATGTGCTCAGGCGAGCAGGTCGTCCAGGCCCAGCGTGAGGCCGGGGCGGTGGAGCACCTCGCGGACCGCGAGCAGCACGCCCGGCATGAACGACGAGCGGTCCAGCGAGTCGTGGCGGATGGTGAGCGTCTCGCCGGTCGTGCCGAACAGGACCTCCTGGTGGGCGACCAGGCCCGCGGCACGGACCGCGTGGATGTGGACGCCGTCGACGTCCGCGCCGCGGGCGCCGCCGTGGTCCTCCGTGGTGGCGTCGGGCATCGGCGGGCAGTTCGCCGCTCTGCGGGCCTCGGCGATCAGGCGGGCCGTGTGCATCGCGGTGCCGCTCGGGGCATCCAGTTTGCGCGGGTGGTGCTGCTCGATGATCTCGACGGAGTCGAAGTAGCGCGCCGCACGGGCCGCGAACTGCATCATCAGGACCGCGCCGATGCCGAAGTTGGGGGCGATCACGACGCCGACGCCGGGCTTGTCGGCGAGCCGGGCGCGGACCTCGGCGAGGCGCTCCTCGGTGAAGCCGGACGTGCCGACCACCACGTGGATGCCCTGGTCGATGGCCCAGCGCAGGTTGTCCATCACGACGCCGGGGTTGGTGAAGTCGACCAGGACCCGGGCGCCCGCCTCGGCGGCCGCCGACGGCGAGTCGGCCGAGTTGATCAGCGCGACCAGGTCGAGGTCGGGGGCGGCGTCGACCGCCTTGCACACCTCGAGGCCCATGCGGCCGCGGGCGCCGAGGACACCGACACGAACGGGTTCAGCGAGAGTCACCCGCTGAACCTAACTCAGGGCCCGGGGCGGGGCTCACGCGGGAGACCCGGGCCGCCCACCAGCGCTCGGCCCGGCCGACGACCAGGAAGACCAGCCCGACGTAGAGCCAGCCGACCAGCACGTCGATCACGTAGTGCTCGCCGGTGTAGACCAGCGTGAACGTCATCGCCAGCGGGTACGCCAGGAGCAACGGCCACCACCGCTTGCGCACCAGGGGCAGGAAGAACGCGACAGCCATCATCGCCCACGCGGTGTGCAGCGACGGCATCGCCGCGACCGGGTTGGACTGCTCGACCTGCAGCGCGTTCAGGGTGTTGCCGGCGCCGTGCAGGCCGATCACGTCCCAGCCGTTGGTGGAGATCCGGGCCACCGGCTCGGTGAGGGCGCCGTGCTCGTAGGCCCACCACGGCGGGGCGGCCGGGTAGAGGAAGTACGTGATCAGCCCGAACACGCACAGCGTTATCCAGCGGCGCATGAACCGCGCCCACGGCTCCCGCGCCCGCACCCAGAGGATCACCGCGATGGTCGGCACGGTGAGGAAGTGCGAGACGTACACGAGCGTGACGATCGCCAGCCACCACGGGGTCTGCCCGGGGTGGTAGAGGTGGTGCTGCAGCCACGTGGTCGGCACCTGACCACCGGTCAGCCAGCCCCACAGCGCCTCGTCCGCGTGGATCAGCGGGGTCACGTGCGGGGCGAAGAAGTCGTCGGCCCAGCTGCGGGACACGTTGTAGACGACCAGCAGCAGCGCGATCGGCATCCAGTCGCGCAGGAAGCGCAGGTGGGTCCGCCACGGCTGGTCGTTGCGCCACGCGATGGTGGCCAGCCACAACCAGCCGAAGGCGATCAGCGGGTCACTCGTCGGGACGCCGATGAACCAGACCCCGACGGCGAAGACCACCCCCCAGACCAGCATGCCGATGGTCCGGCGTCGCCTCAGCGAGTGGGGTGGGGCAGTCTCCAACGTCGTCACGGAGACCAAGGTTAACCAGAGGGAAACGCGCCCTCGTCGAACGGTCCGACCACGGCCAGGGACTGTTTGCGGGCGAGCAGATCGGCGGCAACCTTCTCGACATCTACCATCGTCACCGCGTCGACCCGGGTGAGCAGCTCGTCGACACCCATCAGGTCACCGTGCAGGAGCTCGGACTTCGCCAGCCGGCTCATCCGCGAGCTGGTGTCCTCCAGGCCCAGGACGTAGGCGCCCTTGACCATGCCCTTGCCCCGGACGAGTTCGTCGGGTGTGATTCCGCTCTCGGCGACCCGGGCGAGCTCGGTGCGGATCAGGTCGAGCACCTCGGGCGCCTTGCCGGGGGCGCAGCCGGCGTAGACGCCGAACAGGCCGCTGTCGGCGTACTGGCTGCCGTAGGAGTACACCGAGTAGGCCAGCCCGCGCTTCTCCCGGATCTCCTGGAAGAGCCGACTGGACATGCCGCCGCCGAGCACGTTGTTCAGCACGCCCAGGGCGAACCGGCGCTCGTCGTAACGGCTCAGGCCGACCGTGCCGAGCACGATGTGCGCCTGCTCGGTGTCCCGGTGCAGGACCACGGTGTGCGGCTTCTGCACCCGGACCCGCTTGTCGGCCGGTCGGGGTGGCGCCGGGTCGGCCGGGCCGCTGTCCAGCGGGGTGCCGGCCAGCGCCTTGCGCACCAGCTTGACCACCGTGGCGTGGTCGAGATTGCCGGCGGCCGCGATCACGATCTCCGGAGCCTTGTAGCGCTTCCGGTAGAAGCTGTTGATCTGGTTCCGGGTCATCGGGGTGACCGACTCCGGGGTGCCGGAGATCAGCCGGCCCAGCGGGTGGTCACCGTAGATCGCCTCGGCGAAGACGTCGTGCACCTCGTCGCCCGGCTCGTCCTCGTGCATGGCGATCTCCTCGAGGATCACGCCACGCTCGGTCTCCACGTCCGACGGGTCGAGGATCGAGTCGGCCACCGCGTCCACCAGCACGTCCACCGCGAGCGGCAGGTCGGAGTCGAGCACCCGCGCGTAATAGCAGGTGTACTCCTTCGTGGTGAAGGCGTTGGTCTCGCCGCCCACCGCCTCGATCTCCGCGGAGATCTCCAGCGCGGTGCGCTTGGGCGTGCCCTTGAAGAGCAGGTGCTCCAGGAAGTGCGAGGCGCCGGACATCGCCGGGGACTCGTCCCGGGACCCGATCCCGACCCAGACGCCGAGAGCGGCGCTGCGGGTGGTCGGGATCGACTCGGTGAGGATGCGCAGACCACTGGGCAGGACGGTCTTCTTGACGCCGTCCTGCAGGGTCCTGGTAGAAACGCGGGCCGGCCTCTCGGCCGGCCCGCGGTTGTTCGCTGTCACTCAGTCGCGGCGTTCGCCACGGTCGCCCGCCGGACGCGACCGGCGCTGTCTCTTATACAGCTCCTCGCCCTCGGGGCGGACCTTGTCCAGGTAGATCTTGCCGCGCGCGTCGATGTCCGCGATCTGGACCTCGACCTTGTCGCCGACGTTGAGGAAGTCCTCGACCTTGTCGACCCGCTTGCCGTCGCCCACCTTGGAGATGTGCAGCAGGCCGTCACGGCCGGGCAGCAGCGAGATGAACGCGCCGAACGCGGCCGTCTTCACCACGGTGCCGAGGAACTTGTCGCCCATCTTCGGCAGGGTCGGGTTCGCGATCGCGTTGATCCGCTCGACCGCGGCCTCGGCGGCCGGGCCGTTGGTCGCACCGACGTAGATCGTGCCGTCGTCCTCGATGGAGATGTCGGCGCCGGTCTCGTCCTGGATCGCGTTGATGGTCTGGCCCTTCGGGCCGATCACCATGCCGATCTTGTCGACCGGGATCTTCACGGTGGTGACCCGCGGGGCGTGCTCGCTCATCGCGGCCGGGGACTCGATCGCCGCGGTCATCACCGCGAGGATCGTGGCCCGGGCCTCGTGCGCCTGCTGCAGAGCGCCGGCCAGCACGTCCGACGGGATGCCGTCGAGCTTGGTGTCCAGCTGCAGGGCGGTGACGAACTCGCTCGTGCCGGCGACCTTGAAGTCCATGTCACCGAACGCGTCCTCGGCGCCGAGGATGTCGGTCAGCGCGATGTACTGCGTCTTGCCGTCGACCTCGTCCGAGATCAGGCCCATCGCGATGCCGGCGACCGGCGCCTTCAGCGGCACACCGGCGGCGAGCAGGGCCAGCGTCGAGGCGCAGACCGAGCCCATCGAGGTGGAGCCGTTCGAGCCGAGGGCCTCGGAGACCTGCCGGATCGCGTACGGGAACTCCTCGCGCGACGGCAGCACCGGGACCAGCGCACGCTCGGCCAGCGCACCGTGGCCGATCTCGCGCCGCTTCGGCGAGCCGACCCGGCCGGTCTCACCGGTCGAGTACGGCGGGAAGTTGTAGTTGTGCATGTAGCGCTTGGTCTTCTCCGGAGAGAGGGTGTCCAGCGCCTGCTCCATGCGCAGCATGTTCAGCGTGGTGACGCCCAGGATCTGGGTCTCGCCCCGCTCGAACAGCGCCGAGCCGTGCACCCGCGGCAGCACGCCGATCTGCGCGGTCAGCGGACGGATGTCACGCGGGCCGCGGCCGTCGATGCGGATCTGCTCGCGCAGCACCCGCTGGCGCACCTCGGACTTGGTGACCGAGCGGAACGCCGCGCTGATCTCCTTCTCCCGGCCCTCGAACCGCTCGTCGAGCAGCTCGTGCGCCTTCGCCTTGACCAGGTCGAGGGCCTCCTCGCGCTCCTGCTTCGCGGCGATCTTCAGAGCCTCGGCGGTCTCGGCGCGCACCGCGTCGCTGACCGCGGAGAACACGTCGTCCTGGTAGTCCAGGAAGACCGGGAAGTCGGCGACCGGCTTGGCGGCGACGTCGGCCAGCTCGCTCTGCGCGCGGCACAGCTCGCGGATCGCCGGCTTGGCGGCCTCCAGGCCACTCGCCACGATCTCCTCGGTCGGCGCGACGGCGCCGGCGGCGATCAGCTTGACCGCCTGCGGGGTGGCCTCGGCCTCGACCATCATGATCGCGACGTCGCCCTCGGCGGTGACGCGACCGGCGACGACCATGTCGAAGGTGGCCCGCTCGAGCTCCTCGATGGTCGGGAACGCGACCCACTGGCCGTCGATGTGCGCGACGCGGGTCGAGCCGACCGGGCCGCTGAACGGCAGACCGGAGAGCTTGGTCGACATCGAGGCCGCGTTCATGGCGACGACGTCGTACGGGTGCGCGGGGTCGAGGGCCAGCACGGTCTCGACGACCTGGACCTCGTTGCGCAGGCCCTTGGTGAACGACGGGCGCAGCGGCCGGTCGATCAGGCGGCAGGTGAGGATGGCGTCCTCGCTGGGACGGCCCTCGCGCCGGAAGAACGAGCCGGGGATGCGGCCCGCGGCGTACATCCGCTCCTCGACGTCGACGGTCAGCGGGAAGAAGTCGAAGTGCTCCTTCGGCGCCTTGCTGGCCGTGGTCGCGGAGAGAACAGTGGTGTCGCCCAGTTGGACGATCACCGAACCGGCGGCCTGCTTGGCCAGCCGGCCGGTGGAGAACACGATCTCGCGGGTGCCGAACGACCCGTTGTCGATGATCGCCGTGCGAGATTCGGTTCCGAGAGCGGTCTGCTCTGACAAGTGAGGTACTCCTCTTCGTCGAGGACCCGGCGGTCTACAGCGCGTTTCAACATGGCCGGTCTTCGATCGAAGTACCCAGGTATGACTGCCTGGGAACCACTACCGGAGACCGGTGCTGCCGGTGTGAGCCGCGCGGGTCCGTGGGGTGGTGTGGCGCGGGGAGCGGCTTTCACCGCTCCCCGGGCAAAACTATCGGCGCAGGCCGAGACGCTCGATGAGCGTCCGGTAGCGGGCGATGTCCTTCTTCTGAACGTAGTTCAGCAGGCGGCGGCGCTGACCGACCAGCAGGAGCAGACCACGACGGCTGTGGTGGTCGTGCTTGTGCTGCTTGAGGTGCTCGGTCAGGTCGGCGATCCGCTTGGTGAGCATCGCGACCTGGACCTCGGGCGAACCGGTGTCGCCCTCCTTGGTCGCGTACTCACCCATGATCTTGTTCTTGGTCTCTTGGTCGAGCGCCATATTCTCCGAACTTCTGTGTTGCCGATTCAACAGTCCCGCGACCCGCGGCGTCGGGCAGGTCATACCGTCAAAGGCAGAGCGGGACCGGTGTCGCCTGACTCGGACGACGGTTAAACCCTACCAGGGGGTCACCGGAGCAACACGCGGGTCTCTTCCACGTCGGCGCGGATCTGAGCGACGAGCGGCTCGATGGCGTCATATTTGCGCTGCTCACGGAGGTGCGCCACGAAGTCGAGGCTGATCCGCTCGCCGTAGAGGTCACCGGAGAAGCCCAGCGCGTACGCCTCGACGCGGCGCTCCCGCCCCTCGAACGTCGGGTTGGTGCCGATCGAGACGCTGGCCGGCCATCGACCGGCGTTCTCCCCGGCCCGGGTCAGCCAGGCGGCGTAGACCCCGTCGGCCGGCACCGCGGCATATCGATGCGCCATCAGGTTCGCCGTGGGGAAGCCCAGCTCGCGGCCGCGCTGGTCACCGCGGACCACCACGCCGGCCAGGCGGTGCGGGCGGCCGAGCGCGGCCGCCGCGGCACGCACGTCCCCGGCGTCGACACAACTGCGGATGTACGTCGAGGAGAACACCACCCCGTCCGCCGAGACCAGCGGCGCGTCCTCGACCGTGAACCCGAACGTGCGCCCGAGGCTCTCCAGCAGCGTGACGTCGCCGGCCGCCTTGTGCCCGAACCGGAAGTTGTCCCCCACCACCACGTCGGCCGCGTGCAGCGCCTCGACGAGCGCGTCGTGGACGAACGCGTCCGGGCTGAGCCGGGAGAACTCCGGTGTGAACGGGACCACGCAGAGCGCGTCCACCCCGAGCTGCTCGATCAGCTCGGCCTTGCGCACCGACTCGGTCAGCACCGCCGGGTGCGAGCCCGGGCGGACCACCTCGGACGGGTGCGGGTCGAAGGTCATCACCACCGACTGCAGGCCCATGTCCCGGGCGCGCTTCACCGCGTGCCCGATGATCGCCTGGTGGCCACGGTGCACGCCGTCGAAGACGCCGATGGTCACGACCGAGCGGCCCCAGCCACCCGGAACCGATTCCAATCCCCGCCACCGCTGCATCGAAAAGCTCCTCCGCGTGTAGTCAGCCCTAGCCTATCGACCGCTGGGAGAGCGCGTATTCCCCCTACGCTGCGCCCGGATCGGTACGATTGAGACCGATATGAGCGACGGGTGGACCAGTCTTGTCCTGCTCGCCGCGGAGATCACCTTCGCGGTGCTCTTCCTGCGCGCTCTGTTCGGCTGTCTGCGGCGTCGTGACCCGTTGCAGGGCGATCTGACCCTGATGTTCGGGACGTGCGCCCTGGTCTTCCTGCTCGACCTGATGTGGAACACGATCGGCGACGATCCGGCCGGCACCGGCGCGTGGACCGCGCTGCCGCTGATGGCCCAGCCCTACCTGACCCTGCGCCTGGCCAGCCGGCTGCGATACGTGCCCCGGTGGCTCGACCTCGGGGTCCTGGGCACCTACCTGGCCCTGGCGATCCCGCTCGCGGTGGCGCCCCGCCCCCTGCCGACCGGGCTGATCGCCGCCGAGGTGATCTACTTCCTGACCGTCGAAGGGGTCGCGGCCGCCCTGCTGTTCGGCAAGGCCCGCACGCGTACCGGCACGAACCGGGCCCGGCTGATGACCGCCGCCGCGGCCGCCCTGATGTTCGCCGTGATGCTCCTGCTGATCGGCGCGGCCGCCGCCCTGCACAGCACGCCGCTGCGGGCCGCCAGCCGGGTGCTGACGCTGGCCAGTGCGCTCGCCTACTTGATGGCGTTCGTGCCACCGCGCCGGTTGCAGCAGTTCGCGTCGGCGTCCGCGGCGCACGCGATCACCGAACGGCTGCTGCGAGCGCCGGCCGACTCGCCGGAACAGGTGTGGCAGACGTACGCCGAGATCATGCGCTTCCACACCGGCGCGGACGCGGTCGCGGTGCTGCTCCCCCGGATGAACGGGACGCTGGAGCAGACCGGATACGCCCGCC
>KL571270.1:9013-9948 GCA_000715855.1 Actinoplanes liguriensis
GACCGGATACGCCGGCCCGCCGATGGAACTGCCGGACGAGCCGATCCAGGGTGATCCGTCCGTGCTGACCAGGCCCGGCCGCCCGGCGCGGCTCCGGGAGGGCGAGCCGGCGCTGCTGCGGCACTTCGGCGACGGGCTGCGCGACGACTTCGTGACCGCGCTGCGGATGCCGGTGCCGCCCGACGCCGACGGCTGGGTGCTGCTGTTCAACAGGTACCGCAACCTGTTCAGCGACGACGACCTGAGCCTGCTGGCCGAGCTCGGCGGGCAGGCCGGGATCCTCGCCGAACGGCAGGCGGTGACCGTGCGCGAGCGCCGGCTGGCCTCCGAGCTGAGCCGCTCGGTCGAGGCGCTGACCCGGGCCAACGAGGCGAAGAGCAACTTCCTGGCGAACATGAGCCACGAGTTGCGTACCCCGCTCAACGCGATCATCGGGTTCAGCGACCTGATGCGGCTGGAGGAACCCGAGGGCGACCGCCGCCGGGTGCCCGCCGACTGGGTCGACCACATCCACGACAGCGGCCGGCACCTGCTCGGCCTGATCAACGACATCCTCGACCTGGCCAAGGTGGAGGCCGGCCGGATGGACCTGCGGGTCGCGCCGGTCCGGGTGGACACCGCGATCGAGGAACTGCTCACCTCGCTCAGCCCGCTCTTCGCCCAGAAGCGGCTGACCGTGAAGACCGAGATGGCCGCGGTCACCGCGCTCGCCGACCGGCTCCGGCTGCGGCAGATCACCGAGAACCTGCTCTCCAACGCGATCAAGTTCACCCCGGACGGCGGCACCATCACGATCACCGTGACCGGGACGGACACCGACGTCTGCATCACCGTCACGGACACCGGGGTGGGCATCGCCGACGACGACGCGGAACGGGTCTTCGAGGAGTTCCAGCAGGTCGGCGACCCGGATCGGCGGCAGGCCGGCACTGGAC
>KL571270.1:10161-11574 GCA_000715855.1 Actinoplanes liguriensis
GGCCGAACACGACCGGGGCGGCCGACGCGCCGTACGTGCTGCTCGTCGAGGACGACCCGCACTCCGCCGAGCTGATGCAGACCCAGCTCAGCAACGCCGGGTACCGCGTCGAGGTGGCCGGCACCGGCGAGCGCGGCCTGGCCGTCGCCCGCGCCCACAAGCCGGACGCCATCGTGCTCGACGTCGAACTGCCCGGGATCTCCGGCTGGGAGGTGATCCGCAGGCTCAAGGCGGACGCGGCGCTCTCCTCCGTGCCGGTCTTCTTCGCCAGCATCCTGGACGAGGCCCCGGCCGGGCTGGCGCTCGGCGCGCACGACTACTTCATCAAGCCGGTCGACCAGCCGGCGCTGCTCAGCGCGCTGTCCAACGCGATCGCCGCCCGGCCCGCCCCGCGCGTGCTGGTGGTCGACCACGACGACGCGGTCCGCCAGGCGATCGAGGACGGCCTGCGGGCCGGCGGCGCCGACGTGGTCTCCTGCGCGGACGGGCGGGACGGCCTGGCCCTCAGCCGCGCGGAGAACTTCGACCTGATCGTCTGCGACATGCAGTCCCCGTCCGCGGACGGGTTCAGCCTGCTCGCCGCGATCGAGCAGGACCCGTCCGGGCGGCACACGCCGGTGCTCGGGCTGAGCGCCGCCGCGCTGGCCGAACGCGCGCCCGGCGACACCGCCCCGCTGATCGCGACCGCGATGGCCGGCGGGGTGGTCGCCGAGGCGATGGCCGGCGGCGCGGGCTGGGACAGCCTCGCCCCGCTGCTCGGGCACCACCCGGCGTCGCATCATCCGGCGATCCCGCACCACCCGGCACACCCGGCGGCCCGTCGCACGAGCGGTGGCGCGCACCCGCCGGCCGGGGCGATCCAGCTGCGCAGCCCCGTGCCCGCACGGGTCGGACACGAGGAGGATCAGTGAGCGATCCGCACCGCATCCTCCTGGTGGAGGACGAGGAACTGAACCGGATGCTGGTCAAGGCGGTGCTCTCCCGCGCGGGCGTCGACGCCGTCCGCAACGCCGAGCTGGTCGACGCGACCACGCTGAACGAGGCCCGGGAGAGCGTGCGGGGCGGCGAGTTCGACCTGATCCTGCTCGACCTCAACCTCCCCGACGGCAACGGGCTGACGCTGGCCCGCGAGCTGGCCGCCGGCGATCCGTCGCCGGACCGGCCGAAACCGGTGGTGGTCGCGGTGACCGCCAGCGTGCTGCCCCAGGACCAGAAGGCCGCGCTCGACGCCGGCTGTGACGACTTCCTGGACAAGCCCTACGCCGCCGCCGACCTGGTGGCCACGGTCGCCCGCCACCTCAAGCCTTAGAGCAATGTGCCCGTACGCCGTGAGCCCACGCCCGTGACCCGCCCACGCGACCTCGCCGCCGGTCCGGCAAGCAGCGCGCTCACGGTTCTCGGCTGGTTCTGACC
>KL571270.1:11793-21042 GCA_000715855.1 Actinoplanes liguriensis
AGCCCACGGGCGGGAGTCGCGTAGCGGCCCGGACCCGGCATCGGGGTCGCGGGGCCGGGGCGCGAGGGCCGGGCCACCGACGTACGCGCAAATGATCTGAGCCGGGTCAGGCAGCGGCCGCGCGTTTCCGGGCGGTCTTCTCCGCATACATGGCGGCGTCGGCGTCGGCGAGCAGGTGATCCGCGGTGGGGCGCTCGAGCGGGGTCCACGTGGAGACGCCGACGCTGACGCCGAAGAAGAGCTTCTCGCCGTGCCAGGACACCGGCTCGTCGACCAGGGCCCGCAGCCCGTCGGCGAGCTCGCGGGCCTCGCCGGGGTCGCGCGGGCCGGTCGCCAGCACCACGAACTCGTCGCCGCCCAGCCGCGCCGCGGTGTCGCCCGGGCCGATCGCCGTGGTCAGCCGCCGGGCGAACTCGACCAGGATGCGGTCGCCGGCCGCGTGGCCGTGCACGTCGTTGATCTGCTTGAAGCCGTTCAGGTCCATGTAGAGGACGACCGGGCCGAACCCGGAGGCGCGGAACAGCTCCAGCTCCAGCTGAGCGTGCAGCGCGGCCCGATTCGCCAGCCCGGTGAGCTGGTCGTGCTCGGCCTGGTGGGCCAGCGCGGCCTTCATCCGCTCCTGCTCGCGGACCACGAAGACGAAGCGGACCAGGATGAACGTGGTCAGCATGGTGATCGAGACCAGCAGCGAGGCCCGGCTGACCAGCGTGCCGAACGAGTGCAGGCCGGTCACCGTCGGCAGCACGACCAGCGCGATGCCGAGGAAGACCACGCGCGCCGGGTGCAGCCGCTGCCCGGTCACCGCGGTGTCCGGTTCCGCGACCTTCGCCGCGTCCCGGTGCACCACGGCCGCCGCGAGCAGGCTGTTCGCGAGCAGGAGCAGGCCGTCGAACCGGTCCGCCTGGCCGGCCCGGGACAGTTCCGGGAACAGCACCGGCAGCAGCGTGATGCTGATGTCGCCGATCAGGGTCAGGGTCAGCGCCGACACCAGGTAGCGGGCCGGGCCGCGGGTCGAGCCGGGCGCGAACACCAGGATGGCGGTGGCCGCGAAGAACATCACGTCGCCGAGCGGGTACGCCGCCCCGGCGAGCGTCTCCAGCGTCAGGCTCTGGTCCTCGAACGCCGGCAGGATCAGGAACTGCCAGAACAGCCAGGCCACCACGGTGGTCAGCGCGGCGGCGTCGAGCATGCCGTCCCGCTGGCGGCCCGGAGCGCGCAGCCGGACCAGCTTGACCATGCCGGTGAACAGCAGCGGATACCCGGAGATCCAGAGCACGTCGGACGGTGAGACGTCGCCGGGCGGGCCGGCCACGCGGCTCAGCACGTCGTACAGGACGTCGCCCGCCAGCCACACCGTCAGGGCGGCCGCGACCAGGCGGTACGCCCCGAGGCTCGGACCCTTGACGTGGCTCAGCCCGGCCCAGGCGCACGCCACCACGAACGAGAAGCCGATCAGGTACGCGATGTGCGCGGCATCGGTGCCCGGCCAGAACACGGACACCGCACCCGCGACCGACGCGACGAGCGGCACCGCGGGAGCTGGAACACGTCTCATGCGCTCCCTATCGGCGCGTCAGGCAGGCGCCAACACGATTTCCGCCCGGGCGCGCCCCGCACGCTCGCTGACGATCGCCAGGACCTCGCCCTCCGGGGAGAACACCGCGTACGGCCCGTCGATGCCGACCGGGCTCAGCGGGCCGCCGTGACGCAGCGTGCGGGTCTCCTCCTCGGTCGCCGTGCGCTGCGGGAACGCGCGCCGGGCGGCCTCGGACATGGGCAGGCCGATCACGTCGGGGGCGCGCTCCTCGAGCTGCTCCAGGGTCGACGCGGCGTCCAGGGTCATGGCGCCGACCGACGTACGTCGCAGAGCCGTGAGATGGCCGCCGACCTGCAGCGCCGTGCCCAGGTCACGGGCGATGGCCCGGATGTAGGTGCCCGAGGAGCAGGTGACGTCGACGTCGATGTCGATCACGTCCGCGCCCCGGCGGACGTCCAGGACGTCGAGCTGGAAAACGGTCACCTGGCGGGCCGGGATCTCCACGGTCTCGCCGTCCCGGACCCGCTTGTAGGCACGTTCACCGTTGATCTTGATGGCGCTGACCGCGCTCGGGACCTGGTCGATCTCGCCCACCTGGGTCGCGAGGCTCGCCCGGATCGCCTCCTCGGTGACGGCACCGGTGGACGCCGTCGTGGTGACGTCGCCCTCGGCGTCGTCGGTCACCGTGGCCTGGCCCAGGCGGATCGTGGCGGTGTAGCTCTTCCGGGCGCCGATCACGTACGTGAGCAGGCGGGTCGCCCGGTTCACCCCGATGATCAGCACACCGGTGGCCATCGGGTCCAGGGTGCCGCCGTGCCCGACCCGGCGCGTCTTCGCCAGACGCCGGATTCGCGAGACCACGTCGTGCGAGGTCATGCCTGCGGGTTTGTCGACCACGATGAGCCCATCCACGTTCACCCGACCACCCTATGGCCAGGCCCGTCCACCCTCTCAACGGGTGGCGCCGACGACGATCCAGCGCGCGGAGCGCCGGCGGGACACCGTCCTCTCAACGGGTGGCGCCGACGACGGTCCAGCGTGCGGAGCGCCAGCGGGACACCGTGGCGACCAGGCGGACGGCGATGAACAGCGCCAGGCCCGCCCAGACGCCGCCCAGGCCGAGGTCGAACGCGTACGCCAGCCAGATCATCGGCAGGAAACCCAGCAGCGCCGCCAGGATCGTGCTCACCCGCAGGAAGGCGACGTCGCCCGCGCCGATCAGGACGCCGTCCAGCGCGTAGACCACGCCGGCGAACGGCAGCAGGGCGATGAACCACGGCCACACGATCGCCGCCTGATCGATCACCGCCTGGTCCGTGGTGAACCAGCCGGCGATGACCGGGGAGCCGGCCGCGACCAGGGCGGCGAACCCGACCGCCGCGACGCCGCCGGCAATGGTGACCCGGCGGGCCACGTCCCGCGCCTGGTCCACGTCGCCGGCGCCGAGGGCCGCGCCGACCAGCGACTGGGCGGCGATCGCGACCGCGTCCAGGGCGAGCGCGGCGAAGAACCAGAGCTGCAGCGCGATCTGGTGGGCGCCGACCGCGGCGATCCCGAAGCGGGACGCCACCGCGGTCGCGGAGAGGAAGCACGCCTGGAACGCCGCGCCCCGGATCAGCAGGTCCCGGCCGAGCACCACCTGGCTGACGATCACCGACGGCACCGGGCGCAGGTGGCGGGTCTCCCGGACGAGCGCCACCAGGAAGAACCCGCCGCCGATGGTCTGGGCGGTCACGTTCGCGATCGCCGAGCCGGTCAGGCCCAGGCCGAGCGGGAAGACCAGCACCGGGCAGAGGACGGCGGACAGCGCGTTCGCGCCGAGCACGATGAACAGCGGCCGCCGGGTGTCCTGGACGCCGCGCATCCACCCGTTGCCGGCCGCGGCGAGCAGCAGCCCGGGCCCGCCGAGGGCGGCGATCCGCAGCCATCCGGCCGCGGCGTCCGCGGTCTGCGGGTTTCCGGCGAGCGCGTGTGCCAGCGGGCCGGCCAGGGTCAGGCCGAGCAGGGCCAGCACCACCCCGAGCCCGAGGGCGAGCCAGGAGGCCTGGACTCCCTCGGCGACGGCGGCCGGCCGGTCGCCCGCACCGAAGCGGCGCGCGGCGCGTCCGGTCGTCCCGTACGCCGTCAGGGTCCCGAACCAGGTGGCGACCGCCATCACGGTGCCGCCGACCGCGACCGCGCCGAGGGGCGTGGAGCCGAGATGGCCGACGACGGCGGTGTCCACCAGCACGTACAACGGCTCGGCGGCGAGCACCACGAGAGCCGGGAGAGCGAGCTTGGCGATCTGACGGGAACCGGTGCGCGGCTGGGCAGACGGGCTCATGGTGTCCCATGATGCCCGCCCAGCGGTAAGGATTGCAACCGGGTTCAGGGCCTTACACTTGGCCCCGGTGACCTACTGACGCGTGTCCAGCGAGGTCTGCAGCGCGCGGCGTGCCTGCTCACGGGCGTCGTCGGTGGGCTGGGGCTTCGGCTTGGCAGCCATGAGAGGTTCCTTCCACGGTGGGGTTGGGCGCCCGCACCAGCGGAGCGCCCCGAATCGGTCGAGCGGGCGTCACAGAGGGCCGGTCCGGGATCGCCGGACGCCTGGCAAGGTGACGCGACCCGGGGCGGTGACCCCAGGCGGCTCGCGGTCTCGCGGAAGGCGGAGGTGTCAGCCGCGCAAAACCAAATCACCGTTCAGGAACCAAACTAACGTTCAATCAACCCATCGCACGGCTGGTTCCCGCGATCCGGGAAGAAACGAAGGGGGCCGCCCGACCGGGCGACCCCCTATGAGCTGTTGAAACAGCGTCAATTCAGGTAATCGTCAAGTAGCCGACGCACGGTGTCCACCACGTCGCGAGGCTCCCCAAAACCGGTGAAACCGGCCGCCAGGCGGTGACCACCGCCACCCTGGGAGATCGCCAGGCGGCTCACGTCGACCGCGCCCTTGCTCCGCAGCGACACCGCCCACTCCCGGTCGGCCACCTGCTTCACCAGCACTGTCACATCCGCCTCGGCGACCGAGCGGACCGGGTCGATCAGAGTGTCCAGCACGTACGGCGGCTGGTCGTGCCGAGCCAGGTCGGCCAGCGTCGCATAGGTCCACACCAGGCCGCGCCCACCGGCCGCTGCGGGCTCCAGCTCCGCCCGGCCGAGCACCTCGCCGGCCAGCTTCATCGCCCCGAACGGCCGGGTGTCGAAGATCCGCCGGGAGATGTCCCCCGGACGCAGCCCGGTGGCGATCAGCCGCGCGGCCAGCTCGTGCACCGCGACCGTGGTCATGTCGAACTTGAACGAGCCGGTATCGGTCGCCAGCGCCACGTAGAAGCACTCGGCGATCTCCGCGTCCAGCGGCACCCCGAGCCGGCCCACGAACTGATCGGCGAGCACCGAGGTGGCCGCGGCACGCGGGTCGACCAGCCGGATCGTGCCGAAGCCGGTGTTCGACGCGTGGTGGTCGAGCACGACGCTGACCGGCGCCGCCGCGACCCGGCCGGCCAGACCGCCCAGCCGTGACTCGGCGGCCACGTCAAAGATCAGGAAGAGCGCGGGGGCAGAATACGCATCCGGCTCCGGGACCAGCAGGTCCATGCCGGGGAGCTCCGCGTAGGGGGTCGGGACGCGGAACTCGCCCGGGAACGTCGCGCGGACCCGGGTGAACCCGAGACGGCGCAGCGCCAGACCGAATCCGAGCATGCTGCCGAGCGCGTCCCCATCCGGGCTCACGTGGCAGACGAGCTGGATCTCGGCGTCGCCGCCGAGCGCGCGGACCGCCGCGACGGCGGCGTCCCACTGCTCGGCGGCGGGCTCGGTCAGCGCACTCGTCACCCGAGGTCCTCGCGGGCGCCGACCCGCTCGGCCTCCTCGTCCTCCTCCGCCGGCTCCTCGGCCTTGTACGGGTCCGGGTCGCCCGCATACTGCTTGCCGGTCGCGAGCCGCTGGACCTCCTCGTCCCGGTGCCGCGCGGCGGCCAGGAGGTCGTCGATCTCCTTCACGTTCTCCTGCACGTTGTCGAGCTTGAACGCCAGGCTCGGCGAGTGCCGCAGCCCCAGCGCGTGCCCGACCCGGCTGCGCAACATGCCCTTGGCGCTCTCCAGCGCCGCGGCGGTCGAGGCCTGCTCGACCGCGTCGCCCAGCACCGTGTAGAAGACCGTCGCCTCCCGGAGGTCACCGGTGATCCGGGCGTCCGTGATCGTCACCATGCCGAGGCGGGGATCCTTGATCTCCCGCACCAGCGAGGCCACCAGCTCACGAACACGCTCCGCATGCCGCCGTGCCTTGGCCGGATCCGACATCTCGCCCACCTCCGACTGTGAAACTCGCGGGCCGACGTTGCTCCCGCCCAACTTGGTGAAGCGTACCCAGGCCCCCCGACAGAACCATCATGCGGTTTTACCCGCCGGAGCACTCAGTCGTCGTCGCCGTACAGCCGGCGCTTGACCGAGAGGAGCTCGATCTCCGGACGGCCGGCCACCTGGTTCTCACAGGTGTCGATCACCGCCCGCGCCTGTGCGGGGTCGGGGGCGACGACGGCCACCCCGATCTGTGCCCGGCCGTGCAGGTCGTGGAAACCCACCTCGGCGGCGCTCACCTCGAACTTCTTCAGCATCGCGATGATCGGGCGGACATACGAGCGCTTCTGCTTGAGCGATTGCGCGTCACCGGGCAGGAGCAGGTCGAAGACTGCGGTCTCGGTATACATCAGCGAGACAGGCTACGCCCCCTTCCGCCGCTGGTCAGCCCCTTTTCCGAGCGACGATCACGTCACGCTCGATGCCCTGGTCGACGCGGTGCTCGAAGTATCCGTACTCCACCAGGTCCAGGCCGGCGGCGAGCAGGATGTCCTCGGCCAGCTCGCGCCGGGCGACCTTCACGTTCCAGGAGAGGCCGATCGCGCCACCCGGGCGCAGCAGCGGCAGCCACTCCGGCACGGCCCGCTCCAGCAGGTCCAGCGGGCGGCGGGAGATGCCACCGGCGTCGTCGTAGGAGCCGTGCGCCACGCCGTACGGCAGGTCGGCGACCAGCACGTCCGCCACGTTGCCCCGGAGCAGGCCCTCCAGCCCGGTGGTGTCGGCGTGCAGGACGGTCACCTTCTGCACGGCGCCGGCCTTGTGGTCGTCCTTGCTGGCGGCCATCGTGACCTCCAGGCGGCGGGCGGCACGGCGACCCTGGCGGCGCATCGGCACCAGCTCGGCGGTGTGCTTGAGCCGCTTGCGCTTCAGCCACGTCTGCAGGAACAGTTTGTACGCCTCGACGTCCTTGCCGTCGATCTCCACGCCGAGCGCGTCGTAGCCGTACATCAAAGCCTGGTTGAGGGTCGTCCCGCGGCCGCAGAGCGGGTCGAGCACGGTGAGGTGCCCGTCCAGCATCTTCTCGGCGGACGCCGACGCCAGCAGGGTCAGGTTCAGGACCAGCTTGGTGAACTGCTCGTTGGTCTTGCCCGCATACTTCGGGATGGTGATCAGGTCGCTGTCGTAGCGGGCCAGCGGGCTCAGCTCCACCGGGCGCAGCAGGTCGCCCTCGACCAGCTCGAACAGGGCGTAGGCCGACGACAGGTTCGACACGTAGGCGATGTCCCGCGGGCTCAGCTCCGCGGTGAACGTCAGGTACTCCACACCGCCGATCGGGCCGGCGCCGATCTCCTCGAGCGACGAGGAGAGCACCGGCGCGAACGCGGCCAGCTCCGCCTGGGAGATGCGGGACGCCTGGTCGGCGTAGACGCGGTTGGCGGACGGGGCGAGCAGCATGGCGTAACGGGACATCCGCTCATCCTCCCAGCGGGGAAATGGGGCGGCCCCGGCGGGTAACCCGCCGGGGCCGCTGAAAGCCGGGGATCAGGCCCGCGGCTTCTCCCGCATCTCGAAGGTCTCGATCACGTCGCCAACCTGCGGCGTGCCGAAACCACCGAACGTCAGACCACACTCGAAGCCCTCGCGGACCTCGGTCGCGTCGTCCTTGAACCGCTTGAGCGAGCTGATGGTGACGTTCTCCGCCACCACGGTGCCCTCGCGGATGATGCGCGCCTTGGAGTTGCGGCGGATGAGACCGGACCGGACCATACAGCCGGCGATCAGACCGATCTTGGACGAGCGGAAGACCTCGCGGATCTCCGCCGTGCCCAGCTCGACCTCTTCGTACTCCGGCTTGAGCAGGCCCTTGAGCGCCGCCTCGATCTCCTCGATGGCCTGGTAGATCACGCTGTAGTAGCGGATCTCCACGCCGGCGCGGTCGGCCATCTCCTTGACCTTGTTCGAGGCCCGGACATTGAAGCCGATGATCGTCGCGGTCTGCTCCGACGAGGCCGACGCCAGGTTGACGTCGCTCTCGGTGATCGCACCGACGCCGCGGTGGATGACCTTGAGCTGGATCTCGTCCGGGATCTCGATCTTGAACAGCGCGTCTTCCAGCGCCTCGACCGAACCCGAGCTGTCGCCCTTGATGACCAGCGTGAGCGAGGTCTTCTCGCCCTCCTTCAGCTGGGCCATGAGCGTCTCGAGAGTGGCCTTGGCACCCGAGTTGGCGAACGCGGCCGCACGACGGCGAGCCTGCCGCTGCTCGGCGATCTGCCGGACCGTGCGGTCGTCCTCGGCCGCCAGGAACGTGTCGCCGGCGCTGGGCACCGACGTCAGACCCAGGACCAGGACCGGACGGGCCGGACCCGCCTCGGCGACCTGCTGGCCGTTCTCGTCGAGCATGGCCCGGACGCGACCGTGCGCGCCACCAGCCACGATCGAGTCGCCGGCACGGAGCGTGCCCTTCTGCACCAGGACGGTGGCGACCGCGCCGCGGCCCTTGTCCAGGTGCGCCTCGACCGCGACACCCTGAGCGGGGCCGTCGATCGGGGCGGTCAGCTCCAGCGACGCGTCGGCGGTCAGCAGGATGGCCTCGAGGAGGTCGTCGATGCCGATGCCGGGCTTCGCCGCGACGTTGACGAACATGGTGTCGCCGCCGTACTCCTCGGCGAGCAGGCCGTAGTCCGTCAGCTGCTGCCGGACCTTGTCCGGGTTGGCGTCCGGCTTGTCGACCTTGTTCACCGCGACCACGATCGGCACCTCGGCGGCCTTGGCGTGGTTGAGCGCCTCGACCGTCTGCGGCATCACGCCGTCGTCCGCCGCCACCACGAGGATGACGATGTCGGTGACCTGCGCACCACGAGCACGCATGGCGGTGAACGCCTCGTGACCCGGGGTGTCGATGAAGGTGATCGCCCGGTCCTGCCCCTGGTGGGGGACGACGACCTGGTAGGCGCCGATGTGCTGGGTGATGCCACCCGCCTCGCCGGCGACCACGTTGGTCTTGCGGATCGCGTCGAGCAGCTTCGTCTTACCGTGGTCGACGTGACCCATCACCGTCACGACCGGGGGACGGGTGACCAGGCGGTCCTCCGCGACCTCGGCGTCGAGGTTGATGTTGAACTGCGCGAGCAGCTCACGGTCCTCGTCCTCGGGGCTGACGATCTTGACGTCGAAGCCGAGGTGCTCACCGAGCAGCAGCAGCGTGTCGTCGGAGACCGACTGCGTCGCCGTGACCATCTCACCCAGGTTGAACATCTCCTGGACGAGCGAGCCCGGGTTCGCGTTGATCTTGTCGGCGAAGTCGGACAGCGAGGCGCCACGCGACAGCCGGATCTCCTGACCCTGACCGCGCGGAGCACCCGAGCTCATCTGCGGAGCCGACAGGTTGTCGAACTCTTGACGACGCTGCTTCTGTCTCTTATACACATCTCT
>KL571271.1:0-3993 GCA_000715855.1 Actinoplanes liguriensis
ATGTGTATAAGAGACAGTGGCAACGACAGCCTCGACGGTGGTGGCGGCGACGACGAGATCAGCGGCGGGGACGGGACCGACGAGCTGATCGGTGGCGACGGCAACGACCAGATGGACGGCGGCGATGGCAACGACCAGATGGACGGCGGCCGCGGCGACGACACGATGAACGGCGGTGGCGGCGACGACGACGTGGAGGGCGGCCCGGGGCTGAACCGGTGCGTGCCGGACAGCGACGACGCGGGCGGCGACAAGTGCACCGACGTCGGCACCCCGCGGATCGACCTGACCTCCTTGGAGTGGACGGCCGAACCGGCGGTCGACAACAGCGAGCAGCGCGAGGTGCGGGTACGCGGGCACGTCACCGACGACCGCAGCGGCGTGGAGGTCGTGGAGATCTGGTTCAGCAACCCGGAGGAGAATGGCCCCGGACTCTGGGCCGGCACCTGGGACAACATCATCTCCGGATACGCACACGACGGCGTCTTCGAGATGACCGGCAGCCTGCCGGCGCTGTCCCGCTCCGGCGAATGGCGGATCAACTCCGTCTACCTGCGGGACCGGGTCAACCGGACGACGTCCTACTGGGTGGACGCCGCCGGCGACTACCAGATGAACACCAGCCTGAACGAGACCGCCAGCGGTCACACCGACCTCGCACCGCTGACCGTGACCGGCCAGTACGACGCCGCCGCGCCGGTGCCGGACACCTCCGCGGCCGAGTGGCAGACCGCGCTCGAGCAGGACAGCGACGAGGGCCGGGACCTCGCCCTGCGGATCCCGGTCACCGACGACCTCAGCGGCGTCACCTCGGTCTTCGTCCAGCTGGAGCTGGCCGGGCAGCACGACGTCACGGTCAATCTCGGTGGCGCCGCGCTGGTGGAGGGCACCGCGACCGACGGGACCTGGGAGGTCACCGGGCGTCTTCCGGCGCACGCGCCGGCCGGCGAGTGGCGGATCGCCTCGATCTCGGCCACGGACGCGGTCAACCGGTACGGCACCCTCTCCCGCCCGGAGGACGCACAGGACGGCACCGGCTGGCCGGCCGCCCTGACCGTCACCGGTTCGACGCCGGACCTGGATCGCCCGGCGCTCGACCTGAGCCAGTTCGAGCTGGTCGGCGACATCACCGCGGACAACGCCGACGACCGGGTCGTACGGCTGCGGATCAAGGCCGGGGACGACGTCAGCGGCATCCAGAGCATCTGGGGCCACATCATGACGTCGGGCGGGAACGGATACCCGTCCTCGGACGCCGACGTGACCCTGGCCGCCCCCACCGAGGTCGACGGATGGTGGGAGCTGCAGGCCACTCTGCCGGCGACGACCTCACCCGGCACGTGGTGGGTGAACCAGATCAACGTCCAGGACGCGATCGGGCGGTACCGGAGCTACCAGATCGCCGCCGACGGGGCGTACACCACCAACGACGACCAGAGTGGGACGTCCACGCCACCCACCTACGTCCTCACGCCGATCGCGGGGTGAGGACCAGCCCGGCGGGTACGTTCCGCAGCCGCGGGACGGCGGCACGCAGGGTGGGCTCGGCGTCGGGTGTGGCGTTCAGGGAGTCCAGGGCCAGGAGCGCGGCGCCGGTGACCGGAGGGGCGTCCAGGACCGTGACGACGGCTCGGGGGGCCTGGTCCTGGACGCCCTGCACTATCCGGGTGTGGAGCTGGGGGTGCCGGGCCTGCAGGACGCCACCGCCCAAGACCAGCGCGTGCGGGCGGCTCAGCAGTCCGAGCCGGCCGGCCGCCGAGCGGTGCTGGGCCAGGATCTCCTCGGCCTGGCGGTCGATCAGGGCGGACGCGACCTCGTCACCGGAGGCGGCGACCGCGAACAGGACCGGGGCCAGCTCCGGGATCCGGTCCATCGCGATCTCGCCGCGGTGCAGGGCGATGCTCACCGCCTCGACCGTGGGCAGTCCGAAGTGGGCGGCGACCGCGGCGGACAGGGCGGTCGGGCGGCCGCGGCCGTCCTCGCCCCGGGCCGCCTCGCGCAGGGCGTGGTCGGCCAGGTCGTGGCCACCGCCCCAGTCGCCGGAGACAGGACCCAGGGCAACAAACCTGGCGGTACGGCCGTCAGCGGCGCGACCCACGCAGTTGGTGCCGGCGCCGCAGACGACGGTGACCGCGTCCGGCATCGACGTGCCGGCCCGGAGCAGGGCGAAGCAGTCGTTGTCGACCTGGACACGCCGGGCCCAGCCGCGCGCGGTGATCGCCTCGTGCAGAGCGGTGACCTCGTCGGGCAGGTCGGCGCCGGCCAGGTAGGCCGAGACGACCTCGATCGGCGTGTCCGCCGGCAGGCCGGCCCGGGTGCGGGCGGCCGTGACCAGCTCGTCGAGCACCGCGATCGCGCTGGTCAGGCCGATGTTGTGGGGCGAGGAGGTGCCGCCGCGGACGAGGGCGAGGACCGCACCGGACGCGTCGCCCAGCACCACGTCCGTCTTCGAGTTGCCGCCGTCGACCGCCAGGAACAGGGCCGTCATCGGGCCCACGCGAGGTGGGCGCGGCCCGCGGCGATCAGCCTGTCGGCGAGGGGGTCCGCCTTCTCGTGCTGGCCGATCAGTGGATGGGCGAGCAGCGCACGGTAGACGCGGTCACGGCCGCCTCGCAGCGCGGCGTCGAGCGCCAGTTCCTCGTACCCCCAGGTGTGGGTGATCAGAGCGGCCAGGTCCGGCGCGAGGGGGGTGACCGGCAGCGGAGCCGGGCCGTCGAGGCCCGCCCGGGCCGAGACCTCGATGACGGCGCCGGCGGGGAGGAACGGCAGGATGCCGTTGTTGCGGACGTTGACCGAGTGGACCGCGTCGTCGTCGAGGCCGAACAGCGAGCCGAGCAGGCCGACCGCGGCCTCCGAGTAGTAGGCGCCGCCGCGTTCGCCGAGCAGGGACGGCTTCTCGACGAGGGTGACGTCGCGGTACATGTCGAGGAGGGTGGCCTCGATCTCGGCGACGCGCTGGCCCCGGGTCGGGGCGCCGAGCGACTCCCGCACGTGCCGGTCGTGGGCGTAGAAGTAGGACAGGTAGTAGGACGGGACGGCGCCGAGCATCGTGATGATCTCCGCTGGGACGTCCACCTCCTCAGACATGTCCGAGATGTGCCGCTCGATCAGCTCGGGAAGCCGATCGACGCCGTCGACGTAGGCCGCTCGCTCCCAGGTCAGGTGGTTCAGGCCGACATGATCGAGCACCACCGCGGACGGGTCCACGCCCAAGTGATTCGCGAATCGCCTCTGGAACCCGATCGCCACGTTGCAGAGGCCGACCGCCCTGTGGCCGGCGTCGAGCAGCGCCCGGGTCACGATCCCCACCGGGTTGGTGAAGTCGACGATCCACGCGCCGGGCCGGGCCCGCTTCCGGATCCGCTCGGCGACGTCGAGGATGATCGGCACGGTCCGCAGCGCCTTGGCCAGTCCCCCGGCCCCGGTCGTCTCCTGGCCCACGCATCCGCACTCGAGCGGGAACGTCTCGTCGGTGATCCGGGCCTGCTGCCCGCCGACCCGCAACTGGATCACCACCGCGTCGGCGTCGGTGACCCCGGCGTCCAGGTCGGAGGTCCAGGTGACCTTGCCGGGATGGCCGTAGTTAAGGAAGATTCGCGCGGCGAACGCGCCGACAACCTCCAGGCGCTCCGCCGCCGGATCGATCAGGACCAGTTCGGAGACCATGCTGCCGAGCCGGGCGAAGCCGTCCACCAGTTCCGGCGTGTAGGTGGATCCGCCACCGATGACCGCGATTTTCAACCCTTGAATCCCGTCAGCGTGATGCCCTGCACGAACGCGCGCTGGGCGAAGAAGAAGATGATGATCAGCGGGGCCATGGCCAGCACCGTCGCCGCCGTGACCAGGTTCCAGTCGACGTGGTGGACGGTCCGGAACGAGGCGAGGCCCAGCGTCAGCGTCCACGAGCTCTCGTTCTCGCTGGTGTAGAGCAGCGGACCGTAGTAGTCGTTCCAGCAGAAGAAGAACTGGAACAGGCCTGTCTCTTATACACAT
>KL571271.1:4273-13515 GCA_000715855.1 Actinoplanes liguriensis
GATGTGTATAAGAGACAGAGCGTGCGCCACTCGCCGCAGCCGTCGACCCGGGCCGCGTCCAGGTACTCGCCCGGAATCGTGAGCAGGAACTGGCGCAGCAGGAAGATGCAGAACGCGTCACCGAACAGGGCCGGGATGATCAGCGGCCACAGCGAGCCGGTCAGGCCGTAGCGGGCCCACATCAGGTAGAGCGGGACCGTCACCACCTGCGGCGGCAGCATCATCACGCAGATCACCAGGAGGAAGAGCGCATTGCGTCCGCGGAATTTCAACTTCGCGAGCGCGTACGCCGCGGGCACGCTCGACAGCAGCGTCAGCACCGTGGCGGAGACCGCGTAGATGACCGTGTTGAGCAGGTAGTGCGGCATCGGGGTGGCCTGGAAGACCCGCAGGTAGTTCTCCGGGTGCCAGGAGTTCGGCCAGTAGTCGCTGGTCAGCGCCTGGTCGCTGGTCATCAGCGAGAGCAGCACGAGGTAGGCGACCGGCGTGATGAACATGATCGCCAGCACGATCGCGATGCTGTGCCGGGCGATCCAGACGAGCACATTCTGCCGCCGTACGTGTTTGTCCACCTGCGGTGCGATCGCAGGCCGCTCCAGAAGCAGTGTCACTGTTCCTCCCCGGAGAACGCCTTCGCGCGGCGCAGCAGAATGACGGTGACCGCGAGCGCGACCACGAAGAGCGCAATGGCCAGGGCGTTCGCGTAGCCGAGCGCGTTGTAGCGGAATCCGACGGTGTAGAGCCAGAGCGGGTAGGTGAACGTGGAGCCCTCCGGATAGCCGAAGGACTGCGAGATTCCGGCGCCGACGGTGGCCTGCCCGCTGGCGATCGAGCCGGCCACCGCCGCCTGGTCGAAGTACTGCAGGGTGTAGATGACGCCGGTGACCGCCGCGAACAGGATCACCGGGCGGATCGACGGCAGTGTGATCGACCGGAATTTGTGCCAGGCGTTCGCGCCGTCCAGCGACGCGGCCTCGTAGAGGCTCTCCGGGACGCCCAGCACCCCCGCCAGGAAGATGATCATCAGGTCGCCGCAGGCCCAGAGGCCGAGCAGGACCAGTGACGGCTTCGCCCAGGCCGGAGAGTTGAACCAGAGCGGGCCGTCGATGCCGATCTTCTCCAGCAGGTGGTTCACCGGGCCGGTGCCCGGCTTGAGCAGGTAGACGAACGCGATGGTGGCGGCCACCGACGGGACCAGCGACGGCAGGTAGAGGATCGTCCGGAAGAAGCCGGCGCCCCGCTTGAGCTGCGCGAGCAGCATCGCCAGCCCGATCGCGAAGACGATCCGCACCGGGACGAAGACCGCCACCATCCACAGGGTGTTGCGGATCGCCTGGAGCAGGAACGGGTCGTCCGCCATCTGCCGGTAGTTGTTCAGCCCCACCCACTGCGGCACGGAGACCAGGTCGAACTTCGTGAAGGAGAAGTAGACCGCCGAGATCAGGGGGTAGAGGAAGAACACCGCGATGCCGATGAGCGCGGGCGCCAGGAAGGAGAACGTGGTGAGGCCCCGGCGGAGGCGAACGCCGTCCATGGCTCAGCCGCCCAGCGTCATGACGCTGTTGATCTGCTTGTCCGCGTCGGCCAGCCCGCCGTTCAGGTCGGCCACCTTGCCGGACTGGTACTTGATCAGGAACTGCTGGAACGTCTCCTGATAGGCCGGGCCGGACGCGGTCGGTGGCGAGGTCAGCGAGTTCGGGTTGTTGAAGATGTCGATGAACGCCTTGAAGTCCGGGTCCGCGTTCAACGCCGGGTCGGCGATCGACTTCGTCGTGGTCGGCACGTTCTTGATCAGCCCGGCGAGCTTGGTGACCGCCACGTCATCGGTGGTCAGGTACTTGATCAGCTCCCAGGCCGCCTCGGGGTTCTTGGCGTTCTTGGAGATGCCGACGATGTTGCCTGTCACGTAGCCACCGCCGTAGCGGGACGGGTCGCTGGTCGGGAAGGGCGCCACGCCGTACTTCAAATCCGGGGTCTGGTCCTTGAGGAACGCGAGGCGGTACTCGGCGTCGACGTTGATCGCGACCTGGCCCTTCTGGAAGGCGTTGTCGGCGCTGAACTCGTCGCCGAGGCTCGCCTTGAACTTGGTCAGGTTGTCGTAGCCGTACCAGTCGACCAGGTCTTTCTGCCAGGTGAGCAGGGTCTTCCAGTTCGCGTCGGTGCCGACCGCGCTCTTGCCGTCCGCGGTCAGCCACTTGGCGCCGGTCGCCGGGGCGAGGTGCGCGGCGGCGTTCTCGTAGAAGTCGAACAGCGGCAGGAAGCCGACCCGCTTGAGCGAGCCGTCGGCGTTCTTGACGGTGAGTTTCTTCGCGTCCGCGGTGAGCTCGTCGAGGGTCTTCGGCGGCCCGGCGATGCCGGCCTTGGCGAACAGGTCCTTGTTGTAGAACATGCCGTACGCGTCGGCGAGGAACGGCATCGCACAGCGCTTGCCCTGGAACTCGGTGTACGACCGGACCGTCGCGTTGAGCTGACTGACATCGACCTTGTCCCGGTCGAGGTACGGCTTCAGGTCCACCCACGCCCCGGAGGAGCAGAACTTGCCGACGATGTCGGTGGAGTAGGAGAGCCCGACGTCCGGTCCGTTGCCGGCGCCGATCGCCTGGGTGACCTTGGAGTCGTCCTGCCCGGACTTGACGGTCACCTTGATGTTCGGGTGGCTGGTCTCGAAGTCCTTGACCACCTGGTCGATGGCCGCGGCCTCGCGCTCGGTGAAGAAGTGCCAGAGCTCGACGGTGCCGGAGACCTGCGTACCGGGGTCGGCGATCTTGTTCTCTTTGGGGGCGGGAGTGCAGGCGGTCGTCAGCAGAACGGTGGCGGTCAGGGCGAAAAGGGCATGAGGTAGCCGTTTGTTCACTGTGGGCCTCTCGATATCTAGCTGTCGCGAATGGCGGTGATGAGCGCTTCACGGACCGCGGCCAGCCCGGCGTCCAAGCCGCCGAGCAGGACCGCGTCGTCGTTGAGGGAGGTGGCGGCGATCGTGCACTCCAGCGGCGCGGCGCGCCGGAAGGCGGCGTTCACGGCGGCGAGCAGCGCCTCACCGCCGGCCTGCGCGGTCGGGCCGGCGAGCACGACCAGGGACGGATCGAGGACCGCGACCACGGCGGCCAGCGCGACCACGATCCGGTCGGCCAGGGTGGCGAGGAACTCGGGGTGGCCCGCGCCGTTCGCGACCAGCTCGGCCGGGGTGTCGCCGGTGATCCCGTGGTCGCGGGCCAGCTCCTTGATCGCGCCACCGCCGAAGAGGTCCTGCAGGTCGGCCTGGCGGTGGCTGGAGTCCGGTGAGTAGAGCGGCATGTAGCCGATCTCGCCGGCACTCCCCCGGGCGCCGCGTAGCAGCACCCCGTTGATGTCGATGGCCAGACCGAGACCGTCCTGCCCGATCCAGAGCAGCGCGAAGTTCTCCGCGTCGCGGGCGGCGCCACGCTTGCGCTCGGCCGCCGCGGCCAGGTTGACGTCGTTGTCGATGCCGAGATCGATGCCGACCGCCGCGGCGATCGCCGGGACCAGGCCGGGCCGGGCGAATCCGGGAACGTCGACGAGGCGGACGGTCTCGTTCTTCGGGTCGTAGGCGCCGGGCACGCTGAGCTGCACGTACCGGATCCGCTCGGCGGGGACTCCGGCCTGCTCGCCGAGCCGGGCGATCACGTCGGTCACCGCGGCCACCGGGTCGGTGGCGACGAAGTCGACGCGGGATTCGAACCGGGCCCGGAGCGTTCCGGTCAGGTCGCAGAGCGCCGCGGCGACCGACGGGGTGCCGCTGGTGCCGACGTCGCGAACGGAGACGGCGGCCGTGTAGGCCGCGTCCGGGTTGGCCGAGTAGATCTCCGCGTTCGGACCCGGGCGGCCGCTGTCGTGCCCGACGACATTGACGAGCCCCGCCTCGGTCAGCCGGCGCAGAACCTCGGAGATCGTCGGCGTGGAGAGCGCGGTCAGCCGGCGCAGATCGGCCCGCGTGAGCCTGCCCGGGTCGAGCAGGTGCGCGAGCGCCGCGCTCTCGTTCATGGCGCGGAGCAGCTTGGACGAGCCGGCGAGACGCGTCATCGGAGCTCCCGGGTGATTGGCAAAGTGTTTAACAGTTGGCTCATCCTCAGACTCCCGTCGATCCCTGTCAAGGGTCGAATCTTCGCTATCGACCAGGATTGATAAACCAACTTAACAGTCGTAGAGTCCCTCCCCAACGCGCGCGCCACCCCCTCTTCCCCCTCCCCTGAGGAGCGCCATGAATCGCGTGAGGACAGTCGTCTACGCCACGTTGGGCCTGGTAGTACCGGGTGCCGCCCTCTTCTACGGGCTGCTCCCGGCCAGTGCCGCGACCGCCGGGCCGATCAAGGGCCTGGGCGGCAAGTGCATCGACGTCGCCAGTGCCTCCACCACCAACGGAACCGCCATTCAGCTGTACGACTGCAACGGCAGCGCTGCCCAGCAGTGGACCGTCGGCAACACCGACGGCACGATCCGGTCGCTCGGCAAATGCCTCGACGTCACCGCCGCGTCGACCGCCAACGGCGCCAAGATCCAGCTGTACGACTGCAACGCCACCGGCGCGCAGAAATGGACGCCCAGCAACGGAACACTCATCAACTCCGGGTCCGGGAAGTGCCTGGACGTGACCGACAAGAGCACCGCCAACGGGGCGCGGCTGCAGATCTGGACCTGTGCCGGCGGCACGAACCAGACGTGGACGCTCCCCGGCGGCACGACCACCCCGACCAGCGCCCCGACCAGCGCTTCCACGGGGAAGAACCTGGACGATCCGGCGAAGAAGGACGTCGCCATGCAGATCGTCTCGGCGGCCGAGAACTCGTCGCTGGACTGGCGGGCGCAGTTCTCCTACATCGAGGACATCGGCGACGGGCGCGGCTACACGGCCGGCATCATCGGGTTCTGCTCCGGGACCGGTGACATGCTCGAGCTGGTCGAGGCGTACACCGCGACGAAACCGTCGAACGTGCTGGCCAAGTACCTGCCGGCGCTGCGGAGCGTGAACGGGACCGAGTCGCACTCCGGGCTCGACCCGAACTTCACCAGGGACTGGAAGACCGCGGCGGCCGACCCGGTGTTCCAGGCCGCACAGGAGTCCGAGCGGGACCGGGTGTACTTCAACCCGTCGGTGCGGGACGGCAAGGCCGACGGGGTTCGCGCGCTCGGGCAGTTCGCGTACTACGACGCGGCGGTCGTGCACGGCTACGAGGGCATGCGGGCGATCCGTAGCCGCGCGCTCGCCAAGGCCAAGCCGCCGTCGCAGGGCGGGGACGAGCGGGCCTGGCTGAACGCGTTCCTGGACGAACGGATCGTGGAGATGAAGAAGGAGGAGGCACACTCGGACGTGACCCGGATCGACACCGCCCAGCGGGTGTTCCTGAACAACGGGAACTTCGACCTGAACACGCCGCTG
Organism: Actinoplanes liguriensis; assembly: GCA_000715855.1. Classification (GTDB taxonomy): domain Bacteria; phylum Actinomycetota; class Actinomycetes; order Mycobacteriales; family Micromonosporaceae; genus Actinoplanes; species Actinoplanes liguriensis. The sequence goes on from KL571271.1 coordinate 9,669, forward strand.
GACTTCAAGGTCTACGGCGACTCGTACCACATCGGCTGACCCGGCGGAGCCGCCCGGAGCCACGGGGGTCCGGGCGGCTCACCCGCAGTTTTGTGAATGCGTATTCGCACCGCGATCAGCTTCCCGGAACGGCGATCCCCGGTCCGGGGCGGGGGCGTTGGACGCCGAGGTTCCGCAAAAGCCGTTGCCCGGTTGTCCCTTGCGGCCGTCCGGGCCAGGTCCCTTGCGGTCGCCCGGGCCGTGTCCCTTGCTGCTGTCCGGGCCGTGTCCCTTGCTGCCGTCCGGGCCGGCCTCAGAGCAGGCCGTCGAGGACCACGTGCAAGGCTCGGCCCAGGCGGGCCGGGAAGTCGACCCGGGAAGGGGCGAGCCTGGGGTCCAGAAGCGCCTCGGTCACCGGCGGCGCCGGGTTCGCGAACGGCCACAGGCCGGCGACCAGCAGGATCGTCATCGCGACGAACTCCCGCGCGGCCGGCTCGGTCAGTGCCGGGATGCGCTCGGTGAGCATCGCGGCGAGCCGGGCCTGCAACGCGCTGTGGGCGAGCTTGAACTCGAGCACCGCCGACGCGGAGATGTTGCGCTCCAGCTCGGTGCCGAGCGCGCTCCACAACTCGCAGACCAGCGGGCGCTGCGCCAGCGACTCCGCGAGCGACTCCGGCAGCCGATGTGAATCCAGATTCGCGGGCAGAACGTCCAGCCACTCCGACACCGACTGGTTGAGCAGCGCGAAGAAGACCGCCTCCCGCGTCTCGAAGTAGCGCACCACGTTCGTCTTCGACAGCCCGACACGGCGGGCCAGCTCGCGCAGGCTGATCTCGCTCAACGGCATCTCGGCCAGCGACTCCGCCGCCACGCCGAGGATGGCGCGGCGGCGGGCCTCCCGCTGCTCGGGGCTGCGGGCACGCTGGAAGTCCAGGTCAGAGCTCATCGCGCGACAGGTTACCCGGCATAGGTGACCGACTCGCTCACCGCGCGCCACTTGGCGTCGCTCGCCGCGATGCGCTCGGCCTGCGCACCCGCGACCGCGACCGCGTCCGCACCGAGCAGCAGGTGCAGCGGCGGCTCCGGGTCGGCGGCCACCCCGATCAGCACCTCGGCGATGCGCGCCGGGTCGCCCGGCTGGTTGCCGTCGGCCGCGCGCAGCCGGGACACGGCCGGCTCGATGACCGGGCGGTAGTCGTCGCTGATCGGGTGCGTGGTCATCGACGTGCCGGCCCAGTCGGTGCGCATGCCACCGGGCTCCGCGATCGTGACCCGGATCCCGAACGACGCGACCTCCCGCGACAACACCTCGGAGAAGCCGCCGACCGCCCACTTCGCCGACTGGTAGGCGCCGAGGCCCGGCCCGCCGACCCGCCCGCCGACCGACGAGATCTGGATGATGTGCCCGCTCCCCTGCCCCCGCATGATCGGCAGGGCGGCCCTGGTCACGTTGACGACGCCGAAGAAGTTCGCCTCGATCTGCGCCCGGAACTCGTCCTCCGGCATCTCCTCGATCGCCGCGACGTCCGCGTAACCGGCGTTGTTGACCAGCACGTCGAGCCGCCCGAAGGCCTCGACCGCCAGATGAACCGCGGTTCGCGCCGCGACCGGATCGGTGACGTCGAGCGCCACCGCTCGCACCCGGTCGCCGTACTTCGCGACCAGGTCGTCGAGCTGCTCGGGCCGCCGCGCGGTCGCGACCACCCGGTGGCCGGCGTCGAGGACCGACTCGGCGATCTGCCGTCCGAGGCCGCGCGAGCTGCCGGTGATCAGCCAGACGTTCATGGTGTTCTCCCTTTTCCGGGGTGGTGACGGTTGCCCCGGCCCATAAGAGGCCAGTGGAACCTTACGTGTCCCAGCATAAGAGTCCACTGGCCTCTTGCCAGTCTTTGCGACCCGGATCACTGCCCGGCGGCCGATCGGAGGCCGAACCCCGCCGTGCGGTGCCGCAGATGACGCTCGGTCCGGATCAGCCGCGGCGACCGGCGCAGCAAACCGCTCGCGGCCCGGATCGCCGCCCGGGCGTCCCGCCCCGCCACCCGTCGCTCCCGGGCGGCCAGGCGTCGGATCGCGCGCCAGGCCAGTCGGCTCCCTCACGGCGATCGGCCAGCCACTGATCGACATGCGACGCCCGCCATCCTCGTGCTCGCCGGAAAGTGTCGTACCCGTCGCTTACCGTGCAACTGTGGCTCGACGCAGACGACGGCGACGAAAGATCGGTAACGAACGATGGCTGGTCGTTCTCGGCGGGCTGGCGCTCGTCGTGCTGGTCCAGCAGGCCCAGGCACATCCTGTCGCGGCCATCCTGATCGGGCTGGGCCTGGCTCTCGTGACGGCCGCCGGGCTCTGGCTGTGGGCCGCCGACCGGCGGCGGATCGCCGCGCACGAGCGCGAGGTCGCGATCACCGACGGCATGACCGGCGACCAGTTCGAGCATTTCACCGCCCGGCTGATGCGGGCCAGCGGCTTCCGCGGCGTCCAGGTGGTCGGCGGCAGCGGCGATATGGGCGCCGACGTGGTGGCCCGCACGCCCGACGGCCGCCGCGTGGTGGTCCAGTGCAAACGATTCGCCGGCAATCTCGGCAGCCCGCATGTGCAGCGCTTCGCCGGCACCGCCCGCGAGATCCACGGTGCGGAGGTCGCGCTGCTGGTGACCACCGGCCGGCCCACCGCGCAGGCCCGCGACGTGGCGCTGCGCTGCCGGATCACGCTGATCGACCGGGCCGCGCTCGCCCACTGGCTGTCCACTCAGGCCCTCGACTGCTGACCGCCCACCTCCCGTCCGGCGTCCGGCCCGGACATCGCCGGCCCCCTTCCCAAAGCACCGGCGATCACCAGTAGCACTCCCGCCCCTCAGCTGGCACTGAGGGTCCTTCCAGACTCGAAACTCAGCCCTGAATGCCAGCTGGCACCCACGGCCCTCCCGGACCCGAAACCCAGCCCTGAATGCCAGCTGGCACCCACGGTCCCCCACACCCGAAACCCAGCCCTCAGTGCCAGCCGGCACCCACGGTCCCCCCACACCCGAAACCCAACCGTGAGTGCCAGCCGACCACGGCGAGCCGACGCTCGGACCGCCAGGCCGCGGCGGCTCCGAAGACACGGGGCCATACGGGGCCATACGGGCAGCACATGCCGGGGTGGTTGCGGAACTCCCGCGCGCCCGGAGGTCCTCCCTGCGGCGGGTGGAATCGGCGGCGAATGCGGTGTGAAATGGCGTTCGATCTGTAGTCGGATACCTACCCGCTGCGCATTATGCAAGATGCAAATGAAGCGATATTCTGATCATGACACGGCTCCCGGACGCGGGAAATCCGGCACCGCACGCTATCCGTGAACGTCTTTGCATGCAGGCATTCCGGTGCGGTTTCCCATCTGTTCGACGGCGCTTCACCGCGCCCGTTTCCGGAGGTTTTCGTGGCCTGGTTCATCGGCCAGTCGCTCGTGTTCATCCTGCTCGCGTTCCTGCTGGGCATCGTCGTCGGCCGCCTCACGGTGCGCCGCGGCACGCCGCCTGCGAGCGTTTTCGCCACCTCGGCGGGAAAGGCGGCAAGCATGGCGGCGCCACCGGAAATGGTCACGGTGGGCGAACCCGTGGAAATCGTTCCTCCGGACCGCCCGGTGGTGACCGAAAAGGCCGTCAAGCCGAAGCCCCGTCCGCGAAAGGCGGTGGCAGAAAATCCGATTCCCGCGGAAAAGCCGGTTGTTCCGGCCGTCGACGACAAGCCGGCCGCCATCATGGACCGACCGGTAGCGACCGAGGAGACGGCCCCGACCACGGAAGCGACTCCGATCGCAGAAGCAGGCCCAGCCACGGAGGTTGCCCCGGTCGCAGAAGCAGGCCCGGCCACGGAGGCTGCCCCGGTCG
>KL571272.1:0-596 GCA_000715855.1 Actinoplanes liguriensis
TTTAAGGGCGCAGAGGATGTCAACTTTTCTCGCAGTTGCTTCGGGCGGCACGGGTCGTTCTCGACATCGGCCTGCACCTGTCCTTGTGGACCCCGGATGAGGCACTGCGGCTATTGCAGGATCGGTGTCACCAAGGCCCTTATGCGGCGCTCGAACTCGCCCGCTATCTCGGTAGGCCCGGGCAGGCGCTGACCTACAAGGTGGGGGAGCGGGCGTGGTTGACGGCCCGTTCCGCATTCCCCGGATCCCGGCGCGAGTTCCACCGGCGGGCAATGGAGATCGGCTCCCTCGGCTTCGACCAACTCCAGGCAGCCGCCGGCGTTGATCCGTCCCCGGGCCATCAGCCGGCCGAGGAAATACGCAAAGCCGTCATCGGGGGCCCCGCCGTTGACGAGCTATGCGGCGGCCCACAGGTCTGATTCCGACGGTCTCAATCGGGTTCTGTCGCGGCAAATCGGTGCATCCAGGCAAGCCACTCGCGCTCTCGCTCGGCGCTGATTGAGTTAGCCTCGGTCGCGCGTCAGATGCACCGGGCATCAGATCCGAACGGAGCAGGTAGGAATAATGAGCCATTCCGCGCAAGGTTCTGACTACTG
>KL571272.1:833-1852 GCA_000715855.1 Actinoplanes liguriensis
TGAGCCATTCCGCGCAAGGTTCTGACTACTGAGGGTGTTCACGTGGTGCGGGTTTGGTCGACATGGAGGATGACCAGGGCTGCGGCGACGATCTTTCCGATCCGCCATGGGTTGAGGCTGACGTTGCGCAGCGCTTTGAAAGTCATCTTGAGCAGGGAGTTTCCGCGTTCACCGATGGCCCGCAGGCTGTTGTGGGCCTTGTTGAGTTGCTGCTGAATGAGGCTGAGCTTGCCGTTCTTCGGTTTCTTGAACGCAACGGTGATCGTGCTGGACTCGCCTTCGTAGCCCAGATCGCCGAGGGTGCGCAGGTCCGCGCCGGCCGCGGTCAGAGCAGGCAGGATCTCGGCGTGGGTGCGGACCGCGGTGGTGTCGTGTTCACGGCCGGGCCGCACGTCGGAGGTCCAGATCGGCCAGCCGTCGGGCACGGTGATCACCTGGATGTTGCCGCCGTGATTGTCGTGTTTGCCGGACCACCACAGGTCTACCCCGGCGGTGGGTCCCGGGGTGCGGCAGCGGTCGGTCTCGACCAGGATCCCGTCGATGTTCACGTGGTCGTGGCCGGCGGCCTTCGCGGCGAGCAGGGCGCCGTGCAGACTCGGCGACCGGGCGGCGAGGACGTCGATGCCTTCGTGCAGGTAGGCGTAGCCGGTTGAGCCGCTGATCGTGTTGTCGCGGGCCAGCTGCCGCATCCGGGTGCCGTCAAGCAACCAGCGCAGGACCAGGATCGCCTGGTCACGACAGGTCAGTGCACGCGTGCCGGACCGGGTGCCGCGGCGGGCTCGTTCAGTGGTGAGCAGGCCGGTCAGCATGTCCACGGTGTGTTCGCGTACTGGTAGGACAGCGGTGTATGTGACACTCATCGTCGGCGCAGGACCCTTATGAAGTTGATCTGTGAGAGGACCACTTCTTATCGGGGTTCTGCGCCTTTTCTACGTAGCACGAACCATCAGGCGCGTCTCGGACCTACCGGACATCGAAGCACTACAGCCTGCAACCGAGCCGTTGCGCGGAATGGCTCA
>KL571272.1:2102-10010 GCA_000715855.1 Actinoplanes liguriensis
CCTGCAACCGAGCCGTTGCGCGGAATGGCTCACTGACACGCATCGTTGTGGCCCAACAAGATGGAGACCGCGAATCTACGGTTGTCCCGCAGGTTTTTGAATGCCGTTGGACAGCACAGAAAACGGCGCACACCCGATGGGCGTGCGCCGTTCTTGAGTCGACCGGAAAGACCTTGGTCAGATAGCGACCGCGCTGAGCGACTTCACCAGTTCCCTGCGCCCAGCGATACCGAGTTTGCGATAGGCGCGAGAAAGATGGAACTCCACCGTCCGCACGGTCAGGAACAGCTGATCGGCGATCTCCCGGTTGCTGTAGCCAGCCCTGGCCAGCTGTGCGATCCGGTTCTCCTGCCGGGTCAGCTTGCCGGCGTTCGCCGGGACTTCCGTGCGAGCAAGGCTCGACTCGATCCGCTGGACCCAGAATGCGTTGCCGCTGGCTCGCGCCACCTCGCGTGCGGCGCGCAACCGTCGCCGGCTCTCCGCCTCCTGCTTGCGTTCGGCGTAGAGCGCCGACAGGTCGTAGAGTGCCTCGACCAGCTGCCCGTTGGCGCCGGCGAGTTGCAGCAGATCGATGGCATCCTCCAGCGTTGTGAGTGCGCTGCCGTCCCGCTTGGCCACCGCGACCGCGTGCAGGGCGACGCCGATGGCGCGCGGTGATCCCCACATCCTCGCCGCGAGCAGTTCGTCCTCGGCCAATGTGATCGCCAGTTCGGAGCGTCGCGCGGACACCGACCCGATCGCGGCCCTCGACCGCCAGGCGATCACCTCCGGATTGACCACCTTGTGCGAGAGCAACAGGTGACCGCAAGCGAGGTAGTCGTCGACGCTTTGCAGGAACCGGCCGGTGGCCAGGTGCAGTGCACCCCGGGCGACCAGTACCTGTGCCAGTTCCGGGCAGTCCGCGTCGAGTCGTCCGGCCAGCCCGTGCTCGAGGAGAACCTCCTGGGCGCGACGGAAGTCACCCGTGTGCACCAGTGCGTCGACCAACCAGGCCACCGCCAGGCAGGTCTGCGCGGGAGAGAGCGAGCTGGACAGCAACGCTTCGAGAATCGGCAGTGCGGTGCGGACATCACCGGACAGCAGGGCAAGGCGGGCCCGCAGCAGGGCAAGCGCCTTGCGGTGCGGCCTGGAGCGCGCCCAGAGCGGTTCCTGGATCAGCCGCTCACAGTGCTCGGTGGCGCTCGGTATGTCGCCCGCGTAGGTCAGTGCCAGCACCGCGATCCACACAGCGTTCGGGTCCGCTCGCCGATCGCGGTCGGCAAGCATCCACTGGGCGTGGTGCAGCACCGTCGAGCGGCGTACACCCCGATTGGCGAGGTCGATCGTGTGCAAGGCCAGGCATGCCTCGTCCGGCCTTGCTTGCATGCTGTGATGCGCGTCGGTCATGCCGGGAATGTAAATTCGATCATTCCCGTGCTGTATCTCGATCCGGCGCCGTGGCTGGTCGTCCGCTGAAGTCATGCTTCCCCCACCGTGATCACCGAAACAGGCCTGATCCTCCGTTGGATGCCGAGCTGACGAGGCTGATCACTGGTTGTCCGATGACCCATCGACGTGGATTCGGCCGCGCGGACCTCCGACCGAGCACCGCGCCGTGCCCGGTCGCATCCCGTCCGGATCAATTACCTTTGCCGCCAGTGCGGTTGAATGCGCACTCCGCTTGGTCCTGCAGTGATTCTCATCACGCCGCGGAATTTCGTTTCCATGCGCTTATCTGGAGTCCTTCTAAAATTATTATCACGCTTGTCTGGCGACGTCCATCGATGTAACAGGTCCGTAACGTGCATGGCGCCCGGCTCTTCGGCCGGCATGTCCCGGTAACCGAACGGCGGTTACCGAAAGTGTTGGTGAAGGTGTCGAAAGCTGGCTTTCCTCCGGGTATCGCAAACCAGATCGGGGCTCTCTCGCTCTTTCGGTTCGACCGTAGCTACGAATCCTGTTGAGATAATCTCAATGGACGCCCTGGGATAGCGGCAATCAGCTCACGGGTGTATTGCTCGTCCGGGCTCGCGAACAGTTGCTCTGTCGGGCCGATTTCCACGATGCGACCGGCCCGGAGGATAGCCACGCGGTGCGCGACCTGCCGGACGGCGGCGAGGTCGTGCGAGATGAATAGGTACGCCATGCCGATTTCAGTCTGCAGGCCGGCCAGCAGACGGAGTATTTGATCCTGTACCGACGGGTCCAGCGCCGACACCGGCTCGTCGCAGATAACCAGTTCCGGCGACAGCGCGAGCGCGCGGGCGATCGCCACCCGCTGTCGCTGGCCGCCGGAGAGTTCGGCCGGTCTGCGTTCGAGCAGCGACGTGGGCAGCGCCACCTGGTCCAGAAGTGCCTGAGCCCGGGTGCGCCGTTCGGCACGGCTGCCTACGCGGAACGCCCGGAGCGGCTCGGTGATCAGTTGCTCGACGGAGAAGCGGTGATCCAGCGACGAATAGGGATTCTGGTAGACCATCTGTACCCGGCGGCGCATCTCCCGGGGCCAGGATCTGGTGGCGTCCATGCCTGCGTAGCGGATCAGGCCCGAGGTGGGGGCGAGGAGGTGCGCCATCATGCGGGCGATGGTCGTCTTCCCCGAGCCCGACTCACCTACCAGCGCGACGGTCTCGCCACGGTGGATGGTGAAGCTGACATCGTCGACCGCGGTGGTCGTCGGTCCCGAACCGGCGGACCTCGGCAGCGGGAAGTGCTTGGCAAGGTGCTCGACCTCCACGAGCGGGGCAGTGTTCGTGGCGGGGGCGACCGGCTCGACGCGCGGTTCGGCGCGGGCGCTGTCGAGCAGCAGCCTGGTCTCGGGGGCAGACGGTCGACCGAGGACGTCCCTGGTTGGTCCGCTCTCCATGATCCGGCCTGCCGCCATCACCATGACCCGGTCGGCCCGGTCTGCCACGACGCCGAGGTCATGGGTGACCAGCAGGACAGCCATGCGGGACTGCTCAGCCAGTCGCTGGATGTGGTCCAGGATCCGCCGCTGCACGGTCACGTCGAGGGCGCTGGTCGGCTCGTCGGCGATGATCAGTTGCGGCGCGGCGGCGATCGCGATCGCGATCAGTACGCGCTGTTTCATGCCGCCCGAGAGCTCGTGCGGATACTGGTGAGCGCGGGTGATCGGATCGGACAGCCCAGCGCGCTCCAGTAGCCCGATCGCCTCGGCCGCCGCGGTTCGCCGGTCGGCAAGGCCGTGAATGCGCAGCACCTCGGCGACCTGGGTGCCGATGCGCCGCACCGGATTCAGGGAAACGGCAGGATCCTGCGGAATCATCCCGATGTCCATGCCGCGGATGTGACGCAGCCTGCGCTCGGGCAGCGTGGCCAAGTCGTGGCCGCCGAACCTGATCTCGCCCGCATCGAGGTGTCCACCATGGGGCAGCAACCCGATGATTGCCTGCGCCAGTGTTGTCTTGCCCGAACCGGACTCGCCGACGACGGCAACGATTTCGCCGGGCTGGACTGTCAGGTCGACCCCGCGTACGGCCGGTACGGCATGACCAGGAAGGCGATAGGAGACGTGCAGATCACGTACGTCGAGCAGTGGCGTCGTCATGGTCCCCCGGTCCGTTCGCGGTTGAGTGCGTGGGCGATGCGATTGGTTGCCAGCACGGTGATCGCGACGATCAGTCCGGGCAGTGTGGAGATCCACCACGCGTTGGCCAGGTACCCACGGCCGTCGGCGATGTATAAGAGACAGGGCCAGGGCGAGCACCGGACCGATCGCGTGCGGCAGGACGTGGCGGCCGACTATCGAGTACCAGCGGACCCCGCAGGACCAGGCCGCCTCGACGAACACCGCTTGACGCAGCCGCACCACTTCGGCCCGCATCACTCGGGCGAATCCCGCGACGCTGGCCATTCCGACCGCGATCGCGATCTTCACCGTGCCGTAGCCCAGCGCCGTCACCAGGGCCAGCGAGAGCAGCAGCGCGGGCACTGCGAGCAGCACGTCGACGACGCGCATCAGTAGGTCGTCCACCCAACGACCGACGAACCCCGCCACGAGCCCGACTCCGCCGCCGACCACGAACGCGATGGCCACCGCGATCATCGTCGCCCGCAACGACGGACCGGCACCGTAGACGAGACGGGCGTACATGTCCCGGCCGAGTTCGTCGGTGCCGAGCCAAGCAGCGTCGCTGGGCGGGCGAAACATCTGGGCCGGTGCGGTCTGCAACGGGTCTCGGCCGGTGAACAGCCGGGGCCGGAAGGCCGCCAGCACGACCAGAGCGAGGGCGACGGCGGACAGGATCAGACCGGGGCTTGGTACGCGTGCCGCGATCGTGCCGCGACGCGGGCGCGTGCTGGTCCGGCGCAGGGCCTGGTCGCGGACGGCGGGCACATTCACCGGAATTCCTTTCCGCCGGTCAGGAGAATCCGCCGATCGATGAGGGGAAAGGCCAGATCCACCACCAGGTTGACCAGGACGACCACCAACGCGCTCAACACGACGACCCCCTGGACCACCGGTATGTCGCGGACGTTCACCGCGCCGGCGGTGATCCGGCCCAGTCCGTTGCGGGCGAACACCGTTTCGACGACCACCGAACTGGCCAGCAACTGACCCGCGAGCAGGCCGACCACGGTCAGTACCGGCAGCAGGGCATTGGGCAGCACGTGCCGCAGGTGCACGTGCGGACGCGCGGCGCCTTTTGCCGTCGCCGTCAGGACGTAGGGCGCGGTCATGGTCGACCTGAGGCTCTTGGCCAGTACCTGAGCCACCAGCGCCCCGGCCGGCAGGGCAAGGGTGATCGCCGGAAGCGCCAACGAGAGTGGACCGTCGTCACCGAAGGCTGGAAACAGGTGGACGCGGAATGACAGGAGCTGCACCAGCATCACGCCGATCCAGAAGCTCGGCAGCGACACACCCAGCGACGGGAGGGACAGCAGCGCTTCGCGCAGCAACCGTTGCCGCGGATAGGTGGCGGCGACCGCGAGCCCACCGCCGAACAGGACAGCCAGTATCAGCGCGGCACTGGTGAGTTGCAGGGTGTTCGGCAGCGCCGCGGCGATCACCTTCGTGACCGGCTGCCCGGTGGCCACCGAGTTGCCGAACTGGCCGCGGACGGCATGCCCTAGATAGTCGAGGTATTGCAGGACAACCGGTCGGTCGAAGCCGTACTCCGTGCGCAGCGCCGCGAGTTGCTCGGGGGCGGCCGGCGCGGAACTCAGACCCGCGCCGGCCATTGCCGACACCGGATCGCCAGGCAGAACCTCCAGCAGTACGAAGGTGGCAGTGTATGCCGCCCACCACACGCCGAGGGCCTGCGCGAGGCGGCGCAGGACGTATCGCGCCACCGTTCATCCTTCCCGGACGTCGTGCAGTGCGACCAGGCCCGACGCGGTGAACGCCAGGTCGTGCACGGTGGCGGACAGGCCGAGCACCGACGTCAGCTCGACCGTCGGAACGACATAAGCGTTCGTGACGATCAGCCGCTGAGCCTCGCCGACAAGGGATGTCCGGCGGGCGGGGTCGAGCGTGGCGGCCTGCTCGGTGAGTAACGTGTCAAGCTTGGTCGGCGGCAGCCGGTACGCGTTGACCAGCCCGGTCTGATACAGGGTGCGCAGGCCGTCCGGGTCGGCCCGGCTCAGGTCGCCACCCCACAGCGCGTCGAAGTTGCTGGACTCCAGTACCTGAGGGAACTGCGCGACCTGGAGTTCCTTGAGCACCAGTTCGATCCCGACCGAGCGGAGCTGCTGCTGGATGAGTTGAAGGGCCGCTGAATAGGCCGCGGCGTTGGTGAACCAGTCGACGGTGAGACTGAGCCGCACGCCGTCGCGGACCCGCACACCGTCGGATCCGACGTGCCAACCCGCCGACTCGAGCAGGGACTTCGCCCTGGACGGATCGAAGGTCAGCGAGGACGCGAGGTCGAGATAGTCCGGCGTCGTGTGGGACAGTATGCTGGTCGCCGGCTTGGTGCCGGACGGGAACACGGTATCGGCGACCTGCTTGCGGTCGATCGCGAGCAGGATCGCCTGCCGCACGTCGCCTGCCGCACGGAGACGTTGGCCAGAGTCGGCCGGGAGTTGTTCAACCCGAGGTTGAGCACCACGCCTGGCGTCGCCCGGCTTTGCACCGTCTTGCCCGCGCCGCGCAGTGCCGTCTCGTCGGCCCGGCCGACTCCGCTGACCACGTCGACCTGCCCGGACGCCAGGCTGCCGAGGCGAACCGCGGTGTCCGGGATCACGGTGAACACCAGCGTGTGCAGGCGCGCCTCCCCCGGATGGGTCCACAGCGTCGAACCCCAGTCGTAGCCCGTTCGCGCGGTCAGGGTGATCGACTGATTGGGCACGTATTTCGACAGCACGTACGGCCCTGACCCCGATATGCCCTGGCATCGCCGTTGCGCCGACTCGTGCACGCTGGCGTCGGACAGCAGGCCGAGTTGGGAGGTGGAAGTCGACTGCAGGAACTGGGCGTTCGGTTGGGTGAAGGCGATCCGGACGGTCTGCGGGTCAACCACGGTGCTGCCGGCGTAGCCGGACAGGAATCCCTTGGTCACCACGGCGGACGCCCCGAGCCCGGCGATCGCGTCGAAGTTGTCCTTGACGGTCTTGGCGTCGACCGCACTGCCGTCACTGAACGTGGCTCCGGAACGCAGGTGGAACGTGAAGGTCTTGGCGTCGGGACTCACCGTCCAACTGCTGGCCAGCCAGGGCACGATGCGTCCGCTGGCCGGATCCTGATCGGTCAGCGAGTCGACAGTCTGCCGCAGGGAGTAGGCGGTGTCGGTGCTGCTGACTTGCTGTGGATCGACGCATCCGGCGTCCGAGGAAACGGCGAAGGTCAGCGTGCCGTCGGACGCTGCCCCCTTCGCGCCGGTCGTCGAATCGCAACCGGCGGCCAGCATCGTCATGGCGACGACCGCCGCGGCGAGCGGCCGATTCCCAAGGTGTGCGCCACAAAGTCGCGCTCTGTTCATGATCGTAGGCTCCTCGATGCAGCGGATCAGACTACATCTATATCCTACTAGTCCTATCGGCGCACTGGGGATACCAGTAGCCGGGACGGCGTGCGCGGACCGCGGAACTGCACCGCCTCCCGATCGGCTCTTGGCTGCCACGGCACGGTCCGGAGTTGAGGGCCGACCGCCTCGTCCGCCGTTGGAGTCTTGGTGGGACGAGGGGAGCACTCGCCGGCTCGACACCCGTCGGACCAGGCGGCGGCTTCGCACGGTCCGCGCTGCAACGAGCCGTTTCCGGTCCGGCATGGCCCGTTTCCGCGCCGAGGACTGCTGCCGGCTCCCGCGAGGCGTCAGGCCAGGGCGTATCCGCCGTCTACGGTGATCACCGCGCCGGTGCTGAAGGTCTGCTCCATGAGATAGACGTAGGCCAGGGCGACTTCCGGTGGGCGGCCGACCCGGCCGACGATCAGGTTTTGTCCCAGGGCGAGGGCTAGTTCGTCGGCATCGGTGCCGCCGGTGTCCCAAGCCGGAGTACGGGTAGGCCCGGGGCGTACCACGTTCACCCGAACCGGTGCCAGGTCCACCGCGAGACCACGGGCCATGGCCTCCACCGCGCCGGTCAGCGCGGCCGCGATCGCCATCGTCCTGGGCGGGCGTACGCCGATCGCACCGGAGCTGAGTACCACTGATCCGCCGTCCCGGATCCGGGGAGCGGCATGGCAGACGGTGAGGTAGGCACCCCAGAGCCGACTGTCGAAGAACGCCTTGGCGGCCATCGTCATCGGCACGGGGGAGGGAGGGGGGCCTGCAGGGCCGGCGGCCGTGTAGACGAGATGGTCGAACTCGCCGGACCGGGAGAAGAAGTCGGCGATCGCGTTCTCGTCGGTCACCGAGAGGACATGTCCCTCGGTGCTTCCCGGCAACTCCTTCAGCGCGGTCGCGACGCGCCGGTGTGAACTGGATATGACCACGACCGTTGCCCCCCGCTCGGCCTGTCTCTTATACACAT
>KL571272.1:10228-12223 GCA_000715855.1 Actinoplanes liguriensis
AGTCCGATACCCGACGTGCCGCCGACGACCAGCACCCGCTTGCCGTTGAGCCCGGCGCTCATGCCCGGTCGGCCTCGTACGCGCGCAGGAACGTCACCACAGCGGCGTCGGACACGGTCCGTAATTCCGCAGTGGTGACCTTGCGCGTGCCGAGCCGGCCCCGGCCCTCCAGTGGGCCGGTGATCAGTGCGAGCAGTTGCTCGGCAGCCAGCGTCGGGTCGCAGGGACGAAGCTGGCCGGACATGGTCAACCAGGCGATCCGGTCGGCGAAGGCATCCCTGATCCGGCTGGTTGTCCGGCTCTGCACGGCCTCGATGAGATCCGGGAACCGGGCGACCTGGGCATAGGTCAGCCAGCGCAGTGCGCGGGAACGCTCGCCGCAGCAGGTGCGCAGCAGCCGGTAGGCCACATCCTCGAGGACGGCCGGCAGGTCCTCCACCGGCTGACGCAGACGGTCGATGATCGCGAGATTCTCCGCGGCTACCGACTCGGCCGTTTCGATCAGCGTTTCCCGGAACAGGGTTTCCTTGTCCGACATGTGGTTGTACACCGTCGGTTTGGCGACGCCGGCCTCTTCGGCCACCTCCTGCACGCCGGCCTGCTCGTAACCGCGCCGGGCGAACACGGTGAACGCCGCGGCCAGGATCGCCTGCCGCTTGTCGATCCGCCCGTGCGACAGGGATCGGCCCGCCGCGGTCGTCATTGAAGCCATGCCCCGAGCGTACCTCACCGTCCTGTCGACTTTACCGGTGAGTTCGGATCACTGAACTTGAAAGAACTGTTCCGGCTGTATCATCCTGTTGAACGCATGAGTTCAATTTGGCTCGAGGACCCCAAGGAGGGCGCTCATGACCCAAGCCTCACCGGAACGCCTGGATGCCGCCCTACGGCGCATGATCGTCGTGATCCTGCTCGGCGGCATCATGGGCATCCTCGACGGTTCGATGACAGCCGTCGCGGCGCACACCCTGGCCGACCGCCTGCACGCGTCGCTGAGCACCGTGGGCTGGGTGTCCACCGGCTACTTGCTGGCGCTGACCGCGACCATTCCCGTGACGGCCTGGGCCGTCGACAGGATCGGCGGCAAACGCCTGTGGATGTTCGGACTCGTGCTGTTCATGATCGGTTCGGTTGCCTCGGCGGCGTCCTGGAACGTCGGCAGCCTGATCGTGTTCCGTGTCGTGCAGGGCTTCGGCGCCGGCGTGTTGGACCCGCTCATGCTCACCTTGCTCGCTCGCGCAGCCGGTCCCTCCCGCATCGGCCGGGTCATGGGTCTGATGGGTATCGTCGGGTCGAGCGGTCCGGTTCTCGGCCCGATCGTCGGCGGCGCAATCCTGCAGCACTTGGACTGGCGCTGGATGTTCCTGGTCAATGTGCCGATCGTGATCACCGCTTTCGCGTTGGCCCTGCGCAACCTGCCTGCTGATACGGCCGACGCCGCGCCCGGCGCCGGCCGGCTGGACCTCGTCGGTGTCAGCCTGGTCGGCCCGGGTATGGCCGTCGGCGTGCTGGCGCTGTCCGAGGTCGCCTCGCGCGGCACGGCCGCGGCCTGGCAGGTACTCCTGCCGCTGGCCGTCGCGGTGATCCTGCTCGTCGGCTATGCGGTGCACGCGTTGCGCACCCGCGAGAATCCGCCTCTGATCGACCTGCGCCTGTTCACCCGCGGTGGCTTCACCGCCAGCGTGATCGCCGCGGCCGTCCTCGGCCTGGCCACCTTCGGCAGCATCTTCGCGATTCCGTTGTACTACCAGCAGGTGCACGGTTTCGGGGTGTTCGAGGCAGGCCTGCTGCTCGCGCCGTTCGGGGTCGGGTCGGCGTTGGTCATGCCGGTGGCCGGCCGGCTGTCCGACCGGTGGGGTTCGCGCAACCTCGCAGTGGCCGGTGCCGCGATCGCGTTACTGAGCTCCCTGGCCTTCAGCCTCTATGACGCCGGTACCCCGCTGGTATTGCCGCTGCTGACCGCGTTCACGCTGGGTGTCGGCACCGGATCGGCGG
>KL571272.1:12466-14694 GCA_000715855.1 Actinoplanes liguriensis
GTGATCGGCTCGGTCTATCGGACTCTGCCGCCACAACTGACGCCGCAGGGCAGCTCCGTGCTCTACATGCTCAACCAGCTCGGCGCGTCCATCGGCATCGCGATGACGGCGCTGATCATGCAGCACGCCGGTCCGGGCAACGGCTTCCACATCGCCTACCTCGCGATCGCGGTGACCTTGGTCGTGATGATCGCGGCCAGCTCGTTCATTCCGGGCCGAGTCGTCCCGGCCGTGCCGGGTGAACCGGCGGAGGAACGGAGCGCGGGATCGGTCGTGGGCAGCGAGGCGAGCAGCTGAGAACACCGGAGAGGGGTGTACGCGTGGTCCGAGAGGTGGACAGAGATCTGCCCGCGACGGCGCGGGACGGCCCTGAGGGTGACCGAGTCTGTCACCGGCGCAGTTCGTCTCCCACCGACCTGAACCCGACCTGCCTGAACCTGACCTGCCAGAAAGGATCGACGTGATTCCGTCGAACGACGACGTAGTTGCCCGTCTTGTCGCTGAACGTGAGATCCATCGCACCTTCTACCGCTTCTTCCGGCTGGTGGACACCAAACAGTACGAGCAACTGGTGGAGGTCTTCACCGAGGACGCGCACATCGAGTACCACGTCATGCCGGGGCCGGCCCAGATCTTCGCCGGACGGGATGAGTTCGCAGGGTTCATGAGCGCGGGGCCGAGGGACAATCGGAGCATGGTTGCCCACGTCATCGGCCAGACCGTGATCGACTGGCGGGACGGGAAGCCCAGCCTTGAGGCGTACGCCACCGTGTGGCACTGGTTCGGTTCCACCGCTGAGAACGGCCATCATCGGCCCGCTGACTGGACGGTGGTCGGTCTGGTGCAGGACGATTTCGAGCACGTCGGTGACGAATGGCTGATCTCACGCCGGCACGTGGCGCCGGTCGCCGGCTTGGTGGCCGCGGGGACCGGACCGTTTTCACCGCTCACCCACGTGCTGAGGCGTTGATCGGTCGCGGACCGGATGCGGGCCGCTGATCGCACCCTGCTCGGCGTGGACACCGAGGGTTCCCGGAGGGTCCCGCAGCGACCGAGCGCGCCCCTACCGGGATGATCATGGCGAAGTTGCCGGTCGTGCCGACGGATCGGGAGGGTCGCCGGCCGGCTCCGTGCCCGGCGCTCCTTCCCGTTCGCGGCCGGCTTCCACACCACCGAGTTCACCTTCACCGACGACTCCGGCACGTACTTCCTGTCGAGCCGCGACGCTGCGCCGGAGGGCGAGGTGGCCGGTCCCGGCGAGGATCGACCAGACCTTCGGCAAGCTGCCCGGCACCGTGCCGACCGTGCAGATCCTCACTGTCCGCAGGCACAGCACCTGGACGTCGGCTTCTACGACCGCCATTTCGGTCCAGATGCCTACCTGCCGACGCGCCGCGACCACCAGGCCACCTGGCACGCTCAGGCGTCGAGCGCATAGCGGTAGACCACCAGGTGGCCGGGTCTGCTCTCGCGCTCGGGGACGCGGGTGAAGCCGAGTCCGCGACAGAGGGACTGAGAGACCGCGTTGTGGGCGTCGGTGTCGAGAATCAGCTCGTCGCTGCGATTGCTCTCGGCGCGGCTCAGGCCGGAGACACCAGGACGATGGCCTTACCTGGCAAGGGCATCACTCTGGCCTCCGCATGAAGGGCAGGCAGCTCGGCCAGTGTCACCCGCTGGGTGACGTCGAGAAGCAACTCGCCGGTGCTGACCCGGGCGACCAGGTCGGCGAGCTGATCGGTGTTGCTGCGCACGAACAGGTCAATGCCCTGCACGCCGCGTTTCCGCGTGGAGGGGGTGGGCATCCAGACGTTGGTGCTGACCAGCTTGCCCCCGTCGCGGATCAGCGGGGCCAGGGCGTCCAGCCGATGCGAGGGGGTCGGCGCGAGGTTCAGGATGAGGTCGACCGGTTCGCTTACCGCTGCCGTCACGTCAGTGAAGGTGTAGCCGATCACTTCGTCGGCTCCTGCGGCCTTGACCCGTGTTGCGCTGGGTGGGTCGGCTATGGCTGTCACGTGGGCACGGACTTCCTTGGCCAGCTGTACGGCGTATCCGCCGACCGGTCCCTCGGCGCCGATGATCAGGACCCGTTGCCTGGCCTTGAGGTTGCCGTGGTCGAACACCGCCTGCCAGGCGGTGAGGCCGACGAGCGGCAGGGCCGCCATGTCGGTAAGGGGCATGTGTCTGGGCACTCCGGTCAGGGCCTGCGTCGGCGCGATCACGTACTCCGC
>KL571272.1:14886-21131 GCA_000715855.1 Actinoplanes liguriensis
ACCGACGACATGATCTCCCACCGCGACGTCGTCGATGTCCGAGCCCAGGGCATCTACGGTGCCGGCGACGTCGATGCCGGGAGTGTGGGGTAGCCGCACCGGGATCGAGCCCTGCATGAATCCCGCGCGGATGCTGGCATCGATACCGTTGAATGAGGTGGCGGCGACCCGGATCCGCGCCTGGTGGGCGCTCGGGGTGGGCTGCTCTATGTCTTCGTAGCGCAGCACCTCGGGACCGCCGAATCGGTGAAAGCGCACTGCTTTCATGGCTGAACCTGCTTTCGTGATGGTTGCGTCGGATGCCGTCAACCAACCTCGCAGTTCCCGGCGAGCCCGGCCTGGGTCGAATCGGCCCACCCTCTGGGTCACCGGCCAACCGGCAATCTGTCCGCTGCCCCTCGCATCCCCACCCGTCCGCCATCATGATCCGAGGCACACTGGGGACGTGGATCATCACGAGTTCGGTGCGGCAGTGCGCCTCTTGCGGGAAAGTACGGCGCCCGAGTCCGTCGGCCTGCCTCCCGGTGGCCGGCGAGTGCGGGGACTGCGACGAGAGGAACTCGGCGAACTCGCGGGGATGTCCGCGGACTACGTTCGCCGGCTGGAGCAGGGACGCAGCCACCCATCGGCCGGAGTGGTGAAAGCCATCGCCCGCGCGTTGCAGGTTAGGCGGGCGGACTACGAACGGCTCTGTGCGCTGGCGGGGTACGCCGCCGTGAGCGGGCAGGTTCCGGCCGATCTCGGCCCGGGCGCGCTGCGACTGCTCGAGCGTTTCCCGGACACCCCCATGTTCGTCTCCGACGCCGCGATGAACCTGATCGCGGTGAACAGCGCGTTCCTCGCTCTCGAGCACTGGAGTCTCACCGGAGGCCGCTGGGACTGGAACGTCGCCTGGCGCACGTTTTGCGATCCGTTCGACGGCTTCCAGCAGTCCCAGACGGACGCGACCGACCACCAGACGATCCTCGTCACCCAGCTCAAGAACACGCTGTTGCGTTATCCCACCGATGCCTCGCTCGCCGAACTGGTGGACGAGCTCCGCAGCCGAAGCCGGGTGTTCGACACCTCTTGGCGCACGCCGCGACCGGTGCAGGCGTACGAGAGCAGCGCGACGTTCCTACACCCAGAAGGTAATCCCGTCGCGCTGGCCGGGAGCCTGCTCGCCATCCCCGGCGACGACCTGGCCGCACTGATGCTGACCGCGACGCCCGGCTCGGCCGATGCTGCCCGCCTCGCCGAGGTGGTGAGCTCAGCCAGCGGCCCGGCGGTCGTCAAGGTGGGCCGATCTGGCCCAGGTTAGATCGGCCCGAACCTGCGAAGTTGGTTGACGTCATCCGACGCAACCATCACGAAAGCAGGTCCAGCAATGAAAGCAGTGCGCTTCCACGAGGTCGGCGGTCCCGAAGTGCTGCGCTACGAGGCTGTCGAGCAGCCCACCCCGGGCGCCGGCGAAGTGCGTATCCGGGTGGCGGCCTCGGCGTTCAACGCCGCCGACAACGGTATGCGCGCGGGTTTCCTGCCCATCCCGGTCGTGCTGCCGCACGTACCCGGCTACGACGTCTCCGGCACCATCGACGCGCTCGGCGAGAACGTCAGCGACCTCCAGGTGGGCGACGCAGTGATCGGCTTCCTGCCCATGGAACGCGACGGGGGTGCGGCGCAATACACCATCGTCCCGGCGGACCGCCTGGTCGCAGCCCCCACGACCATCCCGCTGGCCGACGCGGCGGCTCTGCCGTCGGTGGCCCTGACGGCCTGGCAGGCCCTCTTCGACGACGGCGCCCTGCAGGCAGGTCAACGGGTGTTCATCAATGGCGCCGGGGGCGTGGTCGGCAAGTACGCCATCGCCCTGGCCAAACGCGCGGGAGCATACGTCGTGGCCACCGCCACCTCACTCAGCCGAGAAGCCGTCCAGGCGGCGGGGGCCGACGACATCATCGACTACACCACCACGAATCTGCTGACCGCGATCGATCAGCCAGTGGACGTGCTGCTCAACCTCGCACCGATCGACCCCGCCCAATTCACCGCGCTGGTGACCTTGGTTCGCGACGGCGGCAAGGTGGTCAGCACCACCGCCTTCATGGCCACCCCCAGCGACGACGCCCGCGGTGTCACCGCAGCGACCGTGTTCGTGCAGCCCAACCGCAAACGACTCACCGAACTGGTGACCCTCGTCGACAAGGGAGAACTCCGGGTCGAGGTCACTCGCCGCATCCCGCTGACCGAATTGCCCGCTCTGCACGCCGAAGCAGCCAACGGCCGCATCCCGGGGAAGGTCATCGTCCTGCCGATCTGAACCTCGGCCGGCCACGGGTCGTCGAGTAACGACGATCGATCAGCACCTCGGCCGAGCTGCCCCGTCCGGACCGCGGGGCCACTCGGCGGGACGAACACGCCGTCACGGACCACCGCGGGCTCATCGCTCGTGGTGGTCGGCCACTGCAGGTGATCGTCGTGCGCGCCGTTGGCCACGAGCATCGGCAGGGTCAACTCCTGCTGCCGATCCCGGAATCCCTTGAAGGACGAGGAGAAAACCCTCTCGCGTGGCCCGTGAGCTCCCGAAGCGGCCGAGTCCGCGACCAGGCCCGCCCGGGCAGTGCTGCCCCAGACATCGCGCAGGGAGGGGCGGCCCCGGTCCGAGCCCCGAGGTACCAGCGATTTTACGGCCCACTTCCTTCAAACCTGTTCGCAGCCTTGTCCGCGATCCGGGAGGCGGCGTCAGGAACGAAGGGTACGCAGGCCGGTACGGATCTCGTTGACGAGAATCTCGGGCTGTTCGAAGGCCGCGAAGTGCCCGCCCAGGTCGGCCTCGCCGTAATGGATCAGATTGCGGTAGGTGTCTTCGATCCAGCTGCGGGGCAGGCGCGGAATGTCCTTCGGGAAGACGGTCACCGCGACCGGCAGGGTCAGCTTCGGGCCGGCGAAAGTGCGTGACTTGTTCTCCCAATAGATGCGGCCGGACGACGCTGCGCTGTTGGTGAACCAGTAGAGGGATATCGCGTCGAGCATGTCATCGACGCTGAGTGCGTCCTCGGCGAGCCCGTGGTTGTCGGTCTTGGACTGGAACTTTTCGTAGATCCAAGCTGCCTGCCCGGCGGGAGAGTCCGCCAGGGCGAATCCGACGGTCTCCGGCTTCGTGCCCTGAAGGTGGTTCGCCCCACCGAGATCGCCGGTATAGAGGGCGAGGGTCTCCACGGCGTGGTGCTCTGCTGGCGTCAAAATGCCCGGCATCGGGTCGGGAAAGGCGTACTGGGTGTTCAAGTGAATGCCGACGAGCCCCGCGGGTTGCATGGCCCCGAGTTCGGTGGTGACGACGGCACCCCAATCGCCGCCCTGAGCGGCCCACCTGGTGTAGCCGAGACGCCTCATCAACTCCACCCATGCATTGGCGATGCGCGAGACGCTCCACCCCGTCCGGGTGGGCTTCTGGGAGAATCCGAACCCGGGCAGCGACGGGACGACGACGTCGAACGAATCGGCGGCGTCTCCTCCGTACGAAACGGGATCGGTGAGCGGGCCGATCAGCTTGAGGAACTCGACGATCGAGCCCGGCCATCCGTGCGTGAGAATCAGCGGCATCGCGCCGGGATTCTTGGACCGGACGTGAATGAAGTGGATGTCCAGCCCATCAATGGTGGTCAGGAATTGGGGGAGACGATTGAGTTCGGACTCGAAGCGCCGCCAGTCGTAGCTTCGCTCCCAGTAGTCGACGAGCGATCTCGCGCTCTCCACGCGAACCCCTTGCGACCAGTCGCCCACCGTTTCCGGATCCGGCCACCGGGTTCTGGCCAGGCGCTGCTTCAGGTCGTCGATCTCGGAGTCCGGGATCGAGATGGTGAACGGGCGGACGAGGGCCGAACTCGCCGGCGTCGCTGCGGTCATGGCCTTCTCCTACGAGACACGGCACAGCTATTCACTGCACACCTATGTGCAATTTACTTCACTGCACACCCATGCGCAGTGTGATTCGTTGCACATGAGTGTGCAACAATGGTGTCGTGCCTGCCGAGTCCGCCCGTGTGCGGTCGATGAACGAGACCCGCGATCGCATCCTCGACGTGGCCGTCGAGGTGCTGGGCGAGGATCCCGACGCCGGGGTGGGCGAGATCGCCTCAGCCGCCGGCGTCGTCCGCCGCACGGTATACGGCCATTTCCCCTCGCGTCTCGACCTGATCCGGGCACTCACGGAACGGGCCGTCACCGAGATGAGCGCCATGTTCGCCGAAGTCAACGCCTCCGCCGCGGCGCCCGACGCGATGTGGGTCGCAGTCGTCGCCCGCATCTGGCCGGTGGCGCACCGGTATCGAGTGCTGCTGGCGCTGCGCCGCGGCGAGTACGGTGCGGCGATCCACGGCCTGCTCGGGCCGGTCGACGAGTTCCTCGCCGACCTCGTACAACAGGGCCAGGACAGCGACGTGTTCGCCCGGCACCTGTCGGCCGGAGTCCTGAGCCAAGTTGCCTACGGCGCCGTGTTCGCCATCGCGGACAACGACCTGTCGAACGAAACCGGCGCCCGGGCAGCGATGATCACGAGCCTGCTGATGCTGGGAGTTCCCGAACCGCGCGCAATTGCTCTCGCGGGCAACCAGCCCTGACCCGCAGATCTCGAGATCTGCGGGGACCACCTCGACGCACTCCCCCGGTCCGAGGCCTCACCGGCGGAGTGATCGGCACGCTCGTGCCGACCCAGCGTCAACGGCAGCGCCGGACTCCGAGATCCTACTCGGCGACAGCTACTCAACCGGGGCGGCTACTCCGCGTGCCCCATCCACAGACGCATGATTTGGTACGCATTGCTCGACGTGGGCTCGTAGTGAAAGTCCCGGCCTTCTCCCGTCTTGCCAGCGCCATGATCTGCTGGCGCTGCTCGATCAGGTGGACTCACCCGCGATCGCGCCGGGAGCTTCGGGGCCGCCAGGAAGGCCGGCGAGGATGATGTCGATGCTGGCGAGAAACTCCTGACAATCGTCGTGGGCGCGCAGGTGGGCCGCCATGCGTCGGACGAACGGGTGCTCAGCCGGGTCGAGGTTTTCCCAGCGCCCGGCGACGGCGTCGAGCAGGTCGTCGCGGCTGCGGTGCCCGGCGACGACATGTGTGTTCATCGCGTTCTGGTTTCCCACGCCGACGATGTAGCTCACCAGGGTCTGCGGGCAGGTACGCGGCCGGCTGCTCGTCCTCGGCGAGGAGTTCACCTGTGTTCTCACCGGACATGGATGCTGCGGTACTGGGGGTGCTGACCACGAAAACGCCAGCAGCTCGAACGGCCTCGACGATGGCGTCGAGCCAGCCGCTTTCGACGTCGACCGGCCCGCTCGCGGCGACCAGATATTCCCACCGCTTCACCCGCGGACTCGTGACTTCTTCGCTGGCCCCTACACCGGGAACTCACCGGGCAGGCCCGGCGTGGTCACTGGTGCTTCTGAGGGCCGTGCACGCCGAGGTGGGTGACGATGAAGCTGTGGTCGTACTTGAGACCGTATTTCACGACGCGATCGACGCCGAGGTGAAACAGTCCGATGACACCCGCGACGATCAATGCGTGGTGACCCCAGAAGTGTCCGGTGACCAGCAGAGCCAGCGGCAGCGGCGCGCTGTGCATGAGGTTGTAGACCCAGGCACCGGCCTTCGGGCCCGCCAGATAGGCGAACCAGGACAGGTCCGGGGCGAGGAACAGCGCCGGGATCAGCCACCACGGTTCTCCGGTGGCCGCGAAGACGACGAGTGCGGTTGCCGCGATGGCGAGGGCTTCGACACGCAGCCAGATCGCGGGCCTGCCGGTGACCACACCGGCGAAATTGGCTCCGCCGGTGGTCGGGTGGCCCTGTGAATCGGTGTGCGAGGCGGCGAGCGCCGGAGCGCTGGTGAGGGCCGGGGCGTTCGACGACTCAGGCATCGGCGTTCGCTCGCAGGAACGAGAGGATCAGCGTCGCGGTCCGGTCGGGGTACTGGTCGTGGGGATAGTGCCCGGCACCGTCGATCATGGCCAGTTCGCCGAGGCCTGCCGGCAGCGCGGCGACGATCGCCTCGCCTTCGGCGCGCGGGTCGGCCCAGTCCGGGTCGAGCGAGCCCTCGATGATCAGGGCCGAGCACCGCACACCGGCCAGATGTGACCCGGCGTCGGCCGGTGAGGTCTTGAGCATTGCCCGGAGCGCTTTCATCCGGCCGGGTTCACGCAGATCGGCTGCGATACCGGCCTGCCGGGCAGCCCAGTCGGCGGGTTTGGCTCCCGGGTAGGCGTGGTC
>KL571272.1:21352-22844 GCA_000715855.1 Actinoplanes liguriensis
ACGCTGCCCATCATCGTGCCGGCCATCCGGTACGCGCCCCGGCGATACGACTTCAGCCGGAAGTCACCGAGTCGCATCGCCTGTGCGCGGGTGAACGGCGCGATCTCGATGATGCCGGTGATCAGGTCAGGCGCCCGGGAGGCCGCGATGGTGGCGGCGCCCCCGGAGATGGAGTGGCCGACCAGGGTGGCCGGGCCGCCCAGGTGACGGATCAGGGCGAGCAGATCACCGGCGATGTCGGTGCGCGTGTAGGACGGCCATGCCGCGGTCGACTCGCCACAACCACGCAGGTCCGTCGACACGACCCGGTATCCGCCGGCGATCAGGCGCGGCGCGAGGAATCGGTACGCCTGACGGCTGTGCCCCATCCCGTGCGCCAGAACGACCAGCGGTCCCCGGCCGGCTGTCTCGTAGGCGATCCGGCCGCCCTCGACGGTCAGGTAGGACGTGGCGGGCGGCGACGTGGTGTCAGGTGCCGCGACGTGGGGTGTGAACTGGCTCAAGGTCTTCTCCTAGCGGGGCGCGACGGCCTGACGTTGTAGAGTGGCCTCAGGTTCAACGACAGACCGAAGTATTTTTTTGGACTTGAGTCCAACGAGAGCAGTACAGCACATGCGATGTCTTCACGGAAGGGAACAGTCGGTGACAGCTCGCACCTCGAGCCCCAGCGATCCCGAACGGCCATCGTCGGACCGTCGTGTCCGCCAACGGGAGCGACGTCGCGCCGATCTCTACAACGTCGCCATCGAGTTGTTCGTCGAGAGGACGTATGAGGGAACGACGATGGAGGACATCGCCGATCGTGCCGATGTGGCACGGGCCACGGTGTTCAACCACTTTCCTCGCAAGGCGGCCTTCTTGCGGGAATGGGCCACGCGGCGCCGCGAGAAAGCGATCAAGGCCGCCTACGCAGGCGGCCCCGAGTCGTCGGTGCGCGAGATCCTCGTGCGCTTCTTCACCGAGCTGGGATCGCTCAGTGACGCATCCCGCCCCGAGAGCGTCGCGGTGATCCTCGGCTCGGCGGGTTTGGCCGACACCTGGCAGCGCTCACCGCTCGCCGTGGAGTTCGCCGGCATCTTCGCCGAGGCCCAGCGCCGAGGCGAGATCGATCCTGCAGTCAACGCCGACCGAGTCGGTCTGATCCTGGCCTCGTCGTACTACGTCATCCTGACCGCATGGGCCGGCGAAGAGCCCGCCCCCTTCAACCTGACCGAAGAGATGATCGGCACAGTAGACCTGATCCTGAACGGAGCCCTCCCCCGCCCCACCGCAAACCAGGAACCGGCCCCGAACCATTGAGGAGGCGGTTCGTGGGCTTTCGGGACGCCTTCGGTACGCCGCCAGCGCCGATGTTGACGACGTCATGACGGCCGGCGTGGTGCGGATCATTCCCGGGACACCGCGCGGCATCGCGCCGGCCGTATCCGCCACTGCCGGCACCGACCTGATCGTGCTGGGCACCGGGCGCCACCGTCTGTCTCTTATACACATC
>KL571272.1:23083-24373 GCA_000715855.1 Actinoplanes liguriensis
GAGCCAATTCCGGCGTTTGAAGATCCGGTGAAGCACCAGACCCGAGGCCACCATGAGAACGACGGCGAAGCGGTGACCGATGAACTGGTCCAGCTCCAGATAGTGGACGTGGCCCAGAGCATCGGCTGGCGTGCGGGGACTATGGGGTTACAGGTCAGCATTCAGGGGGATAGCAGGCATCCGTGGGCCACTTGCAGATTTCTCCTCCGCCGCCGGACGCCGACCTCATGCAGATCTGGGTGCTCAATTCCCAGACGGAACTGCGGGGCCTGCGGCTGGCGCTGCAGCAGGCATTGGCCGCCTACACCTCCACCGTCAGCGAACCGTTGGCCGACATCCCGGACCGTATGGTGCTGGTCGCAACCGAACTGGCGACCAACGCGATCAAGTACGGGCGTCCGCCCACCGAGGTGCGGCTGCTTCGCACCCACGACCAGTTCGTGATCGAGGTCGCTGACCGAGACTTGAGCACCATGCCGGAACTGGTCGACACCAGGCCCGTCAACGCGGGCGGACGCGGGCTGCTGCTGGCACAGTCCTTCTCGCTGACCGTGGGCTGGTACGCCACCGAGACCACCAAGAACGTCTGGGCTACATTCCCCATGACTCCTGACTCGTGAGGTCACGTCACAGCATGACATCCCGGCAACAGGTACACGTTCGCGCCAACAGTGACCAGGCCGATCGGTAAAGCTCCGATCCTTGCTGGTAGACAAGTATCCGTGCACGACGACTACTTTTCGATCGCCAGGGAAACCGTGCACCCAGTCCCGGGCCGACCGGCGAACGCCGTCATCCATCTCGGTGGCGAGTTCGACCTCGGCGCCCGCGACGAGCTGCGCGATGCCCTCGTCGCCGCTGCCGAGTCGGGCGACGTCGCGCTGATCACCGTGAACCTGAAAGACGTGACGTTCATCGACTCCGAGGCGATCGCCGCGATCGTCGACGGCTACCTCACCGCCGACCAGGCCGGTGTCGCGTTCCGGCTGGCCCGAGGTGACGGCATGATCACACGAATCTTCGAGGTCCTCGGCCTGGCTCACCTGTTCGAGACCGACGATACGCAGCATGCCGCAGAGACCTCTTGAGGGGAGGCAATCGGTGCCGGCAGTGGCATGGAGTGGGGTCAGGCTGCTGCAGGACGTCGGTCACGAAGGTGCTGAACGCATCCTGAGACGACGCTGAAGACGGGTACGACAGGGAGTGCTCAACCGGGGACGGCGGGCGCCGACTTCTGGGGCACTTCCCCGTCGCGTCTCGTTGGAGGGCCGCACTCATGGTCGTACGCAT
>KL571272.1:24565-26911 GCA_000715855.1 Actinoplanes liguriensis
CGCCTGCGCCTCCGGGACCACCGCGCCCACCACCGCTGCCACTGCCTCGGCCGCACCGCTCCCAGCAGCCTGGCTCGCCAAGGGCGCCGCGGTCGTGCCGACCGTCGCCGCAGCGCAGGTGGCGCCGGGCGCCTACCGGCCGGTGCCCACCTCGACCGGCGTCTACCTGGCGGTCTCCCCCGCCGCGACGGTTTCTCCGGCCGTCACGGTCTCGGTCTCGCCCGGTGTGGTTTGCGCGCCGATGCTCGGGCCGGCCACCAGCATCCCGGTCACCGCGACCGCCGGCATCGGTACCGTGACCGCGCACTTCAATGACCTGAGCGACCCGTCGGTGCTGCTCTACCGGGTGGCCGCGATCCCGGACAGCGGCAGCCCGACCGGCTGGACGACGGTCGCCGCCACCCACACCTGCAAGACGCTGAGCACCACGATCACCGGGCTGACCAAGGGCAAGCACTACCAGATCTGGGTGGACGCGGTGCACACCGTCACGACGTACGGAATCAGCGGCGCCACCCAGAAACCATGATCGGCCGTTCCCTCACCGTCACCGCCCTCTGAGAGGCATCCCCCATGCGCGCTCTCCCCCTGCTCGCAGCCGGTGTCGCGGCACTCGCCGCCCTGACCGGCTGCGCCACCACAACCGTCACCACACCCGCTTCCACCGCCGTAGCCGCTCCGGTCAAGGCCGTCGCCGTGGCCGCCGCCACCCCCGCGCCACCGACCAGCAAGGCGCCGGCACTGGCGACCACCGGCACGACCTGGCCGACGGTGGTCGGCTCGCTGATCACCTACGGCCAGTGGCTGCTCGCCAACCCGAACCCCACGTTGACCGGGAACATCACCGTGCCCGGCTGCGCCGCCGACAACGCCCTGCAGGCCGAACTCCGGTCGTACGTCGCCCAGCGCGCCTACGTCCAGCCGGCCGCGCCCGAGCTGACCAGCATCTCCGGGCCGACCGGGACGATCGGCGGCCAGGTGCAGGTCGACATCGAGGCGGTTCGCGGCAGCGAAACGGTCTATCAGCGGACCCGAGCCGGCAGCACCACCCACGTGGTCTCGGGCCGAGCCGGCCTGACCCCGACCGGGTTCAGCCTCACGCTGATCCGCGGCACCGACTCCCACTGGCGGTTCTGCACCGTCACCGTCCCGGCCGACAGCGCGGACACCGACGCCCTCACCACCCTGCTCTGAACTCTCTTTCCCTAATCACCAGACAAGAGGAACTCCGATGAGCGACAACGACACCACGACCCCGGTCCCGGCCCCGAAGAAGTCCAAGAAGCTGCTCATCGCCATCGTCGCGGCGGTCGCACTGCTCGGTGGCGGCGGAGGCGGCGCCTACTACCTGACGTCGAAGAACAGCTCACAGGTCGCGACCAAGGGCATCATCACGCCGCTCAAGGACTCGTTGACGATGAACCTCGCCGACGGCCACTACCTGAAACTCAACTTCGCGATTCAGCAGACCTCCGCCTCCGGCACGACCGCCGTCGACCCCGCGCAGGCGGTCAACTCGGCGCTCGGCGTCTACACCGGCAAGACACTCGCCGCGCTCTCCACCGCCAAAGAGCGTGACACCGCAAAGACCGAACTGCTCACAGCGCTGGAGAACGACTACAACACGAAGGGCAACCAGGTCGTGATGGACGTCTACTACACCGCCTTCGTCACGCAGTGAGCCACGGCTGTTCCTCAGCGTTCTCCCATCCTTCGATCGGGACGATCCGCCGCCATGACCATGGCGTCAGCCACCCGACCCGAACCGTCGCCATCGGACTGCTGCAGGACGTCGCCGAACGCTTCCCGGCGTGGTGGCCGGACTGGCCTGGTTCGGCACCCACACTGAGCACCGGTCAGCCCAGATCGTCCAGGTCCCGCAGGGTGAGCACGGCGAACCCGGCGAGCAGCAACAACACGACACCCAGCGCCCCGGTGGCGACCGGGCGCCGGGCGTGACCCACCGCGACCAGAACGGCCGTGGCGCCGATCGTCATGGCCGCCACGATCGACCACAGGCCGCCGGCCAGACGCCGGCCGTGCGGCGCCATCGCGGCGTTCTCCCCCAGATCCGCGACCAGCCGGCAGACCCCGATCGCACCGGCGAGCAGACTGAGCCACCACACGCCCAGCAGCAGGTGACGCACGGCCGGTGCCGGCTCGGCGGCCCCGGTGTTGGCCCAGGTGGCAATGGCCAGGCCCAGGATTGCGGGGACGGCGAGGCGCCGCACTCCGTACCCCAGCAATTGCCGCATGGCCGCAACCGCGAGCCGCGGCAGCGGGGCGACCAGCAGCAACCCGGCGAAGACCAGAACGTCGCTGATCGACAGCGGCCACGAGTGGGCC
>KL571272.1:27096-27813 GCA_000715855.1 Actinoplanes liguriensis
AGCCGGGTGAGGCGGCCGGCCAGATCACCGGGTGCAGCCACATCCCGGCCGCGCCGGCCAGCAGACCCGGCGCGGTGCGCCAGCCGCCGGTACGGGCCTCCTGCTCCAGGTCGTCGCCCCAGCGGTCCCGCAACGCGGACGGGTAGAGCCGGACCAGGCCGCGGGCCGCGATCATGCGGGCCGGATCCCGAGCCGGCGCAGCCCCGAATCGGCCACCCGGGCCATCGCCCGCAGCTCCCGTTCGACGACCTCGCGGCCCTGGGCGGTGAGCTGGACCGGGCGCTGCCGGCCCTGCCCGGGCAGGGATTCGATCAGCCCTTTGGCCTCCAGCCGGGTCAGCGCGCCGTAGAGGCTGCCCGGGCCGAGACGGTCGTCGATCATCTCCTCGATGGCGGTGTTGATCGCATATCCGTGCATCGGGCCGTCGAGCAGCGCGCACATCACCAAGATCTGTGAGTCTCTGGCTTCCACGGATCCCACTCTACTACTTGCCACGTACTACGCGGTGCGTAGTATGACGCCGTGAAATCCATTCTGATCGCGCTCGGCGCGGCCTTTGTCACCGAGGCTCTGACCTTGCTTTCGACCCAGATTCACGCCGTACGGATGGAAAGCCCCTGGCAGGACGACCCGTACAACGTCGTCCTGTCGGTGACGGTCTTCGCCGTGCCGGCGCTCGCCGCCGTCATCGCGCTGCGCCTGCTGAGCTGGCGGGCG